>JACAEV010000089.1 GCA_013388645.1 Syntrophaceae bacterium | reverse complement strand
TTAAAGATCCATTCCTTAGAATTAGAAGTATCTA
The DNA here is from genome assembly GCA_013388645.1 of Syntrophaceae bacterium. Classification (GTDB taxonomy): domain Bacteria; phylum Desulfobacterota; class BSN033; order BSN033; family UBA1163; genus UBA1163. The sequence goes on along the minus strand of JACAEV010000089.1, from coordinate 11,563 downwards.
TTTTGGCACCCAAGGCCTCCATCATTCCCACGATAGAGAAGCTGTCTGCTCCGGGGAGTGGGTTGATCACCCGGGATACCCCCTCAGCCAATCCTCCCAGGACAATGGCGCGGGCAGTTGCCGATTTGTTGCCGGGTACCTGGACGGTGCCCTGTAATGTTGATCTCTTCACAATGAACTTCATACCTCATCTCCGTTAAAAAAAATATAAAGGCATTGGATTAAGGTTAAGGTAAGGGTGGCACACGGGCTTCCTAGCCCTGACCCCTTAACCTCACTCAGAGGATATTTTTGATTTCTTGAGAACTCCGTCTCAGAAAACTCTAATATGTTGTCTCTCTTCTGGTTCATCGGAGATCACTGTTTCCACGGGATAAAGACCCGCTCCAGTTTCTGGAATAGCCAGTTGAAGAAGATTCCAAGAAGCGAAAGGATGATAAGTCCCACCATCAATTTCTTCGTCTGCATGAGATCAGCAGCGGTCAGGATCATGAATCCGATTCCTGCATCAGCCGCTACCATCTCGGCTGCCACCACCAGGAGTAAAGCAATCCCGATACCTAATTTCATTCCCGCAAAAACCATAGGCAGGATACTGGGAAGAATGACCTTTCTAATAATTCTCGCTCTGTTTGACCCTAAACTTAATGCAGCTTTGATCAAGAGAGGGTCTACATTTTTCACACCTGTATAGACATTGATCACCATGGGAAAGAAAACGCCCAGGGCGATGACAGCAACCTTGGATGCTTCTCCAATACCCAACCATAGGATGAGGAGAGGCAGGATGGCAATTTTAGGTATAGGAAAGGTAGCGGCGATGATCGGATTTCCAACTGCCTCTGGGATGCTGAAGAACCCAATCGAAATTCCCACGGCCACTCCAAAACTGCAAGCGATGACGAACCCCCAGAGGATCCGGCTGAGACTGGCCAGGATATGTTTAAAGATGAGACCTGTTTTGAGCATCGCCCACCCTTCCAGAAGAATCCCACTTGGGGATGGAAGGAAAAGAGGGGGAACCCACTCCATCCGACTCACCATTTCCCAAAAGAGAAAGATACCCACAAAAGAAGCCACACTCAGCCATGGATGTTCTTTCATCTGGAGAAAATAGGTTTTATCCTGGACAATTTCCTTTTCAATCATGTCTTCTCCTCAAGCGCCTCCCAGGCTTGTTCTTTGATATATCTCCAAATCGCATTCACATATTCTAAATATTTTTTTTCGACCGTGAGATGTTCGTTTCTCGGTCTGGGAAGATCGATTTTCATGATGCTGAGAACTTTCCCTGGTCTTCTCGACAGAATCACCACACGATCTCCCAAGAAGACCGCTTCCTGAATGTTATGGGTGATATAAAGAAAACTTTTCTGGGTTTCCTCCCAAATTCTGGAGAGTTCATATTGCATCAGGGTTCGAGTTTGAGCATCGAGGGCAGAGAAGGGTTCATCCATGAGAAGCAGGAGGGGGTCATTGGCGAGGGCTCGGGCGATCGATACCCTCTGCTTCATCCCTCCGGAGAGTTGATGAGGATATTTTTTTTCAAAGCCTCGAAGCCCCACCATCGAAATGAATTGTTCGGCGATCGTGGATTGTTCTGTTTTATTTAATCCCTTTTCTTCCAGACCATAGACGATGTTCTTCAGCACGGTCCGCCATGGGAAGAGAGCGAAATCTTGGAATACCACAGCCGTATGCGGTTTCGTATTGGTTCGAGTGCCTTCAAAGATCACCTGCCCTGAAGTGGGGCTGAGAAGTCCGGCAATAATATTGAGGAGGGTCGATTTTCCGCATCCACTTGGGCCCACCACCACGACAAATTCATTCTCCTCGATGGCAAAATGGATGTCCTGGAGAGCCTCTGTCCTCTCCCCCTTTCGATCAACATAGGTTTTAGAGATATGATCGATGAGAACCTTCATAAAATTGATCAATTCGAATATCGAGAATAGTTAAACTCTAAGCTCAAAATCCTAAACTCTAAACAAACTCAAATGGTTAAATTGCAAAACCTCAAATCCTTTAATCCTATGAGTTTTGGGTTTATTTAGGATTTAGAGTTTAGTGTTTAGAGTTTAAACCATTTTGGATTTCGTGCTTCGGATTTAAGAAATCATTTACCAAGTTGCCCCATGGCTTCTTTCCAGAAAGAGAGGTCCACCATCTCAGAGCTCGCCATTTTCTTTGAGACCATCCCATTTCGGTAATACCAGTCCAGTTGTTTCTGAATGTCTTCGGAATAAAGTTCACCGTTTCGATCCATGTAAGGGAGGGCTAAGGCGATTGCGTCAGTTTTTTCTTCTGTATATTTAGAAATGGTATTGAGGATTTCCAGATATTGGGGACCTTCCCTTTTGGTCAGGGCATAGTCAAAGTAGTAACGGCAACTCCGGATATACCCTTTCATGAAAGAGATCGCCAGTGGACGATTCTTCATCAACTTTTCACCATAAAAGTTCGCAGCAATTTGATAGGGAAGGTGGTCTCCTACCCAGAGCAGAACATTTGCGGCTTGATTCAATTCCACTGCAGTGATAAACGGTTGAACGAGGAAGGCAGATTCAATTTGATGGGTGATGACCGTATCTCGCATACTGGCAACACTCCCGAGAGGGACGACCTTCACATCATTCAGGGACATCCCTCTCTTCTCAAGGAGGTTTCCTAAGATGTAGTGAAAGGTCGATCCAATTTGTGTGATCCCAACGCGTTTTCCTTTCAGATCTTTTAAATCTCTCAACCCTGCCTTCCACTGTTCTGTATCAACGATAATTGCGGTCAGTTTATATCCTGGCCACTCGCGACCTTTGTCCGCCACAATGGAAATTTTCATCCCTTGGGCAATGGAGTTGTAAAGCCCTGCCGTTAAGCCAGTTGCCCCGACCTCCACATCTCCACTCGCTGTGGCTACTGCAATCGGTTGAGCCGCCTTAAACCAGACAGGGTCCACCTTGATCCCCTCCGCTTCAAAGAAGCCCTTGTCCATTCCAATGAAGATAGGTGCAGTGCTGGAAAGCCTGAGGACACCTACTTTAACTGTGGTAAGCCCCCAGGAAGAAGTTAATGAAAAAATAAGGAAGCTAAATGTGATCAATCCCATGAGAACTATGTTTCGTTTCATCATATTACCTCCTTAATATGATCATACAACAAACCTTGGATCCGAGTGGGGTTATACTCAATTTTGTAATTTTTTATCACCTTGTTTTGGATAAAGCAAGCCCCTATACAGGATGAAACATTCTTATTGTGCTGAGAAAGGATACAGGGTATTCATGATCTGAGAAGCAACAGGTGGGCATCCCTGGATAAAGATCCCTTTCCCTTTCATTTTCGATGTGCAGTTGCCGATGAGGATTGTTCCCTCCGGACAGGTCTTTATTTTTTTTCCAATTCCGATGTGAATTTTCTTGTCTGATAAGCGATAATCCATCAGCTTTGAATAGTGATCTTGGAGGAACACCAAAAGGGTTGAAAGGCAGGCGCTGCAAGCACCCTGGTCGTAAACCATGACATCAGGGAAAGGAATAGAAAAATGGGTTGGTGGCGGTTCGAAAGGTACAGCCCATTTTAGATATCCCTGTGGCTTGATTATGATTTTGTTTAGCTCTATTTCTCCCAACCCTCTTTCTGCTGATAATCGAAGATGAGGTATATCCTCAGGGTCAAGGCCCATGAGACGTGAGGCTACAGCATCCGTAGAAAGAGGATTGTTTCCCACCACTACCATCCCTAACTTCTTTGCTTTTCCATAGGCTGGCCCCATTCCCTCCATGCCCACTGTTCCATCGATGATGGACAGATTAGGGAAGAGGACGGATGCCATTTCTGAGATGGCGATATCCAATTCCTTATCCCCTTTCGTGATTTTTTTCGGAGAATGGAGTTGATGAAGCTTCGCCTTTTCCTTTCTCCATAACAAACCTTTCATATTTTTGATACTCAATGTCACACGGGTGTGCATGTGGGTTTTCATGACAGGAATGGAGACAACAAAATCAAAATCTTTGAGAAGCTTAGAAACTTTAATTTTCTTAAGAACTTTTCCTCCGGGGATGATCATTTCTGTCGGACGGGTATGATCTAAATCGATGAGTTCCACCCCACTCTTTTTAGCGACTTTTTCCATCTCTGTCATCCGAAAGGCTTTTAAGGCATGGACGCCAAAGATACAACTCTCTGCGATGACGATTTTATCGGCTTTCGTTGTTTTGAGATGATCGATGGCAGCCAATACGACAGAGGGATGGGTCGTCATACCAGAGCCAGGGCAGGCCTGTCGAGCGGCATTTGGTTTTATAAGAATTTTTTTCCCTTCGAGGCGAGGAAGGGGAAATTGAAGCAGAGCCTTTTGGGCCGTTAGATAAGGATCATTTCCTTTTGAGACAACAACCAGTGAGGACATTTCCTTCGTCCCTTCGGAAACAAAGTGTGATAAACATTCTGCTATCTGCTATCAATGACGATATTAAATAACACAAAACAAAGAAGGAAAATAGATGTTTGGTTCGGTTCCCCCAGGTATCGAGGAGTTAACTCCCCCTTATGTTTCACCTCTTAAATTAAGAGAGGGAAGGGAGTTATTCTATCCCATTGATAAGGGTAGAGATAAGTGCTAATATACGAAACGTGAATCCTAAACCATGCAATGCCTATTATTATGGAGGCCTTCCTATTAAAGGGTCAAGACGGAGGGGTCGTTTGCAGTTCAAAGAAGGTCGGCTGTTCTTCGAAGTTTCGGAAAGGAAGGGGATGGAAAGAATCCATTTGGATATTCCTCTTTCCAAAATGGATAAGGTCTTTCTCACCCGCGATAATTATTACGGGACAGATACCGTCATCTTCAATCTAACCTTTCGCGACTCGGCAGAACGATCCTTCACCTTGAGATTTGCGCCTGTCGCTCTTGTTCCCAGAAGGAGGATGGCGCTCCAGAAGGAATGGTTTGACTATTTAGCCAAAGCCATCAATTCTTTGGAGAGGGCCTCTCCTCTTTCCACCAAGTAATCCTTATACTCCTGATAATTAGGTTGCACCCAGATCGGTGTTCCAAAAATTTCATGCATCATAATATTGAAAGCGACTTTAGTGATGTAATACCGATGGTGATGTCTCAGAATAGGATTGGGTGAGAATATTTTTAACATCTCTCTGGGGCGCCAATAATAACGCCTCATGATATCTCGATAGATGAGGTTGAGTTGCTCCAAATCGTCCACTTCCTTGGCTGACATGACAGCATGGAGATAGTCGTAATTTCGATAATCCCAATCTTTGATTCTTCCTAATGCTTTCATTTGTTGAAAAAATGGAGTCCCTGGTAGGGGGGTGATCAGGTTCAGACCGAAGTGGTCCACATATTTCCCAAAGAATTTGAAAAAATCATTGCGATCTTTTTCTGTTTCATTCCAATGGCCGATCAAGAGAGTTGCCATGACCATGAGCTTATGTTTCTTTAGAAGTTCCATGGCCTGAATGGCCTGTACAACTGTGTGACGCTTCTTAATGTCTTTGAGGACGACATCGGAATGGTATTCAAGTCCCATCATAAACTGATAGACCCCAGCCTCCCGGAAGCCGTCCAATAGGTCTTCATCACGGAGGATAAGATCGGCCCGGGATTGGAGCCAGAAATGTTGATTCGTTTTTCGTTTAAGCATCTCCTCGATAAATCCGATTCCTTGCTCTCGTACGACATTGAAGGTATTGTCGCCTACATAAAAAATGTCCCGCTTGTATTTCTCTTTGAGAAGTTCAAGTTCATCTGCAATCAGTTTTGGACTCCGTCTTCTCCAGGTTCTTTTATAGAAAGCAGATTCAGAGCAGAAGGTGCAATCCCAGAGGCATCCTCTTGAAAAGTTGACTACCAGCCCCCTTTCCCCCTCTGAGGGAAGAGTGATAAAAGGATGCTCCATTTTGGCGAGGTGATAAGCAGGGATGGGAAGGGCATCGAGGTTTTCAATGAAGGGCCGATCCCCCGTATAGATAAATTTCCCTCTATCATCGAGGTAAGCGAGGCCTAAGACTTTTGAGAGATCCTCTTTCTTCTCCAATGAACGGAGAAATTCAGTCAAGGTGACTTCTCCTTCTCCCACACAGATATAATCAATCGCAGGACAATCCCGGAGGGTCTCCTCGGCCATAAAGGAAGGATGCTCTCCACCCATGATGATGATCGTTTTAGGATTTGCGGCCTTAATCAGGTTGGCGGCATTCATCCCATCGTAGATGAAGGCAGTACAGATGACGGAAATGCCTACGACATCCGGTTTCTCTTTTCGAATCTTTTCTTCCAGATCTCTCCATGGATTTTCATTCAGGGTGCAATCCATATACTCGATATCGAATTGTTCTCTTTCTAAATAGGCTAATAATTGAAGGCATCCTGGGGAAGGGGTCCATGCTCGAAGAATGGTCCAGATTTTATGAGGTGGATCAACCAGTAGGAATCTCATTTCTCGCGATTTGTCGTGAATTGCCGTTTCGCAAAATGTTTTAGCAACCCTTTGAACAATGGGATGCGGAAAAAAAGATGAGATCGGGGAATATCAAAAATCTCACCAGAAAGCAGTTTTTCTGAGAAATTCTTAACTTTTTGGGCAGCCCGTTCCAGCTCCTCTTTCTTCACCATTGCTACTTTTTCGAAGAAGTCTTCACAATATCGGCAGCTCGAGCAGGAGATCTGATTACAATTCTTTGTTTTAAAATGATCAATAAACCCCTCCAATTTCTTGTTATCCAGTTGAATCAGGTCCCTGACCTCCAAGTCAAACACCTTTTCTAATTCCGAAATTTTCATAATGTTGACATGTTCAGGCTGGATAAAATATTCCAGATGCACGGGGGTGAAAGCCCCTTTTCTCGGGAGCGTGAAGAGGTCCAAAAGGTTTCCGTCATAGTGGCGGTTTTCATAAGCCCTGACATGCTCAAGGAGGAGCGGGGTGCGTTTAAAACGCTCCGTGATTTTGAAACGATCGTATCCAATTGCCTCATAGTGAGGAATATCCTCCGGCCTGATCCAGGGGGATTTCAGAAGCTCCACTGGATCCGTCAATTTTCTGTAAAGGCAGAGATACCCTGGATACTGGAGATAGCAATATTGGTCCTCTTCTCCCTCTCTTGAGGCATGACCGTCATGGTTGACATGTTCATAGTTATAAGGGCATTGCCAGAGGCAGATGTTGTTAACGATCAGCTCTAAATTGCACTTCACTGATTTTCGAATGGCCTCCAATGTCTTGAACTCTCGATTGATATGCTCATCGATGATAATTTCCTCCACCCCCATGTCTTCGTATTGGAGAGCCTTCCTCACCGTATTGACACGAGCTGTTGTTGAAATTTTTATTTTAAGTCGGGGAAAGCGTTTTCTGACAAGATCAACAAGATAGGGAATACCTATCGTGACGGCATCTGCACGAGCTTGGTCAATCCATTCAAGAAGTTCGACCAGCTGTCCATAGCCTTTTTCTGAATACTGAAGATTTCCAAGGCAGGGGGCGTTGAGAAGGTAACTGAACTCCAAATTCCTTTCGTGACAGGCTTGAATGTATTTTTCAATATCATTTCGACCCACCTGAGGCAGGACAAACCCAGGTCTTGCTCCCCCCACGATATCAAAAGGCAGTTTACCGAAAAGGGTATCAACCGAAGTCCCTTTGACTGCATCCAGAAATCCAATATCCCAATTGGCTCCAACTCGAAGTTTCATAATTTGTTAAAAATAACATGTGGGATGATCGATTATCAAGGGAGCGTTGGCTTTCTTTTAATGTCAAAGATCTTGACACGGTTTATTTAAAATGTCATACTATGTATGACTTTTAGGAGCCTCGATTGCAGATCTCAGAGTTTGAATGGGACGAAGGAAATGTGCTTCATTTCGAACTTGGCCACGGAATTGAGCCTGAGGAGGTGGAAGAAGTCTTTGTTCATAGGCCTCTCTTCCGAAGAACGAAGAAGGGGCATTATGTAGCTTTTGGCCCAACGAGTGCAGGAAGGTTCCTGATCGTTATTTTTGAAAAGAAATCTAAAGGGATCGTGCGGCCGATCACAGGATGGGATATGAATCGGCCAGAAGTTCAATATTATAAGAAGCATAGGAGGTGATGGATCATGAAGAAGGAGAAAGATAAAGAATGGGTCGATTATTATGACCAGGTAAATATTCTCGATGAACTTTTGGAAGAGCCTGTCGAGTTTAGCTTGGGAGAAAAATTACGTCGGGATATCCTTTCGAGAAAGAGAAAAAGGAAGCTTCAGAATGTAACGATTAAAATAGACCCCCTTCAGGTCCAGGCCATTAGAAAATTGGCAACGACTAAATCCATACCCTATCAGACATTGATTCGGCACTGGCTTTCAGAAGAAATTAAGAAAGAATTGAATCTCTTAAAATGAAAGCCCGGAGTCATTCACACAAAAGTTGACTATCCCAAATTCGAATGAAAGCGTCCTTTTCGTGCTATATTCATTAAGTCTGTGAAATGCCCAATGACTCAGATGTTGGTAGGCCAATTCTTAAAACCTCATCTAAAAAATTCCTTGAAACTGGAGTTTTTTCTGTTATGATAAATTTATAACTAAATAAAAGGAGGAATGAGGGTATGGCTTACACGGCAAAAGATTATAACCATCTTATCGGAATGGAAGGATTTAGCGAAACTCTGCTTAAGAATCATTTTACTCTCTATCAGGGGTATGTGACCAATACGAACAAGGTTATGGATACCCTTTCTGAAATGGCAAAAGGGGGGAAGATTGGAACTCCTGAATATGCGGAGTTAAAGCGCAGGTTAGGCTGGGAGTTTAATGGCATGAGGCTTCATGAACTTTACTTTGAGAATTTAGGTGGGAAATCGGCATTGAATAAGTCTGGCAAGCTCGGGAAGAAGCTGGCTGAAGAGTTCGGAAGCTACGAAAACTGGGAAGCCGATTTTAAGGGAGTCGGTACCATGCGGGGCATCGGATGGGCCATCCTCTACCAGGATCCGGTGAGCGGAAAACTGATCAACCAGTGGATCAATGAGCACGATGTCGGCCACCCGGCAGGTTGCAATCCCCTGTTAATCCTGGATGTTTTCGAACACGCCTTCATGATTGATTATGGCTTGAAAAGAGCAGATTATATTGCTTCCTTCTTCAAAAACATCAAATGGGAGGCAGTGGAAGGGCGGTTAAAGTAATAGGTTCTGAGTGAATCGTGGAATAGAGAGGGCGGTCCGAATGACTGCCCTTTGTTTTAGCGGTCCAATTGTTTATTCACTTTCCTTAGCTAACAATCGAAGCTTTTTGTGTGAGGGCAATGGTAAAGATGCCGGTTTTGTCAAAGGGTTATGGATTTGGTCTTTAAATCATTAGCCCAAACCTCTTTACTCTAAACCAAACGGGCTTCTAACCTTAACCTAAAAACTATTTCCATCCTCTCCTATTTTTGAAGTTCCTCAATTTTTCTGCAGCAAGTTCGAGGGTTTTCCGCTTTTTGGGGAAGCAGAAGCGAACCTTTGTCGCTCCCAGAGAAGAACGGCTGTAAAAGCTACTTCCAGGAACTGTGGCGATTCCAAATTTTTCTACTAAGTGGATAGCAAAAGCCACATCGTCTGAAACACCAAAATGTTTTACATCTGTCATAATATAATAAGCACCGTGGGGGCGGTAAATACGAAAACCTGCTTCGTCTAATGCTTGGGTAAGAAAATCCCTTCTCTCCTGATATTCCTTCGCCAGAGTCTCGTAATAACTTCGATCAATACGGAGAGCAGTTGCTGCAGCCTCTTGAAGAGGGTGGGGCGCTCCCACGGTTAAGAAATCGTGAACCTTGCGGATAGACGAAGTCAGTGAGGCTGGAGCAATAGCCCACCCCACACGCCATCCCGTGAGACTGTAGGTCTTGGATATAGAATTAATGGTGATGGTTTGATCTTTCATGCCAGGGAGAGAGGCGATGCTGATATGTTTCGCTCCATCGTAGAGAATATGTTCATAAATCTCATCCGTCACTGCGACCGCTCCCCATTTCAGGCAAAGATCAGCGATGAATTTTAATTCCTCACGAGAGAAGACTTTACCAGTGGGGTTGTTGGGTGTATTTATGATGATGGCTTTGGTCTTGTTATTGAATGTTTGGGATAGTTCTTTCTCATCAAAATGCCAATCCGGTTCGTGAAGGGTGATGAATCGTGGTTTCGCATCGCAGAGGATGGTGTCCGGGCCATAATTCTCATAAAAGGGTTCGAAGACAATGACCTCTTCACCGGAGTTGACAATGGCCATTAAAGAAGAGATCATGGCTTCGGTTGATCCGCAACAAACGGTAATCTCTCTTTCAGGGTCTACTGTGACGCCGTTATACCAGGCAAATTTTTCAGCAATGGCTTGACGGAGATTTGGGGTTCCCCAGGTAATAGCATACTGATTAAAATCGGCCTGAATGGCTTTTAGAGCAGCTTTTTTAATCTCGGCTGGTGCAGGAAAATCAGGAAATCCTTGAGCCAGGTTAACCCCCTGATGTTTGAGACAAATACGGGTCATCTCCCGGATGACCGATTCTGTAAACTTCAAGGCACGATTGGAGGAATAATCCTTCATATCTCTTCCCTTTCTATTCCAGCTCATATTATGGGATGAGCCAATCTTCGTCAATACCAAATTCAATAACCTCTATCCTTTTTCCGGACATCTCAATTCAATTAGTGTCACCATCGGGGATGGTAAAAGACCTTCGCCTTGAGGCGAAGCGAAAATAGGCGAAATGTGAAAAAAGTGAACATGAGCCAACTATAAGAACGAACCCAACCATTCCGTCATACCCGCGAAAGCGGGTATCCATAAGGTTCTTTCCTCAGATTGTTTTCTGGATTCCTGCTTTCGCAGGAATGACCAATAAGAGGAACTTAGAACCCAAGTCGACTTGAAGTCGACAAGTTTTAGGAACCCCTCGCCTTCAAGGTGAGGAAGGATTCAGTTAGAAAATAACAGTTCTTTTTAAGGGCAAAGGTAAAGATGCCCGCTTCGTTCCGTCGTCAAGTCTTTTCGACTTCCGGATACGTTTTTGGTCCTAATAACTTGACGTAAACCTTTAACCTTAAACCAAACGGGCTTCGTAACCGTAACCTAAACACTCAAAGTACTTTCATGTTTCGTGGATGACGTAACCATCAAGGGCATTTTTAAGTTTATAAGTAATAATTAGTAATTATTTGTAATAATTTTAATTGACAATTATTCCGGTTTCTTTTAATATTTTGTTAATGAAGGGGAGGAAACCATGTCTGACGAAATGATGAATACTAAAGAAGTAGCCAAATATTTAGGTATTCATGAAAAGCAGGTCTATGCCTTGATCAAATCCAGAAGAATTCCGTCCACCCGGGTGACAGGGAAGTGGGTTTTTCCAAAAAAATTGATTGACGAATGGATTGATTCGAATGCCAAGACAGGTTTTGAACAGGCCAAACAGAAAACCAGAAAAATTGAGGGAGCCCTTCTGGCTTCTGGCAGCAATGACCCCATATTGGATATGCTTCACACTTATATGAAGAAATCATACCCTGAGTTTTAT
>JACAEV010000155.1 GCA_013388645.1 Syntrophaceae bacterium | reverse complement strand
TTTAATGTAATTAGCGATGGTCTCCCCATTAGAAAGGAGGACCATTCTTTATTTTTTATCAGAGTTTAATGTTTGATCCGATGATAGGTCTGATAGGGCAAAAAGTCGACCCTCATTCCCATCTTATAGCCATCGCGGATCGCCGCCGTCCCCCTTCGAACCTGGACCGCATCGCCGATCATATAAACATCCTTTGCATATTTTCCATAACCCACTTCTCTATTGGGGATGAGGTTGGCGAGAACTACGGAGTCAGCCGGGATGGTGGTCTCCTTCTTATCCGGCCCTTCGACAACGACCTCTTTATCTCGGATCTCTTTTACAGTGCTCTGAACCATCTGGACCACGTTGCCTTCCTTCAGCTTCTTCATGTATCTCCATACATAGGAGGGATTGACATCGAGCCCGAATTTCTTAGGCTTATCCACCATCGTGACCGTATGCTTCCCTTTATCGATAATATAGAGGGCCGTTGAAATAGCAGCACCTGTCCCTCCAATGATGACCACATTCGGCCCCAGCTTTGCCTTCCCCTCTAAGACATCGAAGAGAGAGACGACATGCTTTTTGTCGCTGCCAGGGATCGATTTATCAGGGGTGGCACCGGTAGCGATAATCACAGAGTCGGCTTTTTCTTTCTCCAAAAGTTCCTTGGTCACAGGGGTATTGAGAATGACCTTGGCACCATGTTTTTCACATTGGGCCTTAAGATAATTGACCATTCGTTGGAACTCCTGGTCGCCCCAAGGACCGTGAGCCGCTGCCGCAAATTGGCCGCCTACATGATCATTCTTTTCATAAACGGTGACATCATGGCCCTTTTCAGCGGCAATGGCTGCTGCCTGAAGACCGGCGATCCCGGATCCCACTACAATCACCTTTTTCTTTGTCTTTGATTTTTGGAAACCATAGAAACCCCACTCCACTTCGGTTTCATGTCCGAGCGAAGGTCGCACCGTACAACAAAGTTCAGTGTCCCTGAAGAGTCGAGCCAGGCAGACATTGCAGGCGATGCATGGGATGATGTCCTGTTGGCGGTCTTCCATAATCTTCTTGGGAAGGAAAGGATCGGCAATCATCGGACGACACATCTCCCATATATCGAGCTTGCCCTCTGCCATTGCCTTCTCGGGAATTTCCGGGACGAAGAGACGATAGGCCATACTGACAGGCACTTTGATATTTTTCTTCATTCGTTCTGCGATATAGAGCCAATTTCCCATCGGGACATCTCGAGAGATGACCGAAACAGGAGATTCCTGCCATCCTGCAGTCACACTGAGGTAATCAATCCCTGCTTTCTCTGCAATCTTGATGGATTCGAGGCTTTCTTCGGGAGTATTGCCACCACGATCATCCAATAATTCCTCACCGCAAAGACGAATTCCAATGGCCACATCCGAGGGGACTGCCTTTCGAATCCCTTCGAGGATTTCCTTCATGAATTGACATCTTCCGCGGATGTCACCGCCATACTCATCCGTACGCTTATTCGTATAAGCGGAAATGAAGTTTGAGATGAGATAGCCCACGATTCCTGACACTTCAACAATTTTAAAACCAGCCTCCACTGCCCTCATGGCTCCATCGACATGCTCTTGGATGCACCGATGAATCTCCTCTTTCGTCATCTCTTTAGGAGGACGGAAAATCGGGAGTTTCTGAGGGACATTCGATGGTCCTGCCGTGTAAGGCAATTCAATCCCTCCTACTCTTCCACAGTGCATTAATTGAAGGCAGGGAACAGCATCATATTTCTTGATGACATCAGCAATTTTTTTAAGACCCGGGATAAATTTGTCATCCCAGATCGCCATCATTCCCACATAACCCTTTCCTTCGCCCACAGGTTCAGTGAAAGCCCCCTGGGAAGTGACAATCCCTGCTCCACCTCTTGCTTGAGCCTCCATATAGCCAACTTCTTTATCGGAAACATAACCATCTCGGTAATTAAAATTTGTCTCCGTGGAGGCGTATTTGATTCGGTTTTTAATCTCCAATTTGCCGATCTTGACTGGACTGAAAATATGCGGATACTTCTTAATTCCTGGTAACATATGCTTCCTCCTTTGTTAAAATCAAACCCGATAAAACAGAACTACTAAATATCATCGCCTCCTTTCTTTGTCAAGAAATATTTCACAAATTAAATTCAAATAATTTCAATAAATTATAATCTCATTCCAATCGATGGTTGAGAAAAACCTTTTAAAAATCTGAACCCTTTGAAATCGCTCAATAATGTATACTGTATACAGATTATGGGTTTTTGTCAAGTTTAAAGTCGAGTTTCCCCTTGACAATTTTTTAAGCTCCTGTTTAATGAATAACAAAAGGAGGAGAAGGGAAATGGACTCCATGGAGAATTTAACCATTCGACCCCTTAGGAAGGAGGATCTGAAAGACATCGTGTACATTGACGAGAAGGTTCTGGGAGAGAACCGGAGGAATTACTGGGAGAGGAAGTTGGAGTTGATGAACAACAAAGCCTCACAAATCTCGTTAGTGGCTGAGTGGGGGGGGACAGTTGTAGGATTCATTCTCGGTGATATCAGCGGTTGGGAATTCGGGGTGCCGGAAACCATCGGTTGGATTGACACCATTGGGGTCGAACCCGCTTATCAGAAAAAAGGGGTGGCGACGGGTTTAGCTCGAGAGTTAATCCAAAATCTTAAAAGCTTAGGGGTCAAGACCATTTATACCCTTGTCAGCTGGAACGATTGGGACCTCCTCCAATTCTTTCATTCGATGGGTTTTACAAGAGGGGATATGATCAACCTTGAGTTGAAGATTTAATTCTACTTCGATTGAATCAGAGGCACTTCTCGCTTTGAGCAGATTTGATCATCGCCATGGAATTGGGTTTTATCTCCCGCCCTCTCGGCAGCGGGATGAGAAGGTTCATCCCAGTAGAAAGACGGCTTTTCCTATTTAATCGATTAAGTTCCAAAATCGGTTCGAGATCGATCCGATAAAGCTGGGCGATTTTTAAGAGGGTCTCCCCTTTTTTTACCGTGTGAGTTTTAAATAGAAACTTTTCACCGGAGCAAAGAAGTTCAAAATTTCTCAGGAATAGTTCTTTTTTTCCGTATGGGATTTTAATCTCATAATTCGGAAAGTTAGGCGGGGTGCACCATCTTGAAAGCTCAGGGTTCAGTGCCTTGATTTCTTCAAGACCCACTTCACAAGCCTGTGCGATCAAACGCAGGTCTGTCACTTCGGGCACCCTCACTTTTTCGTAGTGAAGGGGTTCTTCATAATCAACGCTGACAAATCCATATGTCCCGGGGTCTTTGGCGATGAGGGCTGCGGCAATCATTTGGGGAACATAATCCTTTGTTTCCCGTTTCAGATATCGATATTTGGTTAATTCCCAAAAGTCCTCTGTCCGATAGCGCTTCATCGCTTTGACGATCTTAGCTTCGCCGGCATTGTAGCCTGCAGCAGCGAGATACCAGCAATCAAACAAATCAAAAAGATCTCTAAGGTATTTGGCGGCGGCAATCGTCGATTTCTCAGGATCTCTTCTCTCGTCAATCCACCAATCGGCCCTCAATCCATATCTCTTACCAGTGGGGTAAATGAATTGCCAGAGACCGGATGCCTTACTTTTTGAGTAGGCATAAGGATTGAATCCACTCTCAATTAAGGCTAAATAAACAAGGTCTTCGGGAAGACCATTTTCTTTCAATAGACTTCTCATCATCGTCATATATCTTTCTGATCGTGAGAGCCAGGTAGAGAAGGCTTTCCTGGCAGTCGTTTGAAAGTATTGGATGAACTGCTCCACTTTTGCATTGATCACAATCGGGATGTCGAATTCCTTTGGTTGTTTGGGTCGGTCTTTAGGAATAAGCTCAACCTGGACTTCATCATTGGACTCATCACTGATCGGAATCCCTAACATCCATACCCCACGGTTCCCAAGAGAAGAGACTGATAAAAGAATCGCCTCTTCTTTTTGTGAAAAGAATTTTTCTATTTCAAATTTCGTGAAGAGAGAACTGCCCTCTGTTTTAAGGGAGGGATAGGAATAAGTGGTTTCGGAAAGCCGGCCCAGGTGGGGGAAACATGCAGAGGAAAGAAATAGGATCATCCCCACCCCTAATATCTTGTGGAACATGGAATATTCCTTCCGGGTTCAATAAAAGATTGGTCGAATCCGAAGAGAAAAATTTTGAAGTAAAATGACATAGACCGGTTGGGTTTGTCAAGTCAAAAATTGGAAGGTCAAAAATTGGAAGGTGTCGTCCCCCAGTTTCTAAAACAGGACCGGCAGGGATGCTGGAGAAAATGTTAAAGCGGGAACATTAGCTTCGCTCTTTCACTGGATCAGTTCATCTAATATGTCTTATAACTCCATCCAATCAGTGAATCCAATCTCACCAATAAAGATAATATTCCGATCCACATTCTAAGATTTTCGAAAGCATTTCTGTCGGGACGATGGAATGCAAAACTCATAACTGGGGGCTTACGAAGGTGTCATTTATAGAAGGGATGAATCGATCTTAGGTATTGTTCAAACAGATAAGGAAATTAAACTGATAGGGTGTCTTTCAAATATAGGAGTCGAAGGTTTGCCCAGATATGGAGAAGGATGGTCCGAAAAAAACTGTCGTGGTCTTAATTGGATCACCCTGGTCATGGGCCTAATAGGAATATTAAAGAGGGATCAGAGACACGGTCTGAAAAGTCTCTTCTCGCTCTCACCAATAAATCTTTGAGGTTATTCCCCCTCTCTTTTCTTCTTCTTTCATCAACGCTTCCCAGAAGAATCATGGAATGGGTAAGATCATCTCTGTAATAAACCTTAAATTCGGTAACCTCTTTTTTTGAAAAAAGAAGGCCGTTTAAGAGAAGATTAGCGAAAGTCAGGGGAGGCAAAATTTCTTCACCTTTCCAGCTCTCTTTCTCCACCCCCTCATACAAGCAGGGTTTTCCGAGAATTTCCGAAACACAGAAAGAGAAGCCCTTATAATGAAAGTAAAGGCTGCAAGCTCGCTCCCCAACCATACATTTTGAAATTTTCTGGTCAGAAGCTAACCGAAAGAGATCCCCTCGTTTCATCCTACGCAATTCTTTTCTGACTTTAAAAATATCCATAAAGATGCCACCGAATGGATGCTCGTCCGATCGTTCCTTTACGTAATTCCATTATACCCTTTTTGAATTTTAATCCATCCTTTTTAATATCTCATTGGCGGCGATCATTCCACTGATGGAGGCTTGCATCAATCCTCTCGTAATCCCTGCACCATCCCCCACCAAGAACAAATTTTTGATTTTTGTTTCTAACGAGGGGGAGAGTTTTAACCGATTGGTATAGAATTTTACCTCTACACCATAAAGCAAGGTATGCCTTGAAAAGATTCCTGGTGTAATCCGATCCAGAGCTTCCAGCATTTCGATGATGCTCTTCAAATGTCGATAGGGAAGGACAAAACTGAGATCTCCTGGAGTGGCCGAAGGCAGGGTCGGTTGGGTAATGCATCGATTGATACGATCGGGGGTGGATCGTCTCCCGTCGAGGAGATCTCCCAATCTCTGGATGATGACGCCGTTGCCGAGAAGATTGGCCAGCCTCGCAATATATTTTCCATAACCGATGGGATCGCGAAAAGGCTCTGTGAAGGTGCTCGAGACAAGGATGGCAAAATTGGTGTTCTCTGTCTTGCTCTTTGCATAACTGTGGCCATTGACCGTAATGATATCCTCGATCGTTTCGGTCACCACTTCTCCAAAGGGGTTCATGCAGAAAGTCCGAACCCTGTCATCAAATGTTTTAGAATAATAAATGAATTTTGCTTCATAGGCGATTTGGGTGAGTTTCAGAAGGATAGAGGCAGGGGCTTCCACACGGAGCCCAATATCCACTGGACTCGGAACGGATGGGATTCCCAGACGCTCCACTTCGTTTTTGATCCATTCTGCTCCGACCCGGCCAGGGCCACAGATCACATATCGGGTTTCGACTCGACTTTTATTCCGGGAAAGAACACCCTTAACTTTCCCCTCTTCTACCAGGATTTCCTTCACGGGGGTTTCGAAGAAAATATCCACGTTGCCTCTCAAGGTCTCTCGAATCTTTTTGAGAAGGGGCGCACAATTTTCTGTTCCCAGATGCCTGATCTCCATGGGAATAAATTCTAATCCTGCCTGCTTGGCCTCCTGATAGAGGATTTCGGTCTGGTCGGAGCATTGCCCTTGAACCTCTTTGGGAGCACCAAATGAAATATAGAGGTCATCCGCTTTTTTAAGGAGATCCATTAATTCGGCCTGGGGGACAAATTCGCTTAAGAAGCCACCTACCAGGGGTGAGAGGGTGAGTTTTCCATCACTGAATGCTCCGGCTCCTCCCCACCCGCAGAGGAGTTCCATTCCTCGGCCTCTCTTTCTTTCCTGAATGTCTTTTCCCTTTTCGAAGATGGCGATGTCTTTCACACCGTTCCTCATCAAGGTGAGAGCAGCAAAGATGGCCGAAGGTCCTGAACCAATAATCACTACCTGGTATTTATCTCTCATTTTAAATTCATTTCCCACATTTCAAATGGGATACGCAATTAGCAATCATTATACCACATTAAGGGGTCACAGGAGCAATCCTTTCTTAGAATTTCAGAAGGATTAAAAAACTCCATTTTAAGGGATTGCTCCGTATAAAATCGTTTTATAGTATCGTTTATTTACGAAAAAGAAGGAACCTGAGAAATTCCTCAATAGCATGGGTTTCGTTCTGGCCAGACGGCCCCATTGCGACAAATTCAAAAATATTTAGTCTCCTTGCGACGTCAATACAGAGAATTCAAAAAACTAATCCAAAGATGGGGTTGCGACCCAGAGCCGTGTATCCAATTCAGACGGTAACATACTTGCCCTTTAAACCCACTCAATTTACTCCCCCCTACCATCAGTCTCATTATCTGAGAGACACGTATTCGACAGGTTGATGTTTAATGGTGAGCTCAGTTGTGCCCGCTTTCTCAACTAAGATAGGCACAAAAACGAATGTCGAACAGTTATCCTTGAATGTTTCAAATGGAACTTCTTTGCCGCGGTTTATAATGCACTTGACGTCACTCTGTCTCATACGCAGGCAAAGAGCAAATTCCATGGGGAGATCCCACCCAAAATATCGCACCCTTGCGATCGTTGTCTCGGGATCTACCATTTCACGTTGAGGGAGATTAAAATTATTTCTTTCATTCCAAATTCTGATTCGTGAGGCACGGCGCTCATTCGCATTCTTACCTAACGATCTGATAGAAATGCGAAAATCACCATGTAGAATATTGACGGGATAGCCTTTATCTTTCTCCCAGGGCAGACGGAGGCACCCGATTTTCAAAAGGGCTGAACACGGTGCCAGACCGCTTAAAGCGATATCGCCAGCCCGGGACAAGGCGTAATGATTGGTCTCCATGCCAAAGACTAAGGTATGCCATTTCAGATAAGCGGGACCACACGTATAGTTCGTATATCGG
This sequence comes from Syntrophaceae bacterium, assembly GCA_013388645.1. Classification (GTDB taxonomy): domain Bacteria; phylum Desulfobacterota; class BSN033; order BSN033; family UBA1163; genus UBA1163. The sequence goes on along the minus strand of JACAEV010000155.1, from coordinate 8,237 downwards.
TCTTCTTCAGGGATATGGTAGTGATCGTGGACATCCTGCATATGAAGCAAGTACACTTTCTCTTTCAGATAGGACCAGGGCATATTTCCTATTTTTGTATCACCGAAATAATACGTCGCTAAATCCTCGAGCGTATGAATTTCGTAAGGCCAACCTTCAGATGCTGCTGCCCTTTGCATTTCTTGTGCGACAGATTGATGAATCTGTTCATCCATGGCCCAACGGGTTGTATTGGCGGGGATGATGACCTCCATGTCCCCTCGATCATATTTCGAACCTGCCGTTTTACCGAGGCTGTGGAAATCGATCATCATGTCAGGTGGGTATTGCTTGAAAAGTCTTCCCAATACGAAGCGTTCGGTCTTCGTAAGACTCGTCATTGAAGATCGAAACTCATTGGAAACAAACCCTTCGGGATTCACTACGGGAACGACAATGACCACTTGTTTCTTTCTTATTTCCTCTGCGTCGCTACCACACAGGTAATGGATGATCTCGGGTCCAACCACGCGAGTTCCCAACTCCTGACCGTGCCTCCCTAACGTGACCACGGCAATCTGCTTGTCTTCATTGGGAACGTTCTCGTCCGTAACAAAAATTGCCGGGATGTCCCAATGATCGGGAGACGTACCAATAATTTCCTTTCGGGCCACACCCTTATTTTTTCCCACCCAATCATCCAACCACTGATAGATTTCTTTCAGCCCTTCTTCCCCCATCGGGATATGATCAAAGACTGCCATTTTTCCCCTCCATCTCGCGCAACGGCCAGGCCGTTGATCAAGCAAACCAGTCCCAATCTTTTATCTTAGGGCGAAATTCCTTTGGCTTCCACTCGGGCTTTTATTCAGAAATTAAGTTTTCTTCCAGAAGAATTTCGGTCATCCATTGGGCTGCCTTGCCGACGACCTCCGGGCAGTGGATGTCATGAGCGCCTGCATTGTGGAACTTCTCATATTCCTGAGGGTCGGGGAGATAGTAGTATCGACCCAAAATTTTATTCTGGATATCCCGGCAGATGACCGACCCGTATTCTTGGATGAACCTGTCTCGAAACGTTCTCGTGAATTGGTGGGTCTTGAAACGAATGCCCTCGGGATCGGAGAAATTGTCCCTCTCTCTCCCGACCAGTGAGCTTAAAACCAGAACGGCCCCTGTATAGGCCCCACAACCACTATCTCCCGCCAGGCCAATCCCTCCTGCCAGGCCAGTGGCTGCTTTAAATATCTCATCGTTCCTGATCCCCAATGTATCCTGGAGTGCGGCCATCACACATTGACTACATCCCCTATAGGTCCTCTCATATTCCTTACCCAGTCTGTAGGCTTTCTCGACCTGTTCAGCTTTTTTCATGCATTTCTTCCTTTGTCTTCCGAGATTCAATCTGTTTCAGTATGGGGTCTCTTCCTGCAGTCATTCTATTTTCCCTTCCACACGGGGGATCGTTTTTCAATAAAGGCATTGATCCCTTCGAGAGCATCCTCCGTCGTGGATAACCTTGTCATCACTTCACCGTTGAGAGTAAATCTTTGACGAAAGGGCATATCGATCATCTGGTAGTAGAAATGCTTTCCCATCCGGATGGCCACAGGACTTTTTGCGGTTAGCTTTTGAGCAAAAGCAAACGTCTCTTCTTCCAACTTCTCAACCGGCACGACTTTATTGACCAGACCCAATCGCTCTGCCTCTTTGGCGTCGATCATATCTCCGCTCAAAAGCATCTCTAAGGTTTTTTTCTTGCCGAGACCGTAGCTGATGGGGATGATCGGTCCGGTGCACAATAATCCTACATTGATGGCCGTGGTTCCGATTTGGGTCCCTTCTGCCACGATAGCAAAATCCGCAGCCGCCATCAATCCGGCGCCATTGGCGACCGCATATCCATGAACCATGGCAATCACGGGTTTATCCATGGAGGCAATGGTTAAATGCATCTGATCCATGAGGGTAAGCCATTGATGGCGCTCTAACGATGTCTTTCCATGAAACTCACTGATATCGATTCCAGTAGAAAAGACCTTTCCCGCTCCCTTGATGATGACGACCCGAATCCCAGCATCCTCATCCAGCTGATGCAGTGCCGTATTTAATTCCCCAGCCAATTGCGCACTAAACGTATTAAACTTCTGTGGGCGGTTGAGGGTGATGATGCCAATGTCATTTTTCTTTTCAATGAGAATTGTTTCAAAAGACATAGATATCCTCCACGTTTCAAATGTATTCTATCCCTTTCCAAAAGGGCATACGGGGAAGTGGCACGAATCACAATTCTGACAGAAGCCCCCGTGGCCGAGAAGGCTGATTTCCTTTCGGGTGAGCACCTCGCCGGCCAAAATCCTTGGGAAGACGATATCCAATAAAGTGGCGTTGTGATGAAAGACACAGGCTGGAAGACCTAATACGGGTTTCTTCCCCAGGATGCCATAAAGAAACATCGCTCCCGGCAGGACAGGCGTCCCGTAAAATATGATCTTCGTCCCCGCCTTCTTGATGGCTTGGCGGGTCACATCGTCTGGATCGACAGAAAGCCCTCCTGTAACCAAAATAAGATCAACGGAATCCTCCCTGAAATCTGACAAGGCTTTGGAGATTTGATCCACTTCGTCCGGAACGACAAGTTTTTTTATCACCTGTGAACCGAAACTCAAAATCTTTTTCCCAACCCGATCATCGAAGCTATCTTTGATTCTTCTATGGAAAATCTCACTCCCTGTCACCACTACACCAATATTCCATTTTAGGTAGGGCAAGACCTCCATGACCGGTCCGTCTCGCTGACACCAGTTTTCCACTCTCTTGATCTGTTTCTCTGGAGCCATCAGTGAAATGATCCTTGTCGCTCCGACTGCCATTTGGGGTGAACAAGGAGTATGACGATGGAGAGTAGAAAGGATCACATTTCTCGATCGATTGATACGATGAAGCAGAGGAAGATGAATCCTTAGAACACCATGGATTGTTGAATGAAACGTCACCTTACCTTCAGAAGGGCCGCTGATATCAATGTGTCTCCCCGCAAATGCGCGACCCAGCCGTAGGGCAGCGTCATCCTCGTGAATGGTTCCGGGTTTGATCACCATCACATAAATATGTTCTTTCCCAATCTTTAAGAAATCGGGGATGTCTTCTTTTCTTATCCGATGGCCCCTCTTGAATCGGGGTCCCTTATATTTTCCTGGGATGATCTGAGTAACGTCATGACCGAGCACCATGCCCACCGCATCTTTTATGCTAATCTTTTTCACGATCGATCCTTTCCGTTTTCCTCAACATTAAAGATCCGTCGATACAAAATCGGTCAGGTCCCTCTCCCTTAATACACTTCGCTTCCATCTTTCAAGAGAGGGAATGATATAAGGTAAAAGTCTCATCGAATAGTAAGGAGGAAGAAGGGGTAAACCGACGAGGTCGCCAAATACAACCAACATGAAAAGTTGATCCAGGTTTCCCCTTGCCTTTTTCGTTTCAAGATCCATCTCGTGGAGGGTCAAGCCATAGATGATTTCCCTTATCGGTTTGAGATAATCTTTTAATTTGTTAAGCAGGGATAAAGATTTCATTTTTCATCTATGTTCATTGAATTGATTTCCATTTTTCGAGCGTGATCTTTTTAACTCGGATCATCCATAGTTAAGGGAAAATTAAAATTGAACATGATCTTATTTCGAACGGACCCCTTCGATAATTTTTTGACAGAGGGATACGTCTTCCTCCGGAGTAGCGCCGCAGGCCCCGATGGCGCCGATCATTAAGTCTCCATCCCATATCGGTATCCCCCCGGCAATGGTGGTAAGCCGATCGTTCCAGTTTTGAGTGTTTAGCCCAGATCCCGAAGCCTTGGGATCGCCATATGCCGCCACTTCAGAGCTGGGTCGTCTAAAAACAGCGGCCGTCCAGGCTTTATCGCGGGCTATCTCTGCAGTGGGGGAAGGGGCACCCTTCATACGATGAAGTGCCACCAACCATCCGTTTTCATCAACGAGAGCGATGCTGCAGGTTGTTTCCATTTCTTGTGCAATCTCAATACCTTTCTGTAGTAGTTTTTTGGCTAACTCTAAATTCATCATCATAAAAAATCTCCTTCAAATCCCCCCACGCCCCCTTTTCTAAAGGGGGGGTGGGGGGATTATAAATTCTCAACTTTATTCATAAAGAGCCGTCACACCGGCCTGGCTGACGGAGGTATCACTGATATCCCCCACACCGGATGGAACACCGCTGCAGCCGATGGCACCGATCAACTCGTTGTCTTCGTTGGTAATAGGGATCCCGCCAGGAATGAAACAAAGCCTGCCTTTCCCCCTCCCAATCATCCCCATTGCGTGATCACCTAAGAGCTTTCCAATATTGCGAGGATCAAGCCAGCGAGAACCCATTAACGTCGGCATTTTAAAGGCAACGGCTGTCCAAGCCTTTTCAATCGCAATATCGGTGGTGGCCATCGCTGCTCCATCCATGCGATGAACAGCGATGATGGCACCCGCTTTGTCTACCACGGCAATACTGCAAGGGACCTCCGCAATATCCCTTGCCCACCTCTCAGCGGCTTCAAGCATTTTTAAAGCTTGCTCCAAGGTTAATTGATTCATAGGGGCTCCTTCTTCTTCATCGTTGAGTATCTCTATAAAACCAGATCATCCGTCGCGACAACATCCACGCCTATATTCATTAAATTTGGAAGAATGATCTGACCCATTCTGAGGGGCGGTTGAACTTTCACCTTTGAAAGTACTTTCGCTGCCTCCTTGAGTTGTGTTTTGAGCAGAGGTCTATTCGTCCGAACTGGGAGAAGGGGACGAACACTGTTTTGGGTCAGGACCGTGGCAGTGAACACGCGAACCGGACTTCTATGTTCTTCGAGAACATATTTCCGTCCCTCTTTGCATTTGGTTCCGGTGATTTTGACCACCTCCCCCTGATCATCCATCTTTAAAGTCGTCTCACAGCCAAGCGGACAACCAATACATACGATTTTCTCTTCGACCATCTCATTCTCCCTTTTCACACTCGACGTTGAGTTCGCTTTCTCTCCCGTCCAACTTTTTCAGCTCCTTTACGGGGAGATCCACCTTGATCATCTCACTGGGTTTTGCTACCCTGAAAGATCGTTGATAGAGGTCTCCAACTTTCAACTGAACCTTCTCCTCCATCTCTTTTACCCGAATATAGAAGGTCACGTCACTTTGGCCACTGATCGTTTGGGGAACGATGGAGCGGATATTTCTTCCAGGTTTAAGGGTGATTTTCTCTTTCCTCTCGAGATCTCCTTTTTGCGAAAACTTGGCAGCCCAGCTCCCAGCGATCTCGGCCTCCCAAGAGACGTCGTCCACGATGTCATGAACGTGAACCACGTTTCCGCCTGCAAAGACACCTGGAACGCTTGTCTCCCTTCGTTCATCGACGAGAGGTCCACCGATCAATGGGTCAAGGGTGATTCCTGCCATTCTCGAAAGCTCATTTTCTGGGATCAAACCTACCGATAGCAGCAACGTATCGCACTCAACGACTTGTTCGGTGCCATCGATAGGCCTCTTATGCTTGTCCACTTTGGCGATGGTGACTGCTTCCACACGTTGTTCACCATGAATCTGCGTCACGGTGTGCTCAAGAAGGAGGGGGATGTCAAAATCGTGAAGGCACTGAACCTCATTTCTGATGAGCCCTCCCACGTAGGGCAGTATTTCGATCACCGCTTTCACTTCCACCCCTTCCAACGTGAGGCGACGAGCCATGATCATCCCGATATCACCAGAACCCAGGATGACCACTTTTTTCCCTGGAATGAATCCTTCAACATTTACCAATCGTTGGGCCGTTCCAGCAGTGAAGATCCCTGCAGGACGAGTCCCGGGGATGGACAATTGTCCACGACTTCGTTCACGACATCCCATAGCCAGAACAACCGATTTGGGGTGTAAATGTATCATTCCTTCATATCGGTTAATAGCTGTAAGCTTTCGATCGCCGGATAGCTGGGTCACCATGGTTTCGAGGAGGATCTCGATTCCCAAGTCCCTGACTTTTTCAATAAATCGATGAGCATATTCGGGTCCGGTCAGGTCTTGTCCAAAATAGAGTAGCCCAAAGCCACTATGCACGCACTGGTGAAGGAGCCCACCGAGCTGTTCTTGACGTTCCAATATGAGAACATGCTCTGCTCCTTCCTCCCTTGCCTTGATCGCAGCAGCCATTCCAGCAGGTCCAGAACCAATCACCGCAACATCCACCTCTGAAAATTTCATCGTTCTTCTCCAAGTAATTGCTTCGTCTTATAGAGTAACAATCGAGAGTCTCGACCTTTTTTGGTTATTTTTTCTTCCGGCAGACCCAGTTCCCGACTTAATATATTCACAACACGGGGGGTACAAAATCCCCCCTGACAACGTCCCATTCCGGCCCTCGTTCTGAATTTAATCCCGTCGAGAGTCGTGGCCTCACTGTGGACCGCTGCAACCACTTCTCCTTCTGTCACGGTCTCACAACGACAGACCACATGACCGTATCGACTATCTTTGGAAATTAATTCCTTTTGCTGCTCATTAGAAAGCTGATTGAAAACGGAGGATGCTTTTCTAATAGGATTGAATTTTGAGTTCGCTTCTAATTTTAAACCTTCTCGCCGAAGCAATTCGACCACCTCCCGGCCAGTCGCTGGAGCTGCACTGACCCCAGGGTAACCAATACATATACTTATCAACCTTGGCACTTTGCGAGAAGCTTGAACCACGCATTCATGCCAACCGACCTCCCAATTTCGAAACATGAGGTACCCAGCAAAGGAATGAATGATATCCTTTTCAGAAAGGTCGGGAATGATCTTCCGAACATTTTCAAAACCGATTTGAGCAATCCTGCGAGTCGTGGAATAGTCTCCCCTCCGGGCCGGTTGCATCGTCGTGCCGAAGAAGAGGTTGCCATGGACGCTAGGGGTCAGGATATTCATTTGACCAGGCGCATCCGGTCTCATATGGATTTCATGTTTAATCAAATCCCCTAAGTTTTTATCGAGAATCCCCACATACCCTTTAATCGGGTAAAGAACAAAATCGTCCGAATTGACCAATCGGGCTATCTTCTCCACCGAGGTCCCTGCGGCGTTGACGATGAAACGGCATTGAATCGACCCACGATTCGTCTCCACTTCAAATTGATTCACTTTCTGAGAGATGTTCAGAACTTCAGTCTCTCGCATCACTTTGACACCATTTTGGCTGGCGTTCTCGATAAGGGCAATGGTCAACCTGACCGGATCAACGATGGCGATATTGGGATCATAAAGCGCCGCGATGGCCTCTCGGGTGACATTGGGTTCCATCTGTCTGAGGTTATCCTGATCGATGAACTGATGCCCTGTGAGTCCAAGCTTTTCAGCCTTCGACTTCAGCTTTTGGAATTTACTGAACTCCTCATTATTACGGATGAGGGCGAGTTCCCCAACTCGTTTGAAAGGAACATCAAGCTCCCGGCAAAGAGGTTCCATTAATGGCATACTTTCCCAGACGAGTTTGCTTCGATGATATTCGGGACGGAATTCCAAAGTATCTCCACCCTGGCACACAATACACATATTGGTCTTGGTACTCCCCCAGCCAAAGTCAGCCTCCTTTTCCACCAAAATCACATCTACCTTATAATGGGAGAGCTCCCTGGCTACAACCGCCCCTAAAACACCTCCTCCAATAATCAACACTTCTGTTTCCATTTGAGCCATGTTTTATCCCTTTCACTCAAGCCTAAACAATTTTATTTTCTTACGAAAATGCTTTCGTGAACGCCCTCAAAGAATTAAAAGACGAGACCCGTAGCCTTTTATTAACGAAACGGGCATCGTTACCCTTTCCGATAGACGGAGCCCTTATTTTCTAACCAACTGTTTTGCTTAACGTCAGCAGTCTCACGCCCGTCACTTCTTTAAAAGTCGCCCCTTCGCTGATCGACCGAATAAGCCTATCTGGATCAATTATCTTTGAACCACAGATGGCGTCGATTCCATGGTCAAAGAGGATAGGGGCAAGAGGCGAGGTGGGACCGATCAGAACCACATAGGCATTCTTACAAAGACCCAAAAGACCCTCAATCGTATGGTTGATGAAAGACGTCCCGGTGATTCCGACCACCTCACACTGTGGCAAAATTCGATCTGCTTCCCGGGAGGGCAAATCCCCTTCTCGAAGCCTTTGCTCGAGAACCCAGAGGTTTTTTATTCTCTCTCTCAGCTTTGGGATCCAAGGAAAGTG
>JACAEV010000033.1 GCA_013388645.1 Syntrophaceae bacterium | reverse complement strand
CATCTATTGAGTGATCTTGCCCTTCCGAAAACTTGTCTTCTTCGTCGATGAAATCCTTCCTCATCTCAAGGATGCTTCATCGCCCTTGCTTAACTCATTCAAAAGTGAAGGTGGGCAAGCCTTAAATACTTCTTGACTGAAGATTTCAAGAGTGATAATAAGTTTGGGAGCCCAATAAATCTACTTAAAGTGAGAGGGGGGGATGTTGATGAGAAAGTCTTCGAAAAAGACCTCGATGAAAGTGTCTAAAAAAAATACTAAGAAATCATCCAAAAAAATTTCCAAAAAACCTTTGAAGAAAGTTTCCAAAAAGGTATTAAAAAAACCCTTAAAAAGACCCTTAAAAAAACCAACAGCAAAGCCATCTAAAAAGCCTGCCAAAAGAATTTCCCTGAAACCTATTGCCGTTACTTTATCAACGATAAAAAGCGAAAAAAAACCTTTGTGGGTGCCTTCCCCAGATAAGATCAAAAATGCTAACATGACACGTTTCATTGAATTTGTGAACAGAAAGTATGGTAGTAAATTTAGAACCTATGATGATTTATATCAGTGGTCGATTGATTCGATCCCTGATTTCTGGGCCGCCATGTGGGATTTTGCAGGGGTCAAGGCCTCAAAGAGATGGGATCAGGTAGTTGAGGACCTAAAAAAATTTCCAGGGACAAAATGGTTTTCCGGGGCAAAGCTCAATTTTGCAGAAAACCTTCTCCGATATCGTGATGACCGACTGGCTTTCATATTTAGGGGGGAAACACAGAAATCTGCAAAGATGACTTATAGAGAGCTTTATTATACCGTAGCCCGGCTGGCAAAATCTTTACGCGAGATTGGAATTCAACCAGGTGATCGGGTTGCTGGCTATATGCCGAATATGATGGAGACGGCGATTGGTATGCTGGCTGCAACAAGTATCGGAGCCGTTTGGTCTTCTTGTGCCACTGACATTGGGCCACAGGCAGCTTTAGACCGGCTTGGTCAAATAGAGCCAAAGGTCTTGTTTTCAGTGGATGGATATTTTTATAAGGCAAAACCCTTTAATACTTTGGGGAATGCTGCAGAGGTGGCCAAAGCCATCCCTTCCCTCAAAAAGGTTATCATTGTTTCCTATACGGGGACTAAACCGGATATCGGGAATATCCCGAATGCTGTCCATTTTGAAGACTTTTTAGCACCGGAAAAGGAACCCCCTCTTGTGTTTGAACAGTTACCCTTTGACCATCCCATCTTTATCATGTTTTCCTCCGGGACAACCGGGAAACCCAAATGTATGGTCCAGGGAGCTGGGGGCATTTTACTCCACCATTTGAAAGAACTGATGCTCCACAGTGACCTGAAGCGTGAGGATAAAGTCTTCTATATTACTACCTGTAGCTGGATGATGTGGAACTGGTTACTCAGCACATTAGGAGTGGGCGCAACCATTATTCTTTATGATGGCAACCCGAACTATCCTGATGCCTATGCCATGTGGAAAATGGTACAGGACGAGAAGATAACCTTCTTCGGCCTCAGCGCAAGCTATATCAACTATCTTCGGAGCGAGGGTATTCAACCCGGAAAGAATTACGATCTTTCCTCCCTCAGAGAGATTTCTCAAACAGGTTCCGTCCTTTCCGCAGAAGGATTTGAGTGGGTCTATCGCGAGGTTAAAAAAGATCTCCATTTTAACTCCATCGCTGGTGGAACAGATATTAACGGTTGTTTTGCCATTGGTAGTCCGATTCAACGTGTCTACGCGGGCGAACTTCAAGGTCCAGGGTTAGGAATGAAAGTCAAGGCGTATGATGAAAATGGGAAGCCTGTATGGGATAAAGAGGGAGAGTTGGTATGCGAAGCGCCTGCCCCATGCATGCCCCTCTATTTCTGGAATGATCCAAATTGGGAGAAATATAAAAGCGCCTACTTTGAATATTATCCCAATGTCTGGCGCCATGGGGACTACGTCGTCTTTCATAGTGATACAAAGGGAATTACTTTTTATGGTCGCTCTGATGCCGTACTGAAGCCCTCTGGGGTCCGGATTGGAACAGCAGAGATTTACAATGTCGTGGAAAGGATAGAGGGAATTGCTGACAGTCTCGCCATCGGACAGAATTGGGAAGGCGAGCAGCGAATCATTCTTTTCGTCAAACTTGCCCAAGGTGCAAGTTTGACCGAAGAGTTGAAAAATACGATTAGAAAAACCCTTCGTGAAAAGGCTTCTCCACGCCATGTTCCAACCATCATTATGGAGATGCCGGATGCTCCCTATACAATGAACATGAAGAAAGTGGAGAGCGCGGTCACCAATATTATCCATGGAAGGCCGGTTCTGAATAGGGATGCGTTGAGTAACCCGCAGGTTCTCGATTACTTCGAGAAGATCGTGTCGGAACTTCAAAAATAATTAAGTTCGGAGTAAATTAGTTCGGAGTTCGGAGAATTTGAGATCTTTTACTCCGAACTCCCAACTCCGAACTCCCAACTTTGATTTAATGAAGTTGACTCGAAAAGAGTTTCAAGAGGCGGTCGTTTTAGCGCTGAGAGGTCTCCCTAAGTTTTTTAAAAAGAAGATGAAGAATGTGGATGTGGTGGTGGAGGATCGAGCCTCACGGGAGCTTCTCTCAGAGATGGGATTGCGGTCCCCCTCCGAACTCTTGGGGCTTTATCAAGGATTCCCATTAGATCGGAGGGGGTTTTATTATGGGAATGTCCTGCCGGATAAAATTACCATTTTCCAATCTCCTATTGAGTCGTTATGTAAAACGAGGGAAGAGATTGAAGAAAAAGTGAGAGAAGTGGTGATCCACGAGGTCGGACACTACTTTGGACTGGATGACGAGAAGTTGAGGAAACTGGAAGACGAATAAAAAACTTAGGTTGAGGTTTAGGTTAAGGTTAAGAGAAAAAGTTGATCAGATATAGGGATTAAATTTTTCTTTCAGTCTGGAGATTTTCTCAACCTTAACCTCAGCCTCAGCCTTAACCTTTCTTTTAAAGATGTCCTTCATCAAATTCTTAGGTACAGCCGGGGCTCGATTCGTCGTGATGAAACAACTCCGAGCCTCGGGGGGAGTTTGGCTCTCGGTGGGAAAGACCAATCTCTATATAGACCCAGGGCCCGGTGCTTTGGTTCGCTGTCTCAACAGTAAACCCAGGTTAGACCCGTCTAAATTGGATGGCATTCTCCTCACACACAAACATTTAGACCATTCCGGCGATGTCAATGTCATGATTGAAGCCATGACGGAGGGGGGATTTAAAAGAAGGGGCGTTCTGTTCGCCCCCGTCGATGCTCTGGAGGAAGATTCGGTTGTTTTAAAATATGTGATGGGTTATGTTGAAAAGGTCGAGGTGCTTAAGGAGCATTCAGATTATCGAATTGGTGATATTCGATTCTCAACCTCTCGAAAGCACCAACATCGAGTAGAGACCTATGGTCTCAATTTTAATATCTCACCCCGTACGATTTCCTTCATTACGGATACAAAATTTTTCCCAGAGTTATCGAATCTTTACCAGGGAGAAATTTTAGTGATCCATGTCGTTCGGCTCAAACCCATTGGAGATGATCCGATTGAACACCTGTCAATTGAAGATGTGAGGAGCATCCTTAAAAAGACGAAGCCGAGGTTAACCATTTTGACACATTTCGGGATGACCCTGATCAAAGCCAAACCGTGGGTTGTCGCGGCTGAGTTGGAGAAAGAATTAGGGTTGAAAGTCATCGCTGCCAGCGATGGGATGAAAATAGATTTAGAGGAGGTTTGAGAATGGAAAAGTGGATGCGAGGAGACATGCACCCGAGCTATCGGATTTTGATGGGACCCGGACCAAGCAATGTTCATTACCGGGTTTATCAAGCCATGTCTAATCCGGTCATCGGTTATCTTGATCCCCAGATCCTGGCCTGCATGGATGAGATCAGTGAGATGCTCAGGGGCATTTTTCAGACCAAAAACCAGGTGACCCTGGCGATTTCTGGGACAGGAAGTTCAGGAATGGAGGCTTCCTATGTCAATTTCGTTGAACCGGGAGATGTGGTCGTCATTGGAGTCAATGGCTTCTTTGCAGATAGAATGGTTCAGGTGGCTTCGAGATGTGGTGCAGAAGTCATTCGGGTGGAGGAAGACTGGGGGAAGAAAATTGAGCCAGAAAAAATCATCAAGGTGTTGAAGGAGCATCCCGGAACCAAAATCTGTGGTGTGGTCCACGGGGAAACTTCCACCGGGGTCAGGCAACCTCTTGAGGAGATCGGGGCTTATTGCCGAAAAGGGGATACGCTTCTGGTGGTCGACGCGGTCACCACGTTGGGGGGTTATGATGTTAAAGTGGATGAATGGGGGATTGATGTCTGTTACAGCAGCTCTCAGAAGTGTCTGAGCGCCCCACCCGGCCTTTCTCCCATCACAGTGAGCCCGAAGGCGATGGATGTTCTTCGGTCCAGAAAATCGAAAGTTCAAAGCTTCTACCTCGATTTATTATTGCTTGAAAAATATTGGGGACAGGAGAGGGTTTATCATCACACCGCTCCTGTTTCCATGTTTTATGCATTGAGGGAGGGATTGAGGATTGTTTATGAAGAAGGACTTGAGGCAAGATTTAAGCGACATGAAATGTTGGGCGACCGTTTAAAGATGGAATTGGAAGGCTTGGGGTTTAAACCTTTTGCACAAGAAGGGTATCGCCTGCCCATGTTGACCTCCGTCACTCTTCCAGACGGAGTCGATGATGTCAAGGCAAGGTCGAGGCTTTTGAATGAATATAACATCGAGGTCGGAGGAGGCCTGGGTTGGTTGAAAGGGAAAATTTGGAGAGTGGGTCTAATGGGAGAGACCTGTAAGGCTCGGAACATTCATTGTTTGATGGGAGCGCTCAAAGAGATTCTTGCCTGACACTCCGATTCACCCATCTCAATTCAATCGATAAGGAGGATTCTTACATCCATCACATTCGTATGGGTGGGTCCGGTGATCAGAAGATCTCCTAATTGCTTAAAAAATGGATAGGCATTGTT
>JACAEV010000136.1 GCA_013388645.1 Syntrophaceae bacterium | reverse complement strand
TCCTTATCATTAAAGATAATATTGCAATCCGCATGCTAAGATTTTCGAAAGCATTTCTGTCGGGACGATGGAGTGCAAAACTTATCACTGAGGCCTTACATTTAAACATTTAAAAACATTGACAACGCCTCAATGTTAGAATATGATAAAAAACCTTCTCATCAATATATACGAAATAATTTTTAAAAAGCAAGTTTACACGAAAAGGGAGGAAAGCCTTATTCTGTTCATCATTCCGATTCTTGAAAGATTGAAGGAAGAAAGGGAAAGGAGGATATCTGTATGAAAAAATATTTTATTCTTGTTTCAATGATTATAGGGATTTTGCTTTCGGGTTTTTTAAACGTATCCAGTGCTCTTGCGCAGCCGATGGAATTGAAGGGAGTTTCCTTCCTCCCCAAGGATCATCGTCTCTGTGCGATGATTCCTGTTTGGATTGATAAGGTGAATGTTGAGCTAAAAGATTCTATAAAAATTTCATGGCTTGGTGGACCAGAGGTGATGCCACCTTTTGAGCAACCGGAAGCAGTCCGGAAGGGAATTTTCCAGATTGGCTTTTTACCGGCAGCTTATTATGCGGGGATCCTGCCCGAGGGGGATACCATCTCTCTTTCAAAATACGATTTCAAAAAGGAAAGAGAAAAGGGCGGAGTCTGGGACTACTTCGTTGAGCGACACAAGAAGATTAACATGATGCTCTTGGGTACCTGGTTATATGACCCTTTTTATCTTTATGTGAAAAAGGAGGTAAAAGGACTTGAAGATCTAAGGGGCCTGAAGATGAGGACGGCGGCGAAGTATGACAAGATGATGTTGAAGTTGGGGATGGTTCCTGTCACTGTTCAATTTGGTGAAACCTACACCGCTTTACAGAGAGGCGTCGTCGAAGGTTTCGGATGGCCAACGATCGGACCGAGGGAATGGGGATGGCTGGAATACGTCAAACACGTCATCGATATTCCTTTCTATGCGAGACAAAATACTCTTATCCTGATCAACCTGGAGGTATGGAATAAACTTCCCAAAATGGTTCAAGATAAACTGCTGGATATCACCATCAAATACGAACCGGAGATGAAGGCTTATTTTGAGAAGGAGATCGACAAAGAGAAAAAGGAGATGGATAAACTTGGAGTAAAAAGGATTAAATTTTCAGCCACAGACACAAAGAAATATATCGACACAGCGAATGATGCTTTTTTAGAAGATCTTGAGAAAAAAGTCCCCGAAGAAGTCAAAACCTTGAAAAAACTGATGGGTTATCTCTGATCTTATCGATGCGACTTGGAAATGAGCAATGTCAGTCAGTGCGATGTTCCTTTGCTCAGGCGGGACTACAGATTGACTATAGATCGATGATCTTCTGCAATACCCAGGGGGATGCCTGCTGCACCCCCCTTTTTTAAGGTGAAAATGGTCAATCGAGTTTTTAACATCATTGAAATCATCGTGAGGGGGTTCAATAAAATTCTTGTGTTTATTGCTTCCCTGATGATGGCCGGTCTGATGATCATTGTTTGCGTGGACCTATCCCTGAGGTATTTTTTCAATTCCCCCTTGTTATGGGGAACGGAGGTGACGGAAATTTTGTTATTATACATCACCTTTCTTGGAATGGCATGGGTGTTTAAAGAAGAGGGCCATGTGGTGATTGATGTATTTACTGCCAAGGTGATGGGGAGAAAGAAAAAGATATTAAACGGAATGAGTTATTTTTTCGTCGGCATTGTTTCTGTTGTATTGATTTATTATGGTTTTTATACGGCCATCGATCATTTCAAACGCGGGGTTTTCAATCCAACCGTGATTGAGACACCCATCGCCCTCATTATTGTCGTCATCCCTATTGGAAGTATCCCTCTTTTTTTAGAGGTTTTGGTAAAAAGTTGGAAACTATTGAAGCATTAAGAAATACAAATGCCAACATTTGGACTTTGGAGTTTGACATTTGACAGTCAGCTGTTGAGGGCCTGATGGATTGGTTAAGTCTATTCATCATCATTCTTTCTTCGCTGATCTTCCTTTTTTTCTTAGGAGTTCCAGTCGCTTATTCTTTTCTTTTTATCAACATCTTTTTTGCATACCTCTTTTGGGGAGAGATCGGTTTGACCCAACTGATTTTAAGTATTTTTAGGTCGATCAGCTCTTTTTCACTTCTCCCTGTTCCACTTTTCCTCCTCATGGGGGAGATCATGTTTCTCTTTGGGATTGCTCAAAATATGATGGAGACTTTGGAGAAATGGATGGGAAGGTTACCGGGGAGATTGAGTCTTCTTGCAGTGGTGGGAGGGGTTCTCTTTGCTACTCTTTCCGGGTCCTCCATGGCAGGTTGTGCGATGCTCGGACAAACCCTTTTGCCTGAAATGGAAAAGAAGGGATACAAGCCTCAAATTACGTTGGGACCGATCATGGGGTGTGGGACGCTTGCGGCGATGATCCCACCGAGTGCCTTAGGTGTATTGCTGGCCTGCCTCGCTCAGATCTCCGTGGGCGATTTTCTCCTGTCCATCATCTTTCCAGGCCTTTTAATGGCCGCTCTGTTTGCATTCTATATTATCCTCAGATGTTATTTGCAACCGGAAGTCGCCCCCCGCGATGAAATAAGCAGAGTTTCTTTGCGTGAAAAAATCATTCTGAGCGTCAAATTTATTTTGCCTTTAGGGCTCGTCATTTTTGCTGTCATCGGTTTGATCATTTTTGGGGTGGCGACGCCTACCGAATCAGCAGCAGTTGGAGCGTTGGTTTGTTTTGTTCTGGCGTTTTTGTATAAGGGTTTTAGGGGGGAGGTTTTAAAAAAGGCCATCGTTAATAGCGTGAAAATCACCGTGATGATGTTTATGATCCTGAGCGGGGCATCTGCGTTTTCACAACTTCTTGCCTACACGGGGGCAAGTCAAAATCTCGTCCAGTTAGCGGTCGGACTTCCCTTTCCTCCCATCGTTATTTTAATCATCATGCAGTTTATTCTGGTCCTTCTTGGAACCTTCATGGAGCCTCTTTCTATCTTAATGGTGGCGCTGCCTATTTATATGCCGATCATCCGTCAATTGGGGATCAACCCCTTACCTTTTTGCTCTGTCCTTTTGATTAATATGGAAATGGCGACAATCTCACCCCCCGACGGGTTAGTTCTCTATACGATGAAGGCGGTCGCTCCACATTACAGCATGGGGGAGATTTATAAGGCAAGTCTTCCCTTTGTCTTCATTGATATCATCGCCATGGCTGTGATCATGGTCTTTCCGGATATTGCTATGTTTTTACCATCCATTGCAAAACGCTAAAACGTATGAAGATCGTGTGCAGCCATTGATGGCGAACATGAGAGCAGAGAGGAGCAGTTCATGTCCAGAATAGATTTTACAGGTCGAGTGGCTATCATCACAGGTGGGGGTGGTGGTTTGGGTAAAAATTATGCGATTGAACTCGCAAAGCGTGGAGCAAAGGTAGTGGTCAATGACTTAGGGGGGTCGAGAGAGGGCGTTGGTTCGGATTCGGCTCCTGCTGACCGTGTCGTGGAAGAAATCAGGGCAATGGGTGGTGAAGCCGTCCCGAATTACGATAATGTGGCCAACCAGGTAGGAGGGGATCATATCGTCCAGACTGCCGTGAATGCTTTTGGCAAGGTGGATATCCTCATCAATAATGCGGGAATCCTTCTGGATAGCACGTTTGTAAAGATGGACGAAAAAAAATGGGATGCGGTGGTCGCTATTCATCTAAAGGGCACCTACTGCGTGACCAAGCCAGCATTTCTCCATATGATGAAACAAGGTTATGGAAGAATTATCATGACCACCTCAGGATCTGCCCTCTTCGGAAATTTTGGCCAGACCAATTATGCCAGTGCGAAGATGGGTGTGGTGGGGTTCGCCAATGTTCTAAAGCTGGAGGGTGAGAAGTATAACATTAAAACAAATGTCATTGTGCCGATTGCTGGAACCCGACTCACCGAGGACATCGTACCTCCAGAGATCTTCGCAAGGATGAAGGTAGATTTTGTGACCCCTGCAGTGCTTTACATGTGTTCTGAACAATGTCAGGATTCTGGATTGATCATCAATGCAGGCCTGGGCTATTTCAGCCGATCAGCGATCATGACAGGCGAAGGGGTCATTCTGTCCGATGGAAATAAAATCCCAACACCTGAAGAGGTCATGGAAAACTGGGGCAGGGTGGCAAGCCTAAAGAACCCTCGTTTTTTCTCCAATTTAGAGGAAATGAGCCGCATCTTGAAGAGTTAATTCCTCATCTATTTTTTATTCCATTCCCTTTTGGGCCTCGCCTTATGATCGATTTGCTTCTCTTTAAATCGTTAGGATCACTCCGATGACGATGAGGAAAGTCCCAATGAATGTGAAAATGTTTATGGCCTCGCTCTCTTTCATAGCGAGGTGGGCCACCAACATCGTAAAAAGTGGATAGATACAGGTCATGGGAACCACTAACGCAACCTTCCCGATCGACATCGCCCAAAAGAAAGAGATCAGGGCGAGGGAGTTGCAGAGACCTGAAAGAATGGCAAAGAATAAACCGGACGGCTTTTTGAAGCCCAATTGTCTTCCATGTCCTGTGAAAAGAACGAACAAAATCATCATGGCAAATGCGGTCGCATTGGCAATGGTAGCTCCATAGAAGGGGTGAAGGCCGCTGAGGAGCCCCTTTTTGGCAAAAATCGGTGCGATCCCAAAACAGACAGAAGAAAGCACAGATTCCATCTCACCACGCCATCGGCTCATTTTCTCCCTTTCATGATCAGCAGGTAAACTCCGGTTAGG
>JACAEV010000016.1 GCA_013388645.1 Syntrophaceae bacterium | reverse complement strand
GTGGGCTTCAAGTATTTTGCTTTCTGTTCCGGGGTGCCAAAATGATGGATCGCTTCGCCACAGATGCTCACTAACGAATAAAGGCAAGTCATTCCGGAGCCGAGGACACCAATTTCTTCAATCGCTGCCACCTCCCCTGTCCATTTCATTCCCCTGCCCCCCCATTCCTTGGAGAAACGAAGCCCAAGGAGATTCTGCGCTGCCAGACTTTCTATATACTCCTTCGGATACTTCACCTGATCCGCATCCATGGCTCGGATCAGTGAACTGGGTACTTTTTCCCTGACAAACTTTCTGACCTCTTCCTGTAAACCTTTCTCTTCCTTGGTCAATAGAAAATCGTACATCGTTCTCCCTCCTCTCTCCTATTTACCTCTTGATCCCTTTGGTATGATGCATTCTTTACCCAAAACTCATAAAGAATCAAGAGATTTCTTTTTCTGATCCTCCATGGGCGATAGACCTTTCACAAACGATGAAAATACTACCGATGATCGGGTTACGGTTATGAAACCCGACTCGTTTCCAAAAGGTTGCGATTACCGTCATTTAATTGTTTCTACCTAACCGTTACCGACAACCGAAACAAGCATCGTCACCATTGTCGTTGGACCAAATTCTTATTTTTTGTCTATTCATGGTCATTGAGAAAACCTTGTTTTTTTTAGGGGGATTGATTAAGATTGGACATCAGAGGAGAGCGATTATGTTAAGAATATTAAGGGAGCATGCATCTTCATGGATGCTCAAGGGCATTCTAATACTGGTGGCGGTGACATTCATCTCCTGGGGAGGGTATTCTCTCATCCGTGAGAAAAAAGTAACTTACGCAGCAAAGGTGAATGGAGTGAACATTGAATGGAAGGAATATAATGATGCTTTTCAAAATGCGATCAAACAATATCGAGAAGCATTGGGTCCATCCTTTTCTGAGAAAATGATCGAAGAACTCCGTTTGAGAGAACAAATCTTAGATAACCTCATTGCCAAGATCCTTATTCTGCAAGAAGCAAAAAGGTTGGGGCTCTTTGTCCCCGATGATGAACTAAGAAGGGGAATTGAATCCATCCCCGCTTTTCAGGTGAATGGTCAGTTTGACAAAAGGAGCTATGAGCGGGCCCTCCGAATCAACCGAATGACCCCAGAGGAGTTTGAGGAAAGTCAGCGAGAAAGCCTTTTGATTTCAAAAGCAGTGAATCTGATTAAAATGAATGAAGGGAAAGTCTCAGAGGAGGAACTGCTGGACATCTACCTCTTCGAGAACGAAAGGCTCAATCTCACCTTCCTGAAGGTCGCTCCTGATTCTCTCAAAAGCCAGGTTAATGCCAATGAGATTGAAATAAAAGACTACTACCAGAAGCATCAAGAGGAATTCAGAACTCCCACGTTTGTTCAGATTCAATATCTCCTCTTCCGCCCATCTGATTTCGAGGGCAAGGTCCAGATTTCCTTGGATGAGATGAAACGATATTATGATGCCCGAAAAGATACATTTAAAATACCGAAGCAACTCAAAGTGAAGGAGATCCTCATTAAGGCAGGCCCACAAGATACCTCTGACCAATTGGAAGTAAAAAAGAAGAAGGCTCAAGAAATTTTGGAGAAAGTCAAAAAGACAAAAGATTTTAGCTCCCTCGCAAAACAGTATTCCGAGGCTGAAAATGCCTCTAAGGGCGGCGATTGGGGGTGGGTTCAAAAAGGGATGATGGAGGAGCAAATAGAATCTGTTCTTTTTTCAATGAAGGCAGGCGATGTAAGCGGAGTGCTCACAGGAAGAGAGGGATTTCGTATCTTAAAATTAGAAGAGGTGAAGGAGGAAAAACAACAACCCTTTGAGGAAATGAAAGACCAAATCCTTCAGGCCCTTAAAAAAGAGAAAGCGAAAGCAAAAGCTTCTCAAAAAGCAGACGATGCCTTCTACTCCCTTTTCCGCAATCGTGATTTAGAGGGGTATTCAAGAGAAAACGATATTCCAATCAAGACGACAGGATTTTTCAAGGAAGGAGATGAGATTCCAGAAATTGGCAAGAATCCTCTTTTCTATTCAAGTGCTTTCTCACTGAAGTCAGGAGAGATCTCTGCGGTGGTCAACATCCCACCTAATTTCTATATCTTGAAATTGTTAGGCAAGAAAGATTCCCAGATCCCTCCACTGAGCGAGGTCAAAGAGGAAGTGAGTCGAAGGGTGATTGGAAATAAGGCAGAGGAAAAAGCCCGTCAGGTAGCAGAGGATCTTCTCAATCAGATCCGGGCAGGTAAAAATATTGGAGACCTGGCAAGAGAGAAAGGGTATTCATTTGAGGAGACTGGTTTTTTCACTCGAACCATTGGGGTGATTCCTAAAATCGGCCCGACGAGAGACTTCATGGGAATACTTGCTTCGTTGACAGAAAAAAATCCTATTCCTAAAGAAGTCCTAAGGGCGAAGGATGGATATTTTGTGGTAAAATTATCTGGATACGAACCTGCAGATGTGAATAAATTTCAATCCGCGAAGAAAAATCTTGAAAAAAGGTTAATTTATCAAAAGCAGGAAGAGTTATTCCAGAATTGGCTCGAACAGCTAAAGGCCAAAGCCAAGATCGACATCAATAAAGATTTAACAAAGGGTTAATGGGGTTTTTCCCATCTTCCAGTAAAAATCCAATCAATGTTTTTTGCGGGTGGGAAGGGAGAGCTGTCTTCCGGCCTCTGAATAAGAGATCCCGAAATGTTGGTAGGCCAACTCCGTAGCCTTTCTTCCATTCTGCATCCTTGCGACAAAACCGATCTTGAGGAGAAAGGGTTCAATCATATCGACCAAGGTATCGGCTTCTTCCTGGAGCGTGGCGGCAATCGCTTCCAGACCCACCGGCCCTCCTTTGTAATAGCGGATAATGGTCTCCAAGAACCTTCGATCCAGACTGGTCAAACCAATCTCATCCACCCCTTCCAGATGAAGTGCCTCATTGGCAATGGCTTTATTGATCTTTCCCTGTCCACGGATCTCAGCAAAATCCCTGACCCGTTTAAGCAGCCGATTTGAAATTCTTGGCGTACCTCTTGACCGCTTGGCAATTTCCTCTGTCCCCTCACCATCAATGGGTACTCCCAAGAGAGCCGCAGATCGTCTAACCACCTGACAGAGGTCTTCCACCGAATAGAAATCGAGGTTTCTCAATATTCCAAATCGCTCCCGAAGGGGGGCAGAAAGAAGTCCGGCCCGGGTGGTGGCGCCCACCAGGGTGAAGCGTTCTAAACGGTACCGATGACTTCTGGCATGAGCCCCTTTATCAAAAATAAAATCGATGCAAAAATCTTCCATGGCTGGATAAAGGAATTCTTCGACCACCTTGGGTAGGCGGTGAACTTCATCGATAAACAGGACATCCCCTCTTTCCAGATGGGTGAGGATGCTGATGAGGTCGCCTCCCTTTTCAATGGCGGGGCCAGAGGAGGTTACAATACGAACCCCCAGTTCGGTTGCGATGATATGGGCGAGAGTGGTCTTTCCCAGCCCGGGTGGAGAATGAAAAAGAATGTGGTCCAGAGGTTCTCCCCTTTTTTTGGCTGCCTGGATCGCTATTTCGAGAGTCTCCACCACCTGTTTCTGACCGATATATTCGGAAAGTTTCCGGGGTCTCAGATCAAGGTAGTCTTCAACCTCTGGCTGATTTCCTTCGTCTCTTCTCTCTGGATCAGGCTTTTTCCCCTCTTCTAACTTTTTCATCCCCTTTCTCCACTTGTTAAAAATTAAGAGTCAATGGTTAAAGGGTAATGGTAAAGACACCCATTTCACCCCTGGGTGATGTCGGTGGTTTTTAAATCTTTAGCCTTAACCCTTAGACTCTCAACGAAACTGGCTTCGTAACCGTAACCTATAAACCTTTATCATCATCTATAATTGACGAAGCCGCCATTGTCATTTAGGGCGAAATCTCCTTTTGCCCTCGATAGACCTCTTCAAACAGTTCTTCCGGGCTGGAGATATTTGGATTTCTCAATATCGCCTCCTTGACCAACCGCTGAGCCTCACTTAACTTATGGCCAAGGTCTTTGACTAAGACTTCTTCCACCTGTTTTTTGAAGTCCACCACTTCCACCTCGGCGGGCATTTGATCATCCCTCATGAGGGCAAATTTCCCTACTTTTCCATGAAGGGTAGCGATGATCTTATCGGCTGTCCGTTTGCCCACTCCTTTCAGGCTTTCGAGTGTTTTCGAATCTCTTTCCTCAATGGCCTTGGCAATCTTTGGAACGGGCATCATTAAAGCCTTCACAGCAGTGGGAGGACCAATATCTTCCACCGTGATGAATTTCTCGAAGAATTCCTTCTCCGGTTCGAAGTTGAACCCGATCAGAAGCGGTTTGGGCTGCCGCTCGGTCTGATGGTAATAAATATAAAGCCGTACCATTTCTCCCTCCTCCCCTGCTCTCTTCGAATGAAAGGTTTGCCGAACGATAGCAGGGAGCAGGATTTCATAGCCCACTCCGTTTGCTAAAACAACGATCCGATCTTCCTCTTTTTTGAGCAATCTTCCTTCGATATAGCGAATCATCTTCTACCTCAAAACATTGAATTCCGAATATCGGAAGAAGTATTCGTCAAGGAACAATCCGAAACAAAGATGTCAAACGCTAAACTCAAAACAACAAAATCCTTTAGCTTTTAGATTTTGGATTTGTGTAGGGTTTAG
Organism: Syntrophaceae bacterium; assembly: GCA_013388645.1. Taxonomy (GTDB): domain Bacteria; phylum Desulfobacterota; class BSN033; order BSN033; family UBA1163; genus UBA1163. The sequence goes on along the minus strand of JACAEV010000016.1, from coordinate 22,981 downwards.
TGTTTATAGTTTAAAACGCTTCAATTTTCGCACTTCGAATTTCGTATTTCTCTATTTTTCTGACGAGAAGCAGAAGCTACCAATGAAAGTTTTCATTTCTCGAAAGACCGGTTAAGGCTAAAGCCAAGGCATCGCTCGCATGACTCGAACTTAAGGGACTCTCCATTCTGAGAATTTGCCGAATCGCCTTTTTCATTTGCTCCTTATCCGCCCGTCCACTTCCGGTCAACGCACTTTTCACTTCCGTAGGTCTTACTTCGACGACAGGAATATCCATCTCTTGAGCCGCAAGGTAGATCACCCCTCTCACTTCTCCTAATTGGATGGCGGCCTTCGGAAATTGTTTTAAGACAAACACTTCCTCTAAAACAAGAAAGCTGGGCTTCCATTTTTCAAGAAGCCCTTTAAGAGTATCATAGATGGTTTTTAAGCGGAGGGGAATAGGACAGTTTGCTTCGGTTCGAATGGCTCCCCAGTCACAGGCTTTTCCTCCCCGGGAAAGCGTTTCCACCACTCCAAATCCCGTCATGGCCAACCCTGGATCGATTCCAATCACTTTCATTGAAAAGTCTTTCCAAATGTGAAAAAGCCACCCGATCCGTTACCTATGATGAGGGTGGCTGTTATTCGAACTGATTTGAGGATATTTATGCACTGAGCCGTTCCATCTCCTCTTCAGCAATATCGAAGTTGCCATAAACTTTCTGGACATCATCAGAATCCTCAAGTCCCTCCATGAGCTTTAGCATTTGCTCTGCCTCTTTTCCGCTCAAACGAACCGTACTTTGGGGGACCATGGTCACCTCAGCATAGTTAAATTTAAAACCTGCTTCCTCTACAGCCTTTCTCACTTTTTCAAAACTCGTTGGATCAGCGGTGACTTCAAATTCCTTGCCTGTATCTTTCACGTCGAGGGCTCCAGCATCTAAGGCCACCTCGATCAGACGATCTTCATCCACCCCATTCTTTTCGATGATGATCAACCCTTTCTTTTCAAACATCCAAGAAACGCATCCGGTCTCACCAAGGCTCCCATTGTGCTTGGAGAAAATGTGTCTCACATCGGCCACGGTTCTGTTTTTATTATCCGTTAATACTTCCAACATCATGGCCACACCACCTGGCCCATAACCCTCGTAAATTAACTCCTCGTAGTTGACTCCTTCCAGCCCTCCTGTTCCTTTCTTGATCGCCCTTTCAATGTTCTCCTTTGGCATGTTCTCAGCCTTAGCGGCAAGAACGGCTGTTCGGAGCCTCGGATTCGAATTAATATCCCCTCCTCCAAACCGCGCGGCAACCATAATCTCTTTGATGATCTTTGTAAAGAGCTTTCCCCGTTTGGCATCGGCAGCCCCTTTTTTTCTCTTGATTGTACTCCACTTGGAATGTCCTGACATCGTTTTTTCCCAATTGTAAGCTAAAAATATTATTAAATTGAAAAAACTTAACACGAAATTCTGAAAATGAAAATATAACATTTAACAACGAAAATCAAGGGAATTTTTAGCTGACAGACAGAAGCATCAGGAGATCAATTGGAAACAAGACAGGTCACATGAAAAATAACAAAGAGTTAAATTGAGGTTCATCCGGGCTAATTATGTTTCGGGGAATTGCTTTCGGTCATCAATGACAAAAGGGGGGGTATAATAATTCTTTGTGGGTGAAGATTAATGAGACGAATTGCTCCATTTCAGGGCCTGACTATTCTTTTTCTTTTTGGCCTGATCTTATTGGCTCTCTTTTTTCGAGGGCAAATCCCCGACTGGCATTTTTTACTTTTTCGTTATCTCCTCTGCATAGGGTTCGTCATAGCTCTCCGGCTATCCTTTGATCGAAAAATGTTGGGGAAGGTGGGAATCTTCATATACTATTTTTCTCCCATCCTTTTCGTCGTTTTCATCTATCAATCCTTCGGTGATCTGATCCACCACCTTTGGTCTGATATCGACCCCTGGTTGATCAAAATCGATTTTTTCTTATTTGGAGTACATCCCACCGTCTGGATGGAGAGATGGATTTACCCCTGGATTACTGATTTCATGGCTTTTTTTATGGAAGTTATTATTGCCTGCCCGTCATCCTCATTATGTCCCTCTATCTAAAAGATCGAAAAGAGGAATTAAATCTTTCAATATCTATCTTGATTCTTGGCTACTACGTCTCCTTTATTGGCTACATCCTCTTTCCTGCAATAGGGCCTCGGTATAGCCAGGCCCACCTGTATTCCAAACCCTTGGCGGGGATTCTTATCACCGACCTGGTCATTAATGCATTGGATGCACTGGCTCATAACAAGCGCGATGTCGTGCCAAGTGGCCATACCCAGATCACTCTCATGGTCTTATATTTGGCGTATAGGTATGAAAAACGACTTTTTTATTTCTTTCTACCTCTTACTTTTGGTCTTATCTTGTCGACAGTCTACCTGAGATATCACTATGTTATTGATCTCTTTGCAGGAAGTGCGATTGCGGTTGGATGTATGGTCGCTGGACCCCGCCTTTATAGATGGTGGTGTAAATTTCGTGGCAGCGAGGGAATGAGAGGATGAAAAAGGTTTTAATTGATTCAGCAACAGTTGTACTGCTCTGTTTTGTGCTGACCGATTCTAACTTTGCAACTCCTCAGCCACCTAAAAGAGAAGGTGTCCTGGTTTTGCAGGGTAAATTTGTTCTTCAAACAATTCACTGCAATAATGGGGTGTTGTGGTTCTCTATGGTCTTTTGTGGTTCGATGGCAAACAGAAAATAATACATCTCGTTTAATCAACAAGTTACGATGGACACACAAATGAAAGGGCCTCTATTTATTGCCTTTTTACGTTTAGAACAAATTTACCGTGCCTGGTTTTAAGAAACTATTGACATCAAATTGGTTATGAGATATAAAATTTTCAATTTTTCTTTAATACTGGCTCATGCAATAAGAATTCTCTCCGAAAGGGGGTGAATGATAATTTCGTCTCTTTAAAAAGAACACTTAGCAATAAAATAAAAGCTCAAGGAAAAGGGAAATTTAAAGATACCTATTTCGAGAAGGCAATTGATCAAGATTTGTTCCGAAACTGCTATGATGATCGTTTTGACCAAATTCTAAGGAGGTGAATTAAATTATGAAAGAGGAGGAAAAATTAATGAAAAAACCCCTCGAGCTAATAGAGTCCCACGGTGTAAGTCGAAGGGACTTCCTAAAATATTCTGCTGTAATGGCAGCCTTATTTGGAATTTCAGAATTCGAATTTACGACGAAGATCGCTCAGGCAATGGAAAAAGCATCCCAAAAACCCCCAGTCATCTGGTTAGAGGGACAGGATTGTGCTGGTTGTACGATCTCATTTACTCAAATCCTAAACCCTCCTGCTACCACTATCATTTTAGATAAAATTTCGCTGAGATACCATGAAACGGCTATGGCTGCAGCAGGACATTTGGCTGAAAAGGCCTACCATGATACCGTGAAAGAAGGAGGCTATGTGTTGGTGGTTGAAGGCTCCATCCCCTCAGCCGATGATCGCTTCTGCATGGTCGGTGGACGTCCCTTCAAGGCTATTGTAGAAGAAGCTGCTCAAAAGGCTGGAGCCATTATCGCCGTAGGAGCATGTGCCACCTTTGGCGGTATTCCTGCCGCCACTCCCTCCAAAGGGATTGGGCTTGGTAAAGCCCTTCCTGGAAAAGCATTGATCAACCTTCCGACGTGCCCGGTCCATCCGGACCATTTAGCCGGAACGGTTCTTTATTTCCTGACGACAGGAAAAGTTCCTCCTTTGGATAAGATCGGCCGCCCACTGATCTACTTCTCAGAGTCGATTCATGACAATTGCAGACGGCGAGCTCACTTTGATGCTAATCGATTTCTCGAAGATTGGAATGATCCCAATCAGAGAGAGTGGTGTTTAGCCAAAAAGGGATGTAAGGGTCCTCTGGCAAACTCGGATTGCCCAATCCGAAGATGGAATGACGGAATCAATTTCTGCATCGATTGTGGAGCTCCCTGCATGGGATGTTCAGAGCCCGAATTCTACCTAGATATGTCTCCTCTTTACACGGCTGAAAGCGAAATCTCAAAAAGAATCTTTGCTATGAAAGAGGCTGGCTTGTTCAATAGAGAAAATAGCTAAGGGAGGTGAATACTGAGATGGCAAAGAAAATTACGATAGATCCCGTAACACGAATTGAAGGTCACCTAAAAATTGAAGTAGAGATTGAAGGTGGAAAGGTAAAGAATGCTTGGAGCAGTGGAACCATGGCCCGTGGTTTTGAAGCGTTACTTGTTGATAAAGATCCCCGTGATGCCCCCTACGTTACATCCCGATTCTGTGGGGTTTGTTATAGCGTGCATCAAATCGCTTCTGCTCGTGCTTTGGATGCCGCCTTCGGAGCAAAGGTCCCCTGGGGAGGTACTCTTCTCAGAAACCTGGTCATGGGGGCACAGTATATCTACGACCACCCCCTACACTTTTATCAACTCAGTGCTCTCGATTATATTGATATTATGGCTGTAGCCAATTACAAAGGAAAAGATAAAGACCTGTTAGCCATTAAGGATAAAATTGTTCATTTGGTAAAATCCAAAGATACCTATCCCCTTACTCCGAGATATAAACCAGATCAATTTAGCGTTAAAGATCCGGATATTGTTATCACGGCAGTAAAACATTATATTGATGCGATGAAAATGCATGCCTTGGCGAGAAACATGGGGGCTATTTGGGGGGGCCGTACTCCCCATTACCAGAATATTGTGGTCGGAGGGGTGACTTCCTATCCGGATATTAATCAGGTGGCCCGATTTCGCACCATGCTTGATGAGCAGGCAAAGTTTATCAATGAAGTCTATATACCGGATGTCTTAACCTTTGGAACAGGGCCCCTTTGGGAGCTTGCCAAGATGGGTTTAGGAGGTGGGCATTACAATTATTTATCCTATGGGGCTTTTGAGAAGGATCCTGAAGGCAAATCCTTTGTTTTTCCAGCCGGAGTCATCATGGGTTTGAATCCGGCTAATATCAAAGTAGACCCCTTTGACCATAAAAAAATCACCGAATCGGTGAAATACGCATGGTACAAAGAAAACCAACCCGTCCATCCCTATCGAGGTGAGCAGGTATTTGATTTAAACAAAAAGGAAGCCTATTCTTTTGTCAAGGCTCCTCGTTATGATGGAAAGCCCATGGAGGTTGGGCCATTGGCTCGTATGTTGGTGGCGAAGAATCCCTCTATCCTTGGATTAGTTGCTAAGGGAGCAAAGCCCGGAGCGGTCGCTCGTCACGCTGCCCGAGCCATTGAGACAAAGTTGGTAGTAGATGCATGTTACCAATGGTGTGATCAGCTCCTCACAGAAATGACCAAACCGGGGTTTAAGATTCATGATACAGCACATTGGGAACCTCCAACAGAAGGAATGGGGGCAGGGTTTTATGACGCGCCTCGGGGGGCATTGGGACATTGGATTGAAATCAAGGATAAAAAGATCAAAAACTACCAAGCCGTAGTTCCATCGACCTGGAATGCATCGCCCCGAGATGACAAAGGAGTCCGTGGACAGTATGAAGAATCTCTCAATGGTGTTCCAGTCCCCGATCCTGAAAACCCAATCAATGTAGTTCGGGTTATTCGTTCTTTCGATCCCTGTTTGGCCTGCGCCATCCACCTGATCGATCCTAAGACCAACAAAATAAGGAAATTCCTCATGGAATGATAAAACCGATGGACCCTTCGGTAATAATCAAAAAGGGGGGGAGAGGAAATGCTCCCCCCTAAAATTGTCATCTTAGGGGTAGGTAATCTTCTCCTCTCAGACGAGGGAGTGGGGGTTCACGTCGCCCATGAACTAATGAAGATGAATCTACCCCCAGAAGTCTCAGTGGTTGAAGGCGGAACCGATGGGTTTGGTCTCCTGAATATTATCATGGAAGCCAACCGGTTAATTGTGATTGATGCTGTGAAGGGGGGTGCTGCGCCAGGATCCATCTATCGTTTTGACATTGGTGAAGTGCGAAATTGTCCGTCTGGTTTTAAAACTTCGGTTCATCAGATTGGAATCTTGGAGGTTTTGGATCTATCAGAGCTGATAGGAAAAACCCCATATACTACCGTGATCGGCATTGAGCCCAAGTCCCTCGAAATGGGGATGGAATTATCCCCTGAAGTCAATGCGAAAATTCCTCGTGTGATTAAGTTAATAATGCATGAATTGAAAATAGATATAAGACATCAAATAGTTCCTTGAAAAGTAAGACTGAATGGAAGTGGATAGACGTTTACCCTCCTTGATCATAACATTAAAAAACCTTCAAATTTGTATCACAATCTTCAAACCGAAAATAATTTCCGACCAAGAAATGGAATAATGTTAAAGATGTTGAAAAAAGGGCACCATTATTGGTTGAAGCTATATTAAAAGAAAGTTACTATTAGAGGCAATGAAACGGGTAGAAATTAAAATTACTGGAATCGTCCAGGGAATTGGTTTCAGGCCTTATATCTATAACTTAGCTCAGAAACACTTCATCCGGGGATGGGTATTAAATAATGAGAAAGGTGTTTTCATCGATGCGGAAGGAGAAGATGGATATCTTGATCAGTTTATTCAGGAGATTCCTAAACTTGCCCCACCTCTTGCCCGGATTGAGTCATTCCAGGTAAAACTACTCAAACCTTTCGGCTATATCACCTTTGAAATCAGAAAGAGTGAGGAGGCTCAGGAAAAATTTGTCCTCATCTCTCCTGATGTGGCCACCTGTGACCAATGTCTTTCCGAACTTTTTTCGCAAAAAAACTTCCGTTATCGATACCCTTTTATCAACTGCACACTCTGTGGCCCAAGGTTTACGATCATTCAAGACATCCCCTATGATCGCCATAAAACGACAATGGCCCCTTTTGTCATGTGTCCTATCTGTCAAAAAGAGTATGAAGACCCATCTGATAGACGGTTTCATGCCCAACCCAATGCCTGTCCGGCTTGTGGTCCTTCTCTACATTTAGAGGACAGAGAGCGTAAAGAAGTCCCTGGAGATTCAATTGAGAACACTTTACAGCTCCTAAAAATGGGTTGTATTGTTGCCATCAAAGGCCTGGGAGGGTTCCATCTTGCCTGTGACGCAAGAAATCAAAAGGCTGTTTCTGCTTTGAGGTCCAGAAAGTTTAGAGAAGACAAACCCTTTGCCGTGATGTGCAGCAATATGGAAGAAGTAAAAGAACACTGCGAGGTGAACGAAGAAGAGGAGAAGTTATTATTGAGTGTGGAGAGGCCCATTGTTATTTTGAGAAGCAAGGGAAATTCCACTATCGCTCATGCTGTCGCTCCATATCAAGATACCCTCGGCGTCATGCTCCCCTATTCGCCACTCCATCATCTTCTCCTTAATGGGCCCCTAAAAACTCTGGTAATGACAAGCGGCAATATCAGTGATGAACCCATCGCCTATGAAAATGAGGAGGCGAAGAGCCGTCTCGGTAACATCGCCGATTATTTTCTCTTTCACAATCGAGAAATTCACATGAGATGTGACGATTCCGTTACAAGAATCGTAGAAGGGAAACCTTACATCCTTCGGAGGTCGAGAGGATATGTGCCCTTCCCTATCAAACTCTCTTTTCCTCTTGAAATGATCCTGGCCTGTGGGGGCGAGCTTAAAAACACCTTTTGTTTGACCCGAGGTCAATATGCTTTTATGAGCCATCACATCGGGGACCTTGAAAATTTAGAGACCCTTACCTCTTTTGAAGAAGGAATTGAGCATTTCAAAAGGCTCTTCTATATTGAACCAAGGGCGATTGCTTATGATCTCCATCCCGATTATCTATCTACTAAATATGCCCTTTCGATTCCTGATCTTCCTAAAGTTTGGACCCAGCATCATCATGCCCATATTGTTAGTGCAATGGCTGAAAATGGAATTGAAGGAGATGTGATCGGAGTGGCTCTCGATGGGACAGGGTTTGGAACAGACAGTACCATTTGGGGTGGGGAATTTATCAAGGCTAATCTCAAAGACTTTGATCGTTTGGCTCACCTGAAAAAAGTCCCCATGCCCGGAGGCTCAATGGCCATTAAAGAACCTTGGCGCATGGCCATGGTCTACCTCTCAGAAGCTTTTGGAGAAGAAGTAAAAGATCTCAAGATCGACTTGATGAGAAAGGGGGACCCCCAAAAATGGAACATCCTGAAAAAAGCCATTAAAAAGAAAATCAATACTCCCTGGACCTCAAGCATGGGTCGTCTCTTCGATGCCGTCTCATCCCTTTTGTCGATAAGAGACGAAGTTCACTATGAAGGGCAGGCAGCCATTGAACTGGAGATGGTTGCAGATCGAAGCGTGAAAGAAAAATATTCTTTTCACCTTCGCCAAGATGAAAAACCAATGGTGATTGATTCCACAGAGATGATAAGAGGGATAGTCCATGATTTGACCGAGGGAACACCCTCATCCAAAATATCGGGGAAATTCCATCAAACCATCGCCCATCTAATCGTCGAGACCTGCGAGATAATCCGATCCGAGGAAAAGTTGAACCGAGTCGTCTTAAGTGGTGGAGTCTTTCAAAATATTTTCCTTCTTTCCCTTGTCGCTGAAGGCTTGAAAAGATCGGGGTTTGACATGTATACTCACCATCTGGTCCCTACTAATGATGGTGGGATCTCTCTGGGACAGGCGGTCATCGCCCATATGAGGTTATTTCAATGTGCTTGAGTGTTCCTGGAAAAATTTTAAAAATGAAGAAAAATATGGCTCAGGTGGATGTCGGCGGCTTTTTGAGGGAGATCTCTCTCGATCTCTGTCCGGATGTTTCTATTGGGGAATACGTTCTCATTCACGCAGGCTTTGCGATTCAAAAAGTGGATGGAGAAGAGGCGATGGAAACCTTAAATCTACTAAAAAAGATGGCGGAAGCGATATGAAATTCGTTGACGAGTTTCGGAACAAAGGGATTGCAGAAAGAATGATCCAGAAAATTCAAAAAACCTCAACTCGTCCCATCCAATTGATGGAGGTCTGTGGGACACATACGGTCTCCATCTTTCGATACGGAATTAGAGGAATCCTCCCCAATCACATCAAACTGATCTCCGGCCCAGGTTGCCCTGTCTGTGTCACACCAAATCAGGATATTGACCTCGCCATAGCCCTCTCCCGCCAAAAGGATGTGGTCATTGTGACTTTCGGTGACATGATGAGAGTTCCAGGCTCGACGTCAAGTCTCCAGAAAGAAAGGGCAGAGGGAAGAGACATTCGAATCATCTATTCCTCTCTTGAAGCATTAAAGATTGCGAAAGAACATCCTGGAAAAAAAGCTGTTTTCTTGGCCATCGGTTTTGAAACCACCTCCCCTACCATTGCAGTCGCTCTCCTTCGAGCCAAAGAAGAAAAGTTGCATAATCTCTTCTTTTTGAATAGTCAAAAACGTGTCCCCCCGGCCCTTGCTGCTCTCTTGCAATTGAAGCAGGTAAAAATTGATGGCTTTATCCTTCCCGGCCATGTGAGTACAATTATTGGAACAAATCCTTATCAATTCATTGCAAAAGAGTTTGGCAAGCCTGCGGTGATCACTGGTTTTGAACCCTTAGACATCCTTCAGGGCATTTGGATGCTCATCAAACAGATCGAAGAGGATCGTGCATCTATTGAGATTCAGTATCGAAGGGTCGTCCGTGAAAACGGTAATCCAATTGCAATAAATAAGATTTACGAGGTCTTTGAAAAAGGCGAAAGCGAATGGAGGGGGCTCGGAAGGATTCCGGATAGCGGATATCGCTTCAAAGAATCTTACAAAGAGATGGATGTTAGAAATTTCGATATAGAGGTAGAGCCATCAAAAGAACATTCTGAGTGCCTCTGCGGAGAAGTGCTTCAGGGAATCAAATCCCCCCTTGAGTGCAGGCTCTTCAAGGTCGCCTGCCATCCAGAAAATCCGGTCGGTCCCTGCATGGTTTCCATTGAGGGAACCTGCCATACTTATTTTAAATATCAATAAGTCCTAAAGGAAAAGTTTATGAGCGAAGATAAAATCCTTTTAGCCCATGGAAGCGGAGGAAAGCTTTCCCATGATCTAATCAAACAGATTTTTCTCCCCCAATTCAATAATCCGTTCCTCGAACCATTGGATGATAGTGCTAAAATAATTAATCGGCATGGGTCCATCGCCTTTACGACGGATTCCTATGTGGTCAATCCCCTATTCTTCCCCGGTGGAGATATTGGGAAGTTGGCTATCTGTGGAACGGTGAATGATCTCTCCATGATTGGGGCAACCCCATTTTACCTAAGTCTCTCGCTGATTGTTGAAGAAGGATTTTCTATCAATCTTCTTAAACAGCTCGTCTCCTCCATCCACGAGATAGCTGAACAGGCAGGGGTCAAAATTGTGACAGGTGACACTAAAGTGGTGGAGCATGGAGCAGCAGATCAGCTGTTTATAAATACTGCAGGGATTGGATGGATCAGGCCAGGGATCAACCTCTCTGGCATCAATGCAAGACCAGGAGATAAAATTCTCTTAAGCGGTTACATAGGGGATCATGAGATGGCTGTCCTCTCTCAGAGGGAAGGGTTTAAATTTCAGGGTGATTTAAAAAGTGACTGTGCTCCATTGAACGATCTGGTCGAGAAAATGTTAAATGCCTGCTCTTTCATCCGATGTATGCGAGATCCTACTCGCGGAGGTTTAGCCACGACTCTCAATGAGATTACACGAATGTCCAATGTCGGAATGGTGATTGAGGAGGAAAAAATTCCTGTGCGAGAGTCGGTGAAGGGAATCTGTGAATTGTTGGGATTGGATCCTCTCTACCTTGCCAATGAAGGGAAATTGATTGCCATATCCCCACCCGATGATGCAGACCAAATATTAGAAGTGATGAAAAGCCATCCCTTAGCTACGAGCGCGGAAATTATCGGAAGGGTAACTGAAGAAAACCCAAAGAGAGTCATTCTCCACACATTGATCGGTGGCCATAGAATTCTCGATATGTTAACTGGCGGACAGTATCCAAGGATATGTTAATCTCCCTCTTTCCCCCCTTTGGCAAAGGAATAGAAAGGGGTATTTGAAATCTATTTTATCACCTGAATTCTTCTAAGGATACACTCTCGCCCTTTTACGGCCCTAATTTGGATACCATTACACCTTGGACATGTCAGAGGCATTAGATGTCGGAAGAAATCTTCTTGATTCGATTTCATCCCGCCCCTATATCCACATGTTTTACAATGAATCCGGACCTTAGTCGTTTTAATTTTCACTTCTGCGCCTTCAGCCACCGAACCTTTAAATAACTCATGAACCCAAAAAGCGACCTGTTCTCCGTTGAGATGGGTTAATTCGCCTATCTCTAATTGGATAGAGAGAACTTTCTTCCCTTTATTTTTTCCTGCCGCGTCGAGAACCGAATTTGCAATTTCAGAAGATATGGAGAACTCATGCATGGTTAGGTTTTCAATCCCAGAGTATTGATGATTTTAGATATACCTATTCCACTCAAAGCGTTCGTCTTAATAAAAGGGGCGTGAGGGTTGATCTTTTTTGCATCCTTTTCTAATTGAGAAAGATTGACTTTCATTGCTTTAGCCAGGTCGATCTTGTTGAGCACAATCACATCTGCCTCTCTAAAGATATAAGGGTGTTTGACAATCATATAGGGACCTTCAGTGACGGAGGTAACAACCAGCCTCTTATGGGCACCCAAGGGAAATTCTCCTGGACAGATGAGGTTTCCCACATTTTCAATAAAAAGGACTTTGACGCCATCTAGGTTCATCCTTTTGATCGCTTGATGAATCAGGTTTGCGTCAAGGTGGCATTCCCTTCCTGTGTTGACCTGAATAACACGAGCCCCTTCTCTCTCGATTCTTTCTGCATCGATGGTTGTGGTAAGATCTCCTGCAATGACTGCAATTTTCTTACTCATTCCAAGTTTTTTTAGAATCGCCTTGATCATAGAGGTCTTCCCTGACCCAATTGAACCCATAATGTCGATAGCCAATATGTTTGAGCGATCAAATCTCTTTTTATTCTCTTTGGCTAAATATCTGTTTTTGGCTAAGAGGTCTTTCTCCAATTCAATATCGAATATCTCTGGCCCCCTCGATTTGATAACTTTCATGACTCCCTCCATTTCCTTATTTGATGATAACTATCCAAAATTAATATGAAATTGGTCAAAAAGCAAATATTTAAATTCGAACCACTTTTTTTCTTGACAAAATATTATTATGTGTTATCTTTCACAAATCTTAATCTACCATGTTCTCTACACACTCAAATTTTTATTCTGCTTATCAATTAGAAATAGAAACGAACCATTCGAAAGGGGGTGAACATAACTCTCGCTTTAAAAATTTTAAGAAAGGAAGGTGAATGATGTCTATGAAAATTACCCGAAGAACATTTCTAAAAATTTCGGGAGCAACAGCCGCTGGGACCATGATGGGTGGATTGGGATTCGACCTATCCCCGGCTGAAGTCTATGCCCAGGAACTTAGAATCAAAGGAGCAAAAGAAACCACTTCAATCTGCTGTTACTGTTCGGTGGGCTGCGGGATCATCGTCCATACCGATGCTAAAGGAAAAGTCATCAATGCTGAGGGAGACCCAGATCATCCCATCAGTGAAGGCGCCCTCTGTGCCAAAGGAGCAGCCAGTTACCAAATTGCTGTTAATGATAACCGATTAAAAAAAGTCCGGTATCGCGGTCCTTATAGTGCCCAGTGGAAAGAGGTCAGTTGGGAATGGGCCTTAGAGAAAATTGCAGCTAATATTAAGAAAAGTAGAGATGCAAGTTTCATGGAAAAAAACGCCGCAGGTCAGGTGGTAAACCGGACTAACGGCATTGCCTCTGTAGGAAGCGCAGCATTAGATAATGAAGAATGCTGGCTGTACTCTAAAATGTTGAGGGCCTTGGGGCTCATTTATATTGAGCACCAGGCGCGTATCTGACACAGCGCCACGGTAGCGGCTCTGGCAGAGTCGTATGGGCGCGGTGCAATGACCAATCATTATATCGATTTCAGAAATGCCGATGTGATTTTAAATATGGGTAGTAATGTTGCTGAAAACCATCCTGTCTCCTTTAAATGGATCCAGGCGGCAAGAGAAAAAGGAGCCATTTTCATCCATGTGGACCCTCGCTTCACCCGGACTTCAACCAAAGCTGACATTTTTGTCCGCCTTCGTTCGGGAACCGATATTGCCTTTCTCGGCGGAATGATCAAGTATCTCCTCGACAACAACATGTATGATGAGTTCTACGTGAAGAACTATACCAACGCCTCCTTTATCGTGAATCCAAAGTTTAGCTTTGATGATGGGCTCTTCTCAGGATATAATCCGAGTAAAAGGACCTATGATAAATCTACCTGGACGTTGGAAAAAGATGAAAACGGAATCCCCAAAAGGGATATGTCACTGGAAGATCCAAATTGTGTTTTCCAACTTTTAAAGAAACACTACTCCCGTTATACGCTTCAAAAGGTTTCAGAAATTACTGGAACGCCAACAGCCGATCTCGAAAAAGTCTATTTAGCATACGGCTCAACCTATCTTCCTAACAAAGCAGGAACGGTATTATATGCCATGGGCTGGACACAGCATACCGTAGGAGTTCAAAACATCCGAGCCATGGCCATCATTCAAGACCTTCTCGGTAATATGGGAATCGCAGGAGGAGGGATTAATGCCCTTCGCGGTGAATCCAATGTTCAGGGTTCAACAGACGCAGGCCTTCTCTTCCATATTTGGCCAGGCTACCTACCTACCCCAAGGGCCACTTTAGCGACCTTGGAGGACTATAACAAAACCACCCCGGCTTCAAAGGATCCTCGAAGTATCAATTGGTGGAAGAATCGACCCAAATATGTCGCCAGCTATTTAAAATCGATGTTTGGTGAGAAGGCGACCAAAGAGAACGATTTCGGATACTCTTGGATGCCCAAGCTCGATGTCGGCCAGGATGCTTCTTGGTTGAATCTCTTTGATGAGATGTATAAAGGAGCTTTCACTGGCTTCTTCGCCTGGGGGATGAACCCAGCCTGTTCCAGTGCTCATGCTGGAAAAGTCCGTCAGTCCTTAACGAAACTCGATTGGATGGTCAATGTCAATGTCTTTGACAGCGAAACAGGATCTTTTTGGAAAGGCCCAGGAATGGATCCAAAGAAGATTAAAACCGAGGTTTTCCAATTACCCTGCGCCGCTTTTTTGGAAAAAGAAGGAAGTATCAGTAATAGTGGTCGTTGGATGCAGTGGCGTTATAAAGCGGCCAACCCTCCTGGAGAAGCCAAACCGGATGGCGATATCATGTATGAACTGTTCAAAAAGGTCCGGGTCCTCTATGAAAAAGAAAAGGGGGCTTTTCCTGAACCGATTTTAAATCTGAAGTGGGATTACGAAACCAATGGCCATTTTGATATCCACAAGATAGCCAAAGAGATCAATGGCTATGATCTCACCACTGGAAAATTGATGGCCAATTTTGTTGGTCTGAAAGATGACGGAACCACCTCTTGTGGAAACTGGCTCTACTCTGCCAGCTATACGGAAGCTGGAAACATGGCTGCCCGTCGATCGAAGACTGACCCAACAGGATTGGGCCTCTATCCGGAGTGGTCCTGGTGCTGGCCGCTGAATCGAAGAATCATCTATAACCGGGCTTCTGTGGATTTGGATGGCAAACCCCGTGATCCAAAACGGCCACTCCTCAAATGGGACGCTGAGGGAAAGAAGTGGATCGGGGATATACCCGATAACGCAGTTCCACCTATGGGTACAGAAGGAGCTTATCCCTTCATTATGAAGCCAGATGGAGTCGCTTCGCTTTTTGGACCGGGACTGGCAGATGGCCCATTTCCTGAACACTATGAGCCTCTCGAATGTCCGATTGAAAAGAATCTGATGTCCAACCAGAGGATCAACCCGGTTATCAAAGTATTTGAGGGTGGACCGGATACCTTTGCCACCTGTGATCCGAAATATCCCTTTGTCTGCAGCACCTATCGGGTCACCGAGCATTGGCAGACAGGAGTTCTCACCCGATGGCTTCCCTGGTTAATCGAGGCTGAGCCTCAGGTATTTTGTGAGATGAGCCTTGAACTTGCCAAATTGAGAGGTATTAAAAACGGAGAGAGAGTGATCGTTGAAACCCAGCGAGGCAAATTAGAAGCGGTGGCGATTGTCACCTCCCGTTTAAAACCCTTTAATGTGGCTGGTCAAACGATCCATCAAATAGGGGTACCATGGCATTTTGGTTGGATTCAACCAAAGGATGGCGGGGAAAGTGCCAATTTATTGACCCCGACCATTGGAGATCCTAATACCATGATCCCTGAATCAAAAGCATTTATGGCCAATGTGAGAAAATTGACGGCAGGACCAGCTAAAAAGACAACCAAGAATTAAAGGAGGTGACCCAAATGGCAGATAAATCATTTTTTATAGATACAACGAAGTGTACGGCCTGTCGAGGGTGTCAGATCGCTTGTAAACAATGGAATAAAAACCCAGGAACGAAAACTTACCAGAAAGGGAATCATCAAAATCCTGTTGATCTTTCAGCCGCGACCTTTAAATTAGTAAGATTTAATGAGATAGAAGTCCCGGGAGGAGAACCCAAATGGTATTTCTTCCCTGATCAGTGCAGGCATTGCATGGCCCCTCCCTGCAAAGAGGTGGCAGATGGGAAAGCCAAGGGAGCGATCCTGCACGATGAGAAAACAGGGGCGGTCATCTTTAATCCAAAAGTGAAGATGAAACCTGAGGACTTTAAAGAGATTCGCGAAGCCTGCCCCTATGATATTCCGAGAATCTCCGGTGCGGGGATCATGGCAAAATGCACCATGTGTTTCGATCGCATCAAAGAAGGGATGCTCCCGGCTTGTGTGAAAAGCTGCCCAACGGGGGCGATGAGCTTCGGAGATCGTAAAGAGATATTGGAGAAGGCGAATAAAAGATTGGCAGATGTTAAAAGGAAATATAAAGATGCCATGCTTGCCAACGCCGATGATGTTCGGGTGATCTTCCTTCTTGCGGATGATCCCAAAAAGTATCACAAATTCGCAGTGGCAGATAATACCATTGGGATCACGAGGAAGATGGCTCTCAGACGTCTTTTTCAACCCGTTATCGATTTACGGCACACGGTTGGATAAAACCCCCTCTCATCTCCTTCCCCCATTGATGCCTGCCTGCCGGTAGGCAGGGGTAAGGAAGATGGGGGTAAATTAAGGTCAGGGGGGTGTGATGAGGGCTTGTTTTGGATGGGAGTCCCAAAACAAGCCCGTTTTTTATACTGAAAAGACACAAGTCTGCCGAGTGGTATCGAATAAAACAAATCATTCGGAATATCCGCTAATATTCTTCTCTTAGAACGGGAGGGATACCATTGGAAACATTGAAAAAGAGGGTTCAACAAATTAAAAAGAAAAGACCTGGCTATGGGGAGATATTGAATTTCTATTTAAAGGTCAAAAAGGAACAAGATAAGGTGAAAGGTTCATTAACCATCGATCCCTTAAAAATCAAAAAGGAGTGGAAGGAATTATTAGCCAAAGAAGGTTTCTCATTAATTCAAAAAGAAGACTTTCCAGTCGATGCGGAGATATCTCTTAAACTTTTTAAATCCCTTTGTCAAATCGGAAAAGATGCAAACCCTCATATGGCAGAACAGGTTAAAAAGATTGAGGAGACCATTGAGAGTAAGAAAATCGACCTTGGGAAATTATTCAAAGAGGAATTAAAGGAACAGAGGATTGAGCAGGTGGCTGAGGAAAATGGATTGGATAAAAAAGTCTTTTCATTTCTCATCCAGAGCAGCGCCAAACCATCGATTGAGGCAGGGATGGATCAACTTCGCAGTGAAGTCGACCCAGAAACCTGGCTCAAAGGATATTGTCCTCTATGTGGCTCATCACCTTCATTGAGTCTCTTGAAAGAAGAAGTGGGTAAGCGTTATCTCCTCTGTTCTTATTGTGGTTTTCAATGGAGAATGAACCGCCTATTCTGCCCTTTCTGCAATAATAAAGACCAGGAATCCCTTCAATATTTTTATGGAGAAGGGGAGCAAACTCACCGTATTGATATCTGCGAAAAATGTCACCAATATATCAAGACGATTGATCAAAGGATCCTCGGAGAATTAGACCCCGTCTTAGAAGACCTTGCCACCTTTCACCTTGATCTTTTAGCCTCCCAAAAAGGCTACAAAAGACACGCTCCCAACCCCTGGGCCACCTGATCTTGATGATCGTTATGGGGACAATTGGGAACGCTTTGCCTGTCCCTTACCCTTGTTTTCAAAGGACGAATAGGATATAAATGAATAAATTTCTGAAAGTGAAGGTTTAAGCGTGAAATAATTAAACTCCAATCTTTGTTGTTTTTTTCTTAAAAAGATGGCAGGAATTGATCTAATTCTTCTTCATCCCCCAACCCTTTATGACTTTAGAAATCGGCCTGGGATCCATGGCCCGATCAGTGATGTCGTTCCTTCCACACCCATCTTCGAAATGTATCCCATCGGATTTGCCAGCCTTTCAGAATATCTGGAGCGTCATGGGCTCAAGGTTAGGATCATCAATGTGGCGTTGAAAATGCTTAAGGATGG
The DNA here is from genome assembly GCA_013388645.1 of Syntrophaceae bacterium. Lineage (GTDB taxonomy): Bacteria > Desulfobacterota > BSN033 > BSN033 > UBA1163 > UBA1163. The sequence goes on along the minus strand of JACAEV010000016.1, from coordinate 5,383 downwards.
GAAATTTGATGTAGAACGGCTTCTCCAAAAAAATAAGCCTGTCGCCTTTGGGATCGATCTCCATTGGATGGCTCACGTTCAGGGAGCATTGGCACTTGCAGAGATCATCAAACGGTTTCACCCCGATATCCCTGTCATCTTGGGTGGGCTCTCTGCCACCTATTATCATGAAGAGATTCTTCGTCAATATCCTTATATCGATTTTGTCGTGAGAGGAGATTCAACGGAGAAACCATTGCTTCAGCTCATCCAAGCTATCAAGACCGATAAAAATTTTAAAAATATTCCCAATCTGACCTGTCGGGATGGGGAAAAAGGAATTCAGGTCAATCCTCTCACCCATGTGCCGGAAGACCTCAATGAGATCACGATCGACTACCGTCATATTATGAAGAAGGTGGTAAGATATATCGATCCTACAGGTTACCAGCCGTTTATTGATTGGTATACCTATCCAGTCACTGCGGTCTTCACCTGCCGGGGATGTACCTTCTCTTGTAAAACATGTGGAGGCTCCTCACCCACCTTTCGAGCCATGGCGAATCGAAGAAAACCAGCCTATCGCCACCCCCAATTGTTGGCTCAGGATATCTTCAATATCTCTGACCACCTTCATGCACCGATCATGATCATTGGGGATATCTTTCAAGCAGGAGAAGAATACGGTTTCACGTTCCTAAAAGAGATGAGACGGCGACGGGTGACGAATCATATCGCTTTTGAATTCTTTACTCCTCCCTCGAAAGCCCAATTGGAAAGGATTGCCGAGTCAATCCCGAATTTCAATATCGAGATCTCCCCCGAATCCCACGACGAAGAAGTTCGTAAAGCCTTTGGAAGACCGTACAACAATCCATCATTGGAGAGGATGATCGCAGATGCCATCGATCTTGGCTCAAAGCGGATCGATCTCTTTTTTATGACCGGTCTCCCCAAGCAAACCTATTCCTCTGTTTTGGAGACAGTGGAATATTGTCGTCTTCTATTAGAACGATTTCGCTCCTACCATCAACTCTTCCCGTTCATCTCACCTCTCGCTCCCTTTTTGGATCCGGGAAGCATGGTCTTCGAAGCACCGGAAAATTATGGATATCGCCTGTTGTATCGAACCGTGGAGGAACATCGCCAAGCCTTGTTGGCCCCCAGTTGGAAATATATCCTCAACTACGAAACAAAATGGATGAACCGGGATGAAATCGTCTATAGCACCTATGAAGCTGGAAAAAAACTGAATCGACTGAAGGCGGAATTCGGGCTCATTGATCAGAGAACGGCGGAATCCGTGGAAAGACGTCTGGAGAGAGCGGTTCAGGTGATGAAAGAGATTGACCGAATAATGGATCTCCCAGATCCTAAACAAAGGGAAAACGCCTTGGAATCCATTTCAGTCGGTCTTCTCTCCCTTCGTGATTACAGCATGTCCACAATCTGCGAGAAAAAAGAATTGGAGTGGCCCACTCGATTTATTCGGATGAACTTCGTCAAGATCCTGAAAACGCTCCTGAAGAGGAGAAAACCCAATGTCTCTATCCCTTCGTCAACAGGCGCTCCGTAAGATACCCAAGGTGGATGAAATGCTTTCAAGGCCAGAGATCCTTGAGCTACTCAAGATCCATCCCCGTCAAGTGGTGGTGGAGGCCATTCGAAAAGGATTGGGACGGCTGCGGGAAGAGATTCTGCACAGGGAGGACGCTTTCCAATCAGCGGCCCCCCCCTTCTCCTTCGACCACCTCTACTCCCTTTTCCAGAAAGAAATTGAACTTCAGGTTCAACCTCGGCTCCGCCACGTCATTAATGCGACAGGAGTGGTGATCCATACCAATTTAGGAAGATCTCCTCTTCACCCTTCTGCCATTGAACATCTGATCGACGTCTCAAAACACTATTCCAACTTAGAATACAACCTCGAATTGGGTGAACGGGGAAGTCGATATGCTCATGTGGAGGAAATTCTCTGCCGCCTCTCGGGTGCTGAATCCGCTTTGGTGGTGAACAATAATGCAGGAGCGGTCTTACTCGTCTTGAACACCCTCGCAGAGGGCAAAGAGGTGATTGTCTCGAGAGGAGAGCTGGTCGAAATTGGCGGCGCATTTCGGATCCCTGACGTGATGAGGCGGAGCGGGGCCTTGCTCAGGGAGGTCGGAACCACGAATCGTACTCACCTCAGCGATTACCAAAAAGCCATTGGCCCACAGACAGGTCTGCTGTTGAAGGTCCACACCAGCAACTTCAGAGTCATGGGTTTCGCCTCTGAAGTTTCTCTTCAAGAGTTGGTTCAACTGGGAAAGCAATTTCAGCTTCCTGTCGTGGACGACTTAGGAAGCGGTTGTTTCATTGACCTCACCCAATATGGATTGGAAAAAGAACCCACGGTTCAAGAGATGATCAAAACGGGTGCGGACGCTGTTACTTTCAGTGGGGATAAGCTCCTCGGAGGTCCACAGGCTGGAATCATCTTGGGAAAGAAAAAATGGTTAGACCTCTTCAAGAATAATCCGCTCAATCGAGCCCTCCGCATTGACAAGCTCACCTTGGCTGCCCTTGAATCAACGTTGCTCCTCTATATCGATGAGAAGAAGGCGATGGAAGAGATTCCGACTCTTCGGATGTTAAGTTTGGATACGAAAAAATTAAAAAGGAAGGGAAAACGTCTATGGAAGAGATTATCGGGGCTAACAGATAAAGGGATGACGATCGCTTTGAAAGAAGACGTCTCTCAGGTAGGAGGTGGAGCGCTTCCCCTTCAGGAACTGCCCACTCTGGTCGTCGCCATTAAACCTTTCGGCTTTTCAGTAAACCACCTCGAAGAAAAGTTGAGAAAGGGCGAACCCCCAATTATTTCTCGGATTAGCAAAGAAGAATTGATTTTAGATATGAGAACGGTGATCGACGAAGAAATCCCTCTGCTGGCTGTAGGGATTAAGAACGCTTTGAATCATCTCAGTCGAAATGACGAAAAATTCCATTAAAAATAGTTTTTCAAATCCTCTCCCGCCCACCAGCCCCGGTGCCGATCAAGGGCGGGGCAGTCAAGCTCCATCTCCTTTGCTAAAGGGGGGTACCACCGTTAAAAGCCAGAATCAACCGCAGGACGGAGAAGGAGAATTATCTTTCACCCTACAAGTCACAACAAAGGATCAAGGAAGACGCCTCGACCAATTTCTCTCAATCAGCAATCTTCACCTCTCTCGCTCTCAGGCAAAAAATTTAATCGAGGAACATCAAATCTTTCTGAACCAGAAACCTGCAAAGCCCAGTACCCATATCAAAGCCGGGGATGTTGTCTCAGGAACCTTACGAGAACCTATCCCCCTTTCTCTCAAACCGGAATCCATACCCATTCCCATCCTTTATGAAGACTCCTCGATCATCGTCATTGATAAACCTGCTGGAATGGTGGTTCACCCTGCCTATGGAAACCCCTCTGGCACTTTGGTCAATGCCCTTCTTTACCATTGTAAAGACCTAAGCGGGATTAATGGGGTCTTGAGACCCGGCATCGTACATCGATTAGATAAGGATACTTCTGGAGTGATGGTCGTTGCAAAGGAGGATGGGTCTTTTCAACAATTGACGAAGCAGTTTAAAAATCGAACGGTGGAAAAAACCTATTTGGCCATTGTCTTCGGAAGGTTCGATCAGGAGGAAGGCTTAATTGATTCCGCTATTGGAAGACACCCGAGCAAGAGGAAAAGAATGTCCACCCGGACGAAAAAGGGAAGAATCGCCATTACTCATTGGAAGAAATTGGAGGAATTTAGCGGCGCGACCTTCCTAAAGATTTTTCCAAAAACCGGTCGCACACATCAGATACGGGTGCATCTCTCCTCCATCGGCCATCCCCTCTTAGGAGACCCCTTGTACGGGAGAAAGGGAAGACCCGGAGCAATCCATGATCCCGTTTTAAAAGAGTGTTTAAAGAAAATGAATCGACAGGCTCTCCACGCACACCGATTAGAATTTACTCATCCCCGAACAGGAGAAAGAGTCCAATTTATTGCCCCCGTTCCTGAAGATATGAGGGGTGTGCTGTCATTTCTTCGAAAGCAGGAATCCCTCACTTCACGGGAACAATCAAATTAAAATATCAAAACGATGAAAATATTAAACCGATCTTCTCTAAAATTAAAAAACAACCTCCCTTATTTTGAAATCCCTGAATGGAGAACGCTTGACTGGGTCCAACATGCATTTCTAACTCGCCAAGGGGGGATGAGCCTTCCTCCTTATGATTCACTTAATCTAAGTGATAAAAATGGCGATCTAAAAAATTTTGTCCTCCGGAATAAAAACATAGTTGCTTCGGTTTTTGATTTCGACTCAAGGCGATTGATCCTTCTCGACCAAATGCAACAAGACCAAATCCTTCTTCTAAAAGAACCCGCCATCACCCTCTCTTCCCCTTTAGAATATGATGCTCTGATTACAAACGCTCCGAATACATATCTTGGCATCTTGACGGCAGATTGCCTTCCGATCTTTGTTATCGATCAAAAGAAGAAAGTAATTGCTGCGATCCACGCTGGGAGGCACGGAACCGCGTTCCATATTACTGGAAAAGTATTAAGAAAGATGAGAGAAGAGTTCGAGTGCTTACCGGAGGATCTATGGGTCGCCCTCGGCCCATCGATCGGTTCTTTCTGTTATGAAATTGATGAAAAGGTTTTTCTGAAGGAGTGGGCACCCCTTTCCATCTCAAAGGGAAATGGAAAATGGATGGTTGACTTGGCTCGAATGAATATCGAACAGATGAAAGGGATGGGAATTCAGGAAGAACAAATTTCTTGGATCAATCTCTGTACCCATTGTCACAGTGACCTTTTCTTTTCATACCGAAAAGAAGGAAGAACAGGGAGACAACTCTCTTTTATTGGAATCATTGGGTAGCAGATATCGGGCAAAGGTTAAGACTAAGGCTCAGGTCAAGAAAAATCTCAACCTCAACCTTAACCTCAGCCTAATTCTTAAAAAATGGAAGAAATCATCATAAAGGTTTATCTTCAGCCTAAGTCCTCCAAGAATGAGATCGTGGGTTCCTATCGCGACGGGATCAAAGTCAAAGTGACTGCACTACCGACAGAGGGAAAAGCAAACGAAGCCCTCATTCGATTCTTCGCCAGCGAATTTGGAATATCCTCATCTTCGATTAAAATGGTAAGAGGCCATCATTCCCGTGAAAAAACCTTAAAGATCATAGGGTTAAACCTACAAGAACTCCTTGACTTTAAAAAGAAAATCCTTTAGGTTATACTTTGGAAGTGGATAGGTTCTGGTGGGCCTCCTGGACTTCAAATCCAGTGACGGGCAGAGATGTCCGTGGTGGGTTCGATTCCCATGCACTTCCGCCAATTTTTTAAATAACGTAAAAAGGAGAGAGAAATGT
>JACAEV010000104.1 GCA_013388645.1 Syntrophaceae bacterium | reverse complement strand
TCCCAGAAAGTGTTGTCACAAGAGGAACATTTTGTTTAATCAAATAAGGTAATACAGCCATCCCAGTAACCGTGCCTAAAGGTGCAACCATGGCAAAGATCTGGTCACGTTCAACTAGTTTCTTCGCAGCCGCCATTGCTTGTTGAGGATCATAGTTGTCGTTTTCGACAAGATATTCAATTTTTCGACCATTGACACCTCCTCCATCGTTAATATGACTAAAATAAGCTCGGACACCATCCGCAACTTGTTTTGCCTCTGCCGCTAAGATCCCTGTTAGGGGTTGGTAAGCTCCCACCTTCACCTTATCCTTTGTGATGCCTCGAACTTGGGAAATACCTGAGGCAGGTAGGAGAAACATAAAAACTACAAATACACCTATAACCTGAGACATCAATCTTTTTATTCTTATCATACTCTAATCCTCCTTTCGAATTTGGATCTAAATTATTACCATCGTTTTGAAGTTAGTTGCTTATGATTTACTGCCAAATGATAAGATGAGCTCTATATTTTACCTCACAATTTCCCTTATTTCCGCATCACCTCCTTTACCGTCTCCTTAAGCTAATCCACTTAAGAATTTTGAATTGCCTTTTATTTTTCCCTAGGTTCCTTTCAGTTTTTTATAATAAGGCGTGAGATCAATTAATTGGGAGTCCCATGTCCGCTATTTCTCGTCTAACCTCTTCGTAAATTCTTAAATAATCCTCATATGGAGTTAATCTCTTGGTATCGTAAAGCTCAATAAAACCTCCGCCTTCGGGGGCATTTTTAATATTATGTTCATAATTTGACAATAATTTTGATACAATAGCATCTCCTTCATTTCTGTTTATATTAACTGCAGCCCTACTGACTTCTGCTACCCATTTAGATTCCATGGCTGTACCATGATTCTCTTTGGTTGGTTTCTGGATTCTAACGCCAAAAATATGCATCCCAGAAACAACTTGAGAGATGGCAGATGCACCAATTTCATAAAGCATCATTTTTGTACCAGGTCCCGCTGACGTTGTTACCGTACCTTGCAAGATAGCTTTTGTGTTTCTAGCTATTGCTTGACCTGCGATGCTCAAAATCCAGAGAGATAATCGATCAGTAGCCCCTGCTTTGTAATAAGGCGTTACCTGTAAATCAAAATAAGCAGAACCCTTAGCACCTTGTCCGACCAGCAACCCGTGAAAAAGTCCTCCCACAGCTGTAATAGCTGAACCTTCTGCACCCCCTGCAAACCCTCCAATAACTGGCGCCCACCAAACCTGACGCATACAATTATAATGGAGAGTGTGCATTATCTTATTCAGTGAATCATAATCAATTTTGAGCTCCGATGTGGTATGAGCACAAATGGCATCAGATGGCCGAATACCTATCCCCTCCTGACATGTACTGATGTCAGCAACGGCAGACCCAGCTCCACCCAATAAATGCATACCAGGTCTTCCCGCCCTGGTTATCGCTTCTCGGGCCCACATAGCAGCACATCGTGCACTATGTATCTCTAAGGGCGATCCATGCATTACAGCCCGCCCCTCAATAACATGAGGGGGGTCAAAATAAATAGAGTCAACTAATTGCTCTTGAGCAATGCTTTGGTAAAGTGGTATATAATATTCTTCTGTTGCATTTCCACCTATTACACCACCCTGGATAATAGGTAGTGTTTGATCCCCAACCCCCCGATGCTTCATAATCCTTTTGTCAGTACCTCTACCTATCCAAATGATTCCTGGTATTTCATTTAAAGCTTCATCTATCTCTTTTTCTGTAAATTTAATAATCCTTTTAGAATCCATTACATAAGTACCTATTTTTTTATAAAATTCTTTCCCGGCCAGAAAAAGTCGGTCAGCCATATCATCATTAGTATTAATAGTATTTTCTTTGTTAAACTTTATACTGTATTTTTCTTTTAAACGCTCGGTTTCTCTAAAAACCTTCATGTCAAAATCTTTAACTTCGATTTTTTCACCTGTATTTATTGCTCTATCCACAATCTCAGTAAAACTTAAAGACATTTATCTAACCCTATTCTTTACCTAATATTTTTTTAGCTAGCCCTGCACCCGCAATAGCATCTAGAGAGTATCCATCTGCTGCGACTTTATGCGCAAATGTCTCAGTTACTGCCCCTCCACCAACTAATACCTTATATTTATTTCTGATCTTTAATCGAACTAAATCTTCAATTACCTCTTTTAATTGTATCAAACAGGTTGTCATCAAACATGATAGGGCTATAATGTCTGCTTTTATTTCTTCAGCCCTATTAATGAAATATTCTGTTGGTACATCCACCCCCAAGTCATATACTTCGAAACCCGTTGCTAATAACATCGTTTTAAAAATATTTTTTCCAACATCATGTATATCACCCTTAACTGTCCCAAGAACTACCTTACCAAGAATCACCTCATGCTTTCTATCGGGTGGCAAAGATTCAATAATCTTATGGACGGCAATTTGCATTGCATCAGCAGCAAAGATCATATGAGGTAAAAATACCTCAAGTCTATTAAACTTATCACTCACTTCTTGGATGCCCTTCGAAAGGCCATCATTAATTATTCTTTTTGGATCAATTCCCCTTGACAGCAAATCTATAGTCAAATCGGAAGCAGAATCAGCATCATATTCGGTAATTGCTTTCGCTAATCTATTTAAAAGTTCTTCAGCTATTTTTTCGTACAAATTAAATCACCTCACGTGGATAACAGGAATAAAATGTGGATATATTTGATTATACAACTTAATTTGCCTTTATGAATTTCTATATTTTATCTATAAATCGTCACTCCTGGAATCTTAATCCCTTTCTCTTTAGCTGTTTCGATTGCCTCTTCATAGCCTGCGTCAGTGTGGCGCATCACACCAGTGCCCGGATCAGTCGTCAATACCCTTAACAGCCTTCTCTCCGCCTCCTTTGTCCCATCCGCCACGACCACCATCCCCGCATGAATGGAATAACCGATTCCGACTCCCCCTCCATGATGGACCGAGACCCAGGTCGCTCCTGCTGCCACATTGAGAAGGGCATTCAAAATGGGCCAGTCCGCTATCGCATCGCTTCCGTCCTTCATGCCTTCTGTCTCACGATAAGGTGAGGCGACCGAACCGCTGTCCAGATGATCCCTCCCAATAACAATCGGAGCCTTCAATTCCCCCCTGGCTACCATATCATTAAACATTTTTCCAACCCGCGCCCTCTGCCCATACCCCAACCAGCAGATCCTCGCCGGCAGCCCTTGAAATTTTACTTTCTCCCTCGCTAATCGAATCCATCTCGCCAGAGACACATCATCAGGGAATTCTTTTAAAATCGCCTCATCCGTTTTATAAATATCTTCAGGATCCCCTGATAGAGCGGCCCAGCGAAATGGACCCTTCCCCTCACAAAAAAGAGGTCGGATGAAGGCTGGAACAAATCCAGGATAATTAAATGCCTCTTTGACACCCGCCTGAAAGGCCTGGGACCGAATATTATTACCGTAATCGAAGACAATCGAACCCTTCTTCTGTAATTCCAGCATCGCCCGAACATGAACGGCCATGGACTCCATGGCTCGGCGAATATAGGCTTGTGGGTCTTTCCCTCGAAGTTCAATCGCTTCACCAAGACTAAACCCGGCAGGAACATATCCATTTAATGAATCGTGAGCCGAGGTCTGATCGGTCACCAAATCGGGCACAATCCCTCTCCTCACAATCTCTGGATGAATCTCCGCTGCATTTCCCACGAGGCCGATGGATTTAGCAATCCCTTTTTCTTTTGCTCCTAAAACCAAGATGAGCGCATCTTCCAAACGATCGGCCATCACATCCAAATAGCCTGTTTCAAGACGACGCTTGATTCTTGCCGGATCAATCTCCACCCCTAAAAAAACCCCTTCGTTCATGGTCGCTGCCAAAGGTTGAGCTCCTCCCATTCCCCCGAGGCCAGCGGAGAGGATGAGCCTGCCTTTTAATGTTCCTCCGAAATGCCTCTTTGCCGCAGAGGTAAATGTCTCATAAGTCCCCTGAAGAATTCCCTGGGTCCCAATATAAATCCAACTCCCTGCGGTCATCTGGCCGTACATCGTCAGCCCCAGTTCTTCCAACTCCCTGAATTTCTCCCAATTGGCCCAATGAGGAACCAACATCGAATTTGAGATCAACACCCGAGGGGCATCTTCGTGAGTTTTAAAGATTCCGACAGGTTTTCCTGATTGGACAAGCAAGGTCTCATCGCTTTCTAAGTTCCTCAAACACTCCACCAATAAATGATAAGCCTCCCAGTTTCTGGCTGCCTTTCCAGCCCCTCCATAAACGATGAGCTCTGCTGGTTTTTCAGCTACCTCTGGATCGAGGTTGTTCATCAACATTCTCAATGCCGCCTCGGTCTGCCAGCTCTTACAGGTAATCTTTGACCCCCGGGGCGCCTTGATCCCGACTTGAACACCCGTCAAAGTCTCCACTCTCTCCTTGACCTTCAGTTCTCTCTTTTTCGTTCTCATCCTATTGCCATAAGTTTTTCATTCGATAGGAACAAACTCAGCAGTAAATCGATACTTATCCCCACGGTAAATATAATTTACAAATGTGACCGGAGACTCTCCTGTAAATGTTATTCGACACAGAAGGAACCCAGGCTCTCCAGATTTAACTCCCAAAAATTTGGCATCATCTTTACTTATTTGGATAGCTTCAAGATATTGACTGACCTTCGTCAGCGGTAGTCCATACTTTTGGATTAGAAGATCATGAATCGATTCCTTATCCAATGCCTCTTTGAGAATTCTCTTACACAATTCATAGTTTAAATACCGGGACTCTAACATAATAGGTTCGTTGTCTGCGTATCGAAGTCTTTTTATGAAGATAACACTCTCTTTCGGCGATAACTTTAGAGCATTTTGGACATTCCTCGGGGCTTTCAATACCATTTTCTCCAATACGGAAGTGCTTGGGACCAAACCTCTCGATACCATATCTCGATTAAAACTTGTTATCTTGAAAAACCACTGATCAATCTTTTTTATAACAACATAGGTACCCTTCCCTTGGTGTCTGTAAAGAACCCCCTCCTTTACCAATTCATTGATTACCTTATTGACTGTCATTCTGCTTACGCTCAGTAGCTTTGCCAATTCGATTTCTGACGGGATCCGTTCGTTAGGAAGATATTTCCCATTGGTAATATCATCTTGCAACATCCTTTTGATTTGAACATAAAAAGGGGTTGACATGTTTTTGTTTATTGAAATCATAGTTGTCTATTATTGTATAGACAATTAAATCTGTCAAGTCTTTTTTTAAAAACGACAACCTCCCGAAAATCAGCAGTTGAAGGTATAACTACCCTGATCCCAAGGTGAGAATTTGGAGCTGACCCCTTTGAGAGGCTTTCCTATGCCACTTCGATGGAGGATATCAAGGAGGGTCTGAATCGGATCGAAGAAGCGTTAAAAAACTTTATTGAAATAATCGCTTAGGATCAAGCGGTGGTCGAAGGCAATCTCATCAGGCAGGTTCAATTCATTAAAGATACCAATCTCCAATGCGTCATCCTTTGCTTTAGGTTTCCCCTCCCCTTTCGCAATATAAACCGTTGAAATGCT
>JACAEV010000103.1 GCA_013388645.1 Syntrophaceae bacterium | reverse complement strand
TAAAATCTCTCCGCTCTCTACCCTCTATGGATAACTCAAAGGATCACGAAATCGAGGTGTGCACTTTTAAAATGAAAATCTAAAAAAACGGTGCACTTTTAATTTGCAAATGACAAAAGAAAAAACATTCGTTGACAATTGAAATGGATTATGTATAAAAATAAAAAATGCTGAGAATCAATTCATCAACAGGGAGGAATGATTATGACAGAGGAAGAAATTAAGGTTTATTCCACCCCCACTTGACCCTATTGCAAGATGGCGAAAGAGTTTCTTTCGCAAAAGGGTTATAAATTTATGGACTACGATGTAACCAAGGATCGGGCGGCATTGGATGAAATGGTTAAAATTTCAGGGGCGCGAAGCGTTCCAGTCATTTCCGCATGCAACGAGGTGATGATCGGATTTGATCGGAATCGGCTCGAACAGATGCTCAGTTGTATCAAGCAGAGAACAGAAGTCTAAATCAAGGATTAGGTTAAGGTTGAGGTTAAGGTTTAAATGAATAAGCCTCAACCTAAACCTTAACCTGAACCTTCATTTTGTCCATACGTTGCCTGAGAAACTGTCCCGTATAGGATAGTGGGGAGGCCATGATCATTTTGAGATCGCCCTCCGCAACAATCCTACCTCCTTGTTCTCCGCCTTCCGGTCCTAAATCGATGATGTAATCTGCCTGTTGGATCAAGTCCAGATTGTGCTCAATGACAATGATCGAATGGTCTTTGGAAAGAAGTTTCCCAAACGTAGCGAGAAGAAGCTCGACATCAGCCATATGCAGGCCTGTCGTGGGCTCATCAAAGATAAATAAGGTTTTTCTTCTTTCACTTCGCCCGATATGTTGAGCTAATTTCAAACGTTGAGATTCTCCCCCGCTCAGTGTATTGGTGGACTGACCAAGGGTGAGGTAACCTAACCCCACCTCTTTTAAGATTTGGAGTTTTGAGAGAATCCGAGGATGGCCATGGAAAAAGTTCATCGCCTCGTCCACCGTCATATTTAATACTTCGGCGATATTCCTCTCCCGATATTTCACTTTGAGAATTTCCGGCCGAAATCTTTTGCCCTCGCAGGCTTCACACGTGATGATAACGTCTTCCAAGAATTGCATGTCCAGCACCTGAACCCCTGCACCTTGGCATGTCTCACATCGGCCCCCTTCGGCATTGAAAGAGAAGTGGCGAGGTTTGAATCCATATCTTTTCGCCTCTCGGGTGTGGGTGAAGAGGTCCCGAATCTCACTAAATACTTTGATGTAGGTGGCAGAATTCGATCTCAAGCTTTTCCCGATGGGCGATTGATCCATGAGAACGATATCGTCCAATTGTTCCAGACCTTCGATGGCATCAAAAGCCCCTTTTTCCCATACGGCATTTTCATTTCCTTTTGCCCCTGCATAAAGAATATGGTGGACCAAGGTTGTCTTTCCCGCCCCTGAAACACCCGTAATACAGACCATCATACCCAATGGAATCTTGACATGGATTCCTTTAAGATTGTGCTCCCTGGCATTGTGAATGGAGATCCATCCCTTCGGTTTTTTGGGAGGTTTTTTTGAAAAAGGGGATGTTCCGTTCCTCAGACATCTCGCTGTGATGGAATTCGGGTCTTCAAGTAGGGATTCTAATTTTCCCTGGAACACTACCGAACCTCCCTGTTTCCCTGCCCCTGGACCGAGGTCAATGATCTCATCGGCGGCTCGGATCACATCAGGATCATGCTCGACGACGACCACCGTATTCCCTCCTTCTCGTAACCTTTGAAGGGAACACAAGAGACGATCCGTATCCCTTGCATGAAGTCCGATGCTTGGTTCGTCTAAAACATAGAGGGTTTCTGTCAGCGCTGAACCCAATGATCTTGCCAGGGTGATCCGCTGATATTCCCCACTGGAAAGGGTTCTCGTCTGACGTGAAAGTGTTAAATATCCTAATCCAACCTCCAGCATAAATCCAATCCGATCCCTAATCTCTTTGAGAAGACGCTCTCCTACCTTTTTTTGGAAATCTCTGATCGGCAAATTTTTAAAGAAGATCTGAAGATCAGAAATCGACATATCGCAAAGCTGGGCAATGTTTTTTCCTCCGAGATGAACGTTCAGGGCTTCCTCTTTGAGTCGAGTATTATGGCAGGTAGGGCAGGGGGTATAGGCTCGATATTTGCTGAGAAATACCCGGTAATGGACTTTATAACGTTTTCCTTCCATCCATTCAAAAAACCCTTTGAGACCGATGAACTCTCCTTTTCCATAAAGCAGAATCTCTTTTTGATCCTGTCTAAGGTCTTCAAAAGGCTTTTGGATAGGAATTCGGTGTCTCCGGCAGGCCTCCCATAAATACTCATAAAGGTCTTCGTAAGCCGGGGTGTTCCACGGAGCAAAAGGTTTCTGTTTCAATGTCTTTTTGGGATCCGGAATCACTTTTTGCCAATCAATCCCGATGATCTTCCCAAAACCCTGGCAAGTAGAACAAGCACCCAAAGGGCTGTTGAAAGAGAAGAGAAGGGGTTCAGGTTCTATAAAATTTCTTCCGCAGCGATTACAGGAGAAACTACGATTGAAAGCGAGTCTCTCTCCATTTTCACCTCTGATTTCAATTTTACCACTCCCCAATTGAAACCCTTTCTGGATCGCTTCCGACAATCTCGATCTCTCCTTCTCCTCCAGGAAAAGCCGGTCAATGAGAATCAGAAGCGGGTCTTGTTGTTGAGTCTGGGCAAAAGGCAGGCTGGTGAGATCGAGGATCTCTCCACTTAACCAAATTCGATAGTATCCATTTTTGATGAGGTCTTTTACCTTAAATTCCTTTTCATGTGGGTTGCCAAAAAAAACTGGACTGAGAATGAAAATCTTTCGTCCCTGATAGGAAATCAGAATCTGTTCCACAACATTCTCCACGGTATCTCCTGAGACTTTGAGATGGCATTCTGGGCAGAAAACCTCACCGATTTTGGCGAAGAGAAGTCTCAAATAGTCATAGATCTCCGATGCCGTCCCTACCGTGGAACGGGCATTTTTTACGGAGTTTTTCTGTTCGATGGCGATGGCTGGAGGAATCCCATGAATGGATTCAACATCAGGCCGGTCCATCTTTTCTAAGAATTGCCGTGCATAAGTGGAGAGCGATTCGATGTAGCGTCTTTGACCTTCAGCGAAAAGGGTATCGAAAGCCAGGGTGGATTTGCCTGAGCCGGAGACTCCGGTGATCACCGTCATCTTCCCTCTGGGAATTCGACAATCAATATTTTTTAAATTGTGTGACTTCGCACCAACAATTTCGATAAATCGATCCATCATTTCAATTATAATACATCAAGCCACCCATTGTT
>JACAEV010000123.1 GCA_013388645.1 Syntrophaceae bacterium | reverse complement strand
TTGGCAGTAAGGCATTGGCAGCATTCTGGAGAATCTGAAAATTCATTTCATCCGTTTCCATCAACGGGAATGCGCCTTCGCATATCATGATGACCAAATTAAATTCATGCAGAAAAGAAAGATTTCTCGCGTCATGTTTTTGAAAAATGACTTGCAGCTTCTGTTCAGATGCTTTTTCTTTGGCCCGTTTTAGAAGCGAATCTGATAAATCAATTCCGACAACAGTATATCCCCTCTTGGCTAATTCAATGGAATGTCTTCCAGTACCGCACCCTATGTCGAGAATTCGTGTAGCTTGATTATATTCAATTTCTTTTTCAATAAAATCACATTCTCCGATGGTTCCCTGTACGAAAGTTTCGTTATCATATTTCATTCCGTAGTTTTCAAACAACTCTTCATACCATTGTTTCATATTGGCTCCTTTTATTCAGAAAATTATTATACTGCAATTTGTTATTTCTAAGAATCCTATCCACCCTCCTGCCTTCTGTCAATAAAAATTCGGGATGGATGCTCTATAGATAGGGCCTATACGGGTTAAAACATGCATTTTTATGACAGCGAATAATCAAAAGGCGATCAAGGTGATTAACCAATAAATGGATAGATATTCCCTAAAACACAAAGATACCAACATCTTTCATCCCCCCTTACCATATTCCAAAGTCATAAAAATCAAACCGACATCTCATAACCTTTTCCTTATTGCAGAGTTTTAAATTTGATGATCTCATAAAAGGTCTGAAAATTCCATTATCAATCATTCCTGTACAAGTAGAAATGCAGTGTTTTCAAGCAGTTAAGATTCACTGGCTTCACCTTCTCACGGGAATGTCGAATTTTAAATTTGGGTTATGGGAAATTTGACAAGAAATGAAAAATCGATTAATATTTGTCAATTATTTCAATTTGGAGGCATCTGATGTATGCGGTGGTAAAAACTGGTGGGAAGGAGTACCGGGTCTCAAAGGGAGACCTCATCCGGGTGGAAAAATTGGATGGAGCCATAGGAGATCAGGTATCCCTCCAAGATGTTTTGATGGTTTCACAAGAAGGGGAGGTACAGGTTGGGACTCCTACGCTTGCCAATGTCGTCATCAAAGGAGAGATCGTCCAAGAGACGAAGGGGAAGAAAGTCCTGACGTATAAGATGAAAAAGAGGAAAAATTATCGACGATTTAAGGGACATCGGCAAACCTATACATATCTGAAAGTGAACGATATCCACTTGGGCTGAGGGAGAGATGGAATATTGGAGTCTTGGAATAATGGGTTAGACCATCGTTCCAACATTCCAGTATTCCAACTTTAGGATTTGGAGGGAGTTATGGCACATAAAAAAGCTGGAGGAAGTTCTCGAAACGGCAGAGATAGCGCTGGGCAACGATTGGGGGTCAAACGGTTCAGCGGACAATGGGTTCGAGCAGGAAACATCTTGGTCCGTCAGAAAGGGACCCGTATTCATCCTGGAGAAAATGTTGGGGTGGGAAAAGACTACACTCTTTTTTCCAGAATTGATGGAGTCGTCAAATTTGAGAAAAGAGGGAAAGATAAAAGACAGGTGAGTGTCTACACTCAGAGTCTTTAACCCTTCTTCATAGCGTACGGGGTCATGACCTTGCATCCCATCCTTAGGAAGGGATCCTCTCTGAATTCAATGGGGATTGGGGGAATCCTCCATTCAGCCTGTGATCGAACATGAAATTTGTGGATGAAGCAACAATCCATGTGAAAGCGGGCGATGGTGGAAATGGTTGTGTGAGCTTTCGGAGAGAACGTTTTATTCCAAGAGGAGGTCCGAATGGTGGGGATGGAGGAAAAGGTGGGGATGTGATCCTTCAGGCCGATTCTCAATTGAATACCCTTCTCGATTTAACCTATCCCAAACCACTTCGTGCTCAAAAGGGACAACATGGTAAAGGAAAAGACCAAACGGGAAAGAATGGAGAGAACCTGATCATTCGAATTCCAGTGGGGACCCTCGTACGAGATGATCAGACAGGCGAAGTGCTCCAAGACCTCCTCTTTGAAGGTCAGCAATATCTGGTTGCTCAGGGAGGCCGAGGTGGGCGAGGCAATGCCCGTTTTGCCACCCCTACGCTCAGAGCTCCTCGACATGCGGAAAAGGGCGAAAAGGGACAGGAGCGCACCTTACGACTTGAATTGAAACTTCTCGCCGATGTGGGACTCATCGGTTATCCCAATGTCGGGAAATCAACTCTTCTATCGAGAATCTCTTCGGCCAGACCGAAAATTGCCGACTATCCTTTTACCACACTGGTTCCCAATTTAGGGGTCGTGAGCCGGGAAGACCATCGATCTTTTGTCGTGGCTGATATTCCCGGATTGATTGAAGGGGCCTCAAAAGGGGCTGGGCTTGGATTGACATTCCTTCGACATATCGAACGGACGCGCCTCCTCATTCATCTCCTGGACATCTCGACAAAACCTTCTCGCGATGCGGTCAAAGATTTTAACGCCCTCAATCATGAGTTGAAGGCTTACCACCCCTCGCTTCAGAAAAAAACTCAATTCATTGTCCTCAATAAAATAGATCTTCCATCGGTAAGGGAAAGGGCAGGGGAGATTGAAAATCAATTTGAGAAAATGGGGTTCCGAATCTACTTCACGTCAGGCCAAACCGGAGAAGGAGTGCAAGAACTTTTAGAAAACGTGTTCAGGGAACTTGATGTGGTTAAAGCCGATGTT
>JACAEV010000157.1 GCA_013388645.1 Syntrophaceae bacterium | reverse complement strand
GGTGTGACCAATGTAAAAAGGTGCTGGGGCCTCGGCGCTTATATCCATTCAAGACCGTTGATTTTACATTACGGGTCAAATCAATCCGTTATTTTTGTCGGAGGAAATGATGGCATGCTCCACGCTTTTGATGATGCCACCGGAGGGGAACTCTGGGCCTTTATTCCTTCAAACTTACTACCCAAATTAAAAAATTTAAATGGGTCATTAATTGAGTTTTTTGTTGACGGGTCTCCGAAGATATATGTAGAAAGAGATGGATCTAACAATATCACGAAGGCTATCCTTATCTTCGGGCAGCGAAGAGGTGGTAATCGCTACACCGCATTGGACGTGACCGACCGTCTTAACCCAAAATTTCTATGGGAGATAAATCCATCTGGAAGAATATTTGAAACCACAACATATAACACTACCGATTATAAAGAGTTAGGCCAGACCTGGAGCACCCCACAGATTGGAAAGATTCGAAACGGGTCCGGCGAGAAGTGGGTGGCTTTTATTGCTGCCGGATACGATCCTAACCAGGATAACATCCCTGTGTTAAACGCAGATACGATGGGAAGAGGAATTTATGTAGTGGATATTTTAACAGGGGAAAAGATATGGCGATATACAAAAGATGAGGATCCTTCCAGGATGGTTTATTCAATTCCCAGTGATATCGCGAAACTGGATGTGACCGGAGATGGAAAAATTGACAGGCTTTATGTTGGGGATACAGGGGGGAGGATTTGGAGGTTTGACATTGGGGATGCGAGTAATGTCGCCAGCTGGACAGGGAATATTATATTTCAAGGAAATGGGAAGATATTTTATCCGCCAGATGTCACACTTGAAAATGACTCCGGCAATTATGAAATGCTTTTCTTTGGCACAGGAGATCGAGAAAACCCGAAAGGGGATCTCACCTATATCAATCGGCTTTATGCTGTCAAGGACAAAACACCTTACCCCCATACTCCAATGACAGAAAGTGATTTAAAAGATGTGACCGAAGATCTATTACAAGAACCCAGTACTCCTGATTCTATCAAAACTAGTATTATCAATGAATTGAGAGGGAAAAATGGATGGTACATAAAATTAGATCAAAGACCAGGTGAAAAGTGTCTTTCCAGTCCGGTCGTCTTCTATGGAGTCGTCTATTACACAACCTTTGCTCCTACTGTTCAGAATCAAACCAATATCTGTTACCTTGGTCCAGGCAGCGGAATTTTCTATGCGGTTGACTATAAAACAGGAACTGCGGTTTTTAATTTAGATGCGACGAATGATACAACCCAAGGGGAAGTCATTAAACGGAGTGACCGATCCAAGGTCATTGGACCTGCTATTCCGTCAAGTGTCATCGTAACCATCATTGGGGGGATGTCCTCAGGATATGTAGGGATAGGTGGAGGCGTTTATGTCCCCGAAGTTTTGAAAAAGAAGATCCTCATCCCACTCAACTGGAAAATGGTTTTCTAACTTTAGTAACCATTTCTATTTTGACTTTCATACATGAGAGAGGTATAGTAAAGGGCAATTTTCAACCTTCCATCCAAGTTGATGAAAAAAGGAGCTATCTTTATTTTTTCATGTAAAAAGAAGGATGTCACAAATCGGTGGCGATCTATGGGGATATTCCCTTTCTTCGTTATAACTATTTTTCTTTTCAGTATTCTCTCCTGTGGGAAAGAAAAAGGGCCGGATCTTAAATCGAAACCCAATACCCCTCCGGTGATTTCTTCTGTTAGCATCCTTCCAGATAAGCCAAATAAAGATAGTGAATTAAATTTATTTATCCAGAGTCAAGACCCAGACGGGGACCCCATCACCTATCAATATCAGTGGATGAAAAATGGCGAAGAAATGGTCGGAGAGAATAAAAATACTTTAAAAGGTGGCTCCTTCAAAAAGGGGGATCTCCTCCAGGCGAGGGTGACGCCTTCCGATGGAAAGGTCGAGGGAACACCATTTTTATCAGCACCTACAAAGATAGTTAACTCTCCACCGGTCATACAAGAGGTATGGATTGAACCCAAGATTGCTTATGCGACGGACCAATTAAAAGTCAATATTAAAAGCTCTGATTTGGATGGAGATTTTATTTTTTATACTTATCAATGGGAAATAAATGGAAACGTTTTAAATGATGAAAGGGGAGAGTTTCTCGAGAAGGGACATTTTAAAAAAGGAGATTCAGTCGTTGTGAAAGTTACCCCTGACGATCGAGAAACTTTAGGTATTCCAAAGAAATCTGAGCCCCTTATTATTTCCAATAGCCCTCCTGTTATCCTTTCCTCTCCACCGACTTCTGTTGAAAAGACGACGTATCTATATCAAGTCAGAGCTGCTGATCCAGACAACGAGCCCATCCTATTTCATTTGAAGACAGGCCCCAAAGGGATGCAGATGGATGAGAAGACAGGATTGATAAGATGGGAGATTCGAAAAGAATATCAAGGGACTCATCCTGTCGAAATTGAAGTGTCGGATGACTCAGGGGCCAAAACCATACAGCGCTATACATTGGCCATTGATTTTCGATGATTCATTGGCCCCCCGTATCTGCTGCCACGCTATGGGTTAAGGCGATGGCTACGAAGCCCGTTCAGTAAATAACCGAATGACGAAACGAATAACTTTACCAATACCTATACACGAAAGACTGTTCTTTCCTGAATAGTTGCTCAAGAAGTTCAACTCTTCCGAATTTTTTTTGAAAACCTGTTAAGGAATGTCAATTCCTGTAAAACGAAGCCTCCTCGAAAGAGTAAAATATATTGACAAAACTATTTTATTAAATAAAATCAATTTAGCCAAAAGGGGTGAGGATATAACATGAAACGAATGAACAAGAAAGGAGTCACCTTAATAGAATTAGTGGTCGTATTTGTCATCATTGCCATTGGAGCTGTATTATTGATCCCCAATATCGGAGCATGGTTACCTAATTATCGTCTAAGGAGTGCCACAAGAGATGTGGCTTCAACAATGAGAACAGCACAGATGAAAGCGGTCTCGACCAACATTCCCTACGGGGTGGCTTTTGATGCAAATTCATGTCAGCTTTATCGGTCCTCAGGTGGATTAATTCCTGAAGGAGCTCCTATCCATCTTCCGAGCGGAGTGCAATTTGTTAATAATACGTTTCCACCCAACGGTGCCTTAGGTGGAAAACCCTTTGCACAATTCAATCCAAATTCCACCTCTTCTCCAGGAGGGGTATCACTCATTAATAACAAGGGAGCTCAAAAAAGGATTACACTGACCACTGCGACGGGGAGGGTAAGAATTGAATAATGCTCTTAAACGTCAAAAAGGGTTTACTCTAATTGAAGTGGTGGCCGCTCTGGTTATTTTGGCAGTCGGCCTCCTTGGCATTGCCGCCATGCAAATCACCTCCACCCGGAGTAATCATTTTAGTCATGATATGACCCAGGCCACTATTTTAGCCCAGGATAAATTGGAATATTTGAAAAACCTGTCTTATAACGACTCTAATTTAAATCACGGAATCCATGATGAAGGCATAGTACCGGGCACTCTTTTCACACGGTTCATTGAGGTGGCGGAGGATTCAGGAAATTCAATGAAGACCATTACCGTGACGGTTCGATGGACAGAACGAGGACCTCACGCCGTTTCTTTTACAACGATCAGATCGAAATGATGAACTGGAGAATTGTTAAGGGCAGGCATGGGCTGACCCTCATCGAATTGCTCATCGCTTTGGTGCTGAGCAGTATCCTAATCGCCGCTCTATATCAAATATTTATCCGCCAACATAAAACCTACTCGGTTCAGGATCAAGTAGCAGAGATACAACAACATATCAGAGTGGCAGTCGATCAAATGACCCGGGAAATCCGAATGGCTGGCTACGGAGGCAACTTATTGGCAATATTTGGGGCAATTAACGGATTTAACCATATCATCACCCCTGCTAATAACTCGATCACCATCCTCCTGGCGGACCAGGTTGGGGTATTAAAACAAAACGCTCCAAAAGAAACGAATCAGTTAAAGGTGACCAATGCAAGCTCCTTTAACACGGATAAAAAGAAATATTTGTGTTTGAATGGACAGAATAATTATTTAATTCAGAACATCGTTTCTGATACCCTCACTTTAACGACTTCGTTAACCGAAGACCATCTGGCCAATGAACCGGTCTATATCGTTAAGGCGATCACCTACAGCCTTGGCATGAGTGGAGGCAAGCCCGTTCTGCGAAGAAATGAGAATACAGGGGGAGGTGCCCAGCCCGTGGCCGAAAATATCGAAGGCCTCCAATTTACCTATTATGATGCAAATGGAAATGTTACTTCCAACCCCTCCGAGATTCGATTGGTTAAATTGGTAGTGACTTCCAAAACAAATCTAATCGATCCCGACTATAAGGGGGAGGGGGGATATCGGAGAAGGACATTGTTCACCAATATCCAGGTGAGGAATATGGGACTTTAACCCGATCAGAGGAAGAAGAAAGTTGAAGACAATGAAAATCGGCGAAGAAAAAGGAGTGGCATTAATCTTAGGGATGCTATTGCTTTTAGTCGCTACGCTCATCGGGATTAATGCTTTAAATACAAGCATGGTTGACGTCCTCATCGCAGGTAACGAAAGGACATCGGTTCAAGCCTTTTATGTTGCTGAAGCGGGGATCCATGAGTTTATGGGGCGATTCAGAGAGGGGGCCACTCATGAAATAGTCGATAGCGATCCAACCAATCCTAACTGGAAAGTTCTCCTTGCAAGCTATCCTGGGAAAGGAGCAACCCAGATAGGCTATTCCTCTGCTAACCCAAACTCCTATCTAAGTCTACAGACTAAATTAGATTATGGTGTTGAAATAAAACATAAAATAGATTCTATGAATCAAGTTGTGACTTACGGAGGAGCCCCGATTTATATTTTAAGAAGCTTTGGCTTTACAAGAGATGGAGGGAATAAGGCATTAGAAGTAGAGATAAGAAAAAGCTCTGGGTATGATCCCCCTGCTGCCATTTATTCGGAGAGGCCGATTTCCATTCAAGGAAATTCAACTTATATCAATGGATATAATGGTTGTGCATCCATCCATCATAAGCCCGGTGTGATGACTCCTACTACCACTCTTCCACCCATTATAGAATTGGATAATCCTCCCATCGATGGTTCACCCCCAAAAATGACACGAATGAACTATCCACTCCTCCCGATCCTGCCAATCAAAGAGATGATTGATTACATAAAAGGAGATGCCAATTTCAAATATAGTTATAGTGAAAACCATACATTAACTGGATATTCAAATAGCTGGGGAATGCCTATCAGTCATGATTCAAATCTTCCAATTACTTACAGCGGTCCAATGAATATTATTTATTTCAATATGAATGGGGATAAAACATTGACACTCGCAGGGGGCTCCCATGGGGCAGGCCTTCTTCTCGTTGAAGGGAATCTCGTGGTCAACGGGGATTTCACCTGGTATGGAGTCATCTTGACGACGGGGTCAGTCGTCATCACAGGAAGCGGGGAAAAGAATCTGACAGGTGGTCTTCTATCGGGCGGAACTGCTTCTGTTACAGCAGGGAGTGGTGGAGATTTAGGGTTTATTTATTGTAGCGGAGTGTCAAATCATTTAAAAAGTATCGTTCCTCCTTTAAAAATGAACCGTTGGAGAGAAATATTTTAAGAAAAAATTTCATAGCCCCGGAGACAATTTTTGGTCCCTAAACTTTGATAAATAAAACGAAGTCCTAAAATAGGTATTCATTTTAATGAGTTATAATTTTTTCCTTCATTGGCATACCATTTGCTAATCTAAATATTGTAATAATAAAAAACCCGATAAAGCCAAACTACGAGTAATCGTAGGACGCCTGCCCGCCATAGCCGGCGGGGGGCCCGCTGCTCCAGAGATGGCGCAGGCGGGGAAAGCCACGGATCCCAAAACCTTGGGATGGCCGGGTTACCGAGGTGAATGAGATAACCGGATTTCCGTGGCACGGCCTAATCGGGAATCCGGTTTTTAATTTTAAGAGGGTAATCGACAGATGAATCAAAGAGGAGTGACATTGGTGGAATTAATCGTTGTCATGGTCATCTTAGCCTTTGGGGCTCTGCTTACCACTCCGAATATCAGTACTTGGCTAACGAATTACCGGCTGAGAAGTGCCACTCGAGATGTGGTTTCGATCATGCGTGTCGCCCAGCTTAAGGCTATTTCAAATCACACCCATTATCAGGTTATTTTTGAACCTGCTCATGACCGTTACTTCCTCCAATATCAAGACACCGGAGGAAATTGGGTGACAGAAGGGGTGACTCAAACCATGCCCACAGGGGTGAAATATCAAACCACTTTTGCAGGAAATCTGATTACCTTCTTTCCCAATTCGAGAGCGGCAGATGGAAGAATCACCCTGAATAATTCAAAAGGGTCCACTACGGTCCGTGTATCCGGGCTGACAGGGAAGATAAAAATTGAATAAGAAAGGTTATTCATTAGTTGAGGTGCTCGTCTCCTTAGTCCTTTTATCCATTGCCATATTGGGATTAACAGGGCTCATGGTTCAGACGACGAATAATAATTCCTTTGGTTGCCATATCACGGAAGCGGCAACATTCGCTCAGGATCAGTTAGAGAATTTAAAGGTATCTTTGTGGGACAACGTGGTGACGGGGAATGACGAGATGCAGGGGTCCACTGGGATCAATTATTCGAGAAGCTGGGTAGTGGTTCCAAATGCGGCCCCACCCAACGATACGGTTAAAGAAATTACGATTACCATCCAATGGAACGATAAGACAAGCCATTCGGTGGGTTTTCGTTCGGTTATTTTCAGAACTTCGTAGATGAAAAAGGAAAAGGAGCAAATCCTTTATGAGAATCAAATTCAATGAGCGAGGCGTTACCCTGGTGGAATTGTTAGTGGTCATGGTCAT
The DNA here is from genome assembly GCA_013388645.1 of Syntrophaceae bacterium. Taxonomy (GTDB): domain Bacteria; phylum Desulfobacterota; class BSN033; order BSN033; family UBA1163; genus UBA1163. Next base: position 25,472 of record JACAEV010000157.1, on the reverse strand, counting down.
TGCTGGGATCGTGGTGGCTGGATTCTATCGTATCTTCATTGCCCAAAGCAGAGCCTATACCGTTCAGGACCAGGTTGCCGAGGTTCAACAGGATATCAGAAATGCCATGGAAATTTTAGTGAGAGACCTGAGCATGACAGGATTTGATTATGATAACACCACCTCGGCGATCCATATTCCGAACATCCCTTATCAGGTTGCTGGAAATTCAATCACGGTGTGGTATGAATACTATCAGAAGGATCCTTCAAACCCTCTCGGTCCTCCCTTAATTTCCGAAGCCCACGCCATCACTTACACCTTAAATGGGACGACCTTAGAAAGACAGCTGACGGTCGACGGAGGGAATGCCACCACCGAAGCCCTATTAAGGAATGTCGAGGCATTGGATTTTACCTGTGGAAGAGATGGGATCATCGGTGATGAGGCGACCCAAGATGGAGTGGTGGACCATTGGGTCAATTGCGGGACCATCGATATGAACAGGGATAAAGTGATTGCCCTCCGCATCAGCCTCACAGCCAGACCAGTCCAGGCCAACCCAGAAGACGACCGATTAAAGATGATCACTCCGAGGACTTTAACTTCAACGGTGGCATTAAGAAATTTAGCCTTAAAAAAAATGTGAGGGCATTTCCTTTAGCCTGAAACTTCTCTTGAAAGAGGGAATTAGATATGAATAAAGAAGAGAAACACTTAATAAATGAATCGGGGGCGACATTAGTCATCGTCTTAATCATGATGATCGTATTGACCCTCATTGGTCTGGCGTCCACCTTTACCTCCACCTTTGAAATCATGCTCTCGGGAGAAAAAAGAAAATCGACGGATGCGTTCTATGCGGCAGAGGGTGGCGTTAATATCGTTTTATCGAAGTATGTGAACTTTGTTCCGGACCGGTACAATTATAATCCCTTTTCCGATCCTCAAAATCAAAATCCCACTCATGCTGAAGTAAAAATTGACTTTGATCCAAATAAAATTGGGCCACCCAAGGGATTCTCTTCCATCAATAATTTATATGCCTATTTTTGGGTCGAATCAAAAGGAAATGATTTAACCGGAGCAGGCCACAAATCGACAACCGTCATCGAGCAAAATGTGGTAAGGATACTGCCCAAGGATGAATCCATTTTTGAGGTAGTGAAAGAATAGGAGGCTATGGTCCATGAAGAAGAAGTTTTATGTATTCATTTTATTGGTTGGGTTAGCCCCTTTCACTTATACTTTTGCGGCTGATACGGATGTTTATGTTCTTGACCAGACCATCCAGCAGATCCCCCCGGATATATTATTTGTCCTTGATTTGTCTGGTAGTATGAACTGGACACCGGCAGGGAGTACCTTATATGTAAATGAAAACAGCAATTGCACAAAAAATACCTATGATAATAATTATAATGGTCCATATTATTCTCAATCAGGTACAGGGCATACATATCAATGTAATGATATTCCTTATTCTCAGTCTGGTCCAATATATGGCGACTCATCTTGTAGTGATACTACTGGGTTCTACAAGACTTCAAGTGGAACTCATACCACGAATTGCAGCAGGGTTGCCATCGCGAAGAGAGCCATTAAAAGTATCCTTGATGCCTATCCTGTTTCAACCCCTGATGGAGCGATAGATATCAATGATGAGAATACCCTCAGCATGAGATTGGGATATATGAGATTTTATGACTGTGGAACCGATTCAGGGGATAATTACTCTTCCGGTTGTAACCGATTGATTAATGGAATTGGAACTTCTTATAGTGCCATATGGAGCTCTATCAATAGCGCGGGGGCCAGCGGCGGGACTCATCTCGCAAGCTCCCTGAAAGAGGCAAAACTTTATCTTGATTATCACAAGAGCGGGGATAATGCGAAGGCATGCCGAAACAAGTATGTCATTTTAATTTCAGACGGCGAGGATACGCTGGCCTGCAATGGGAATGGCTCAGAGTCACAATCCGATCAGTATAAAAGAAGGAGAGAGACAATCGCCATGGCAAAGGCTCTTGGAGATGCAGGATATAAAGTATTTGTCGTAGGTTTTGGAGCGCCCTTGCCTAACAACCTCAGGAATACCTTAAACTGGGCAGCCTATTACGGGGGAACGGACAATCAATCGGTTGAAAATTCCATCACGGGCACCTACGTCATTCCTTCCGGAAAGCTCTATCCATCGGGCATCACCAGTTGTTCAAGCAACACGACAGACCCAGGGACGCAGAATATTTCAGGCTATGCCTATTTTGCTGAAAACCCCTCTCAACTTGAACAGACCTTGATGGACATCAAAGACTATATCCTCAACCTCCTTGCCAGATCAACTTCCTATGTAGCACCAGTTGTCCCGATCAGTCAGATGGAAAGCACAAGTTCGATGAACCGACTTTACTTGGCGATGTTTAAACCGACCCTAAAAAGTTTATGGAATGGCAACATCAAAAAATTTGGGATCGCAGATCAGTCGGGAGGAAACATTGAGATAGGAGATGTGATCGATGCAGCCACTCCTCCCATCCTGGCCATAACGCCTCAAAATGAGATCGATAAAAATGCTCAATCTTACTGGAGTTCGGGATTGGATGGAGGAGAGGTTGAGCTTGGAGGGGTTGGAGAAAAATTAAGGGATCGGGATTTAATGAGCGATCCAAGACAAATTTATACCTATGTGGGACTCACGAATAAAAAGTTATTGACCGAGGCAGAAAATGCCTTCAAGGTTGATAACCCCAACATCACTTATTCGAAATTGGGTATCTCCTCAGATCCCACTCAGAGGGAAAGGATTATCAAATTTGTTCATGGATATGATTCTTATGATTGGAATTCAAATGGGGATCGGAATGAAAAAAGAAAATGGTTTGATGAAGAAACTCAGACTTGGAGAGAATGGATCTTAGGAGCTTTTATTCACTCACGGCCGCTGATCATTCACTACTCCAACAAGTCTGTGATCTATGCAGGCGCCAATGACGGGATGTTCCATGCTTTTGGTGACGTTGATGGAAGGGAATTATGGGCTTTTATCCCACCCAGCTTATTGCCAAAATTAAAAGATTTCGAAACTTACAATACAATCCAAGTCTTTGTCGATGGGTCTCCAAGAGCCTATGTTGAAAAAAATAAAAGTGGTGTGGTCACCAAAGCGATCATCCTCTTTGGGCTGCGAAGGGGGGGAGACCGATATATCGCCTTGGATGTGACCGATCCTGATTCCCCAAGATTTTTATGGGAGATTGCCCCCCCTACCTCATCCCCTTTATTGGGCCATGAAATTACAACAGGTTTTGGAAGACTGGGGCAGACATGGTCCACTCCGGTGATCAGAGAAGTTGCGGATGGAGAAGGGAAGAAGGTCGTTGCTTTCTTTGCGGGGGGCTACGATCCATGTAATGACCCTAATGGAAGTTGTGGATCTTCAGAACAAAAGGGCAATGCCATTTATGCAATCGATGTTGAAAATGGCTCGTTACTCTGGAGTTTCTCAAAAAATGAAAACACGGCCATGACCTATTCCATCCCGAGTGATATCGCCGCCCTGGATATCAATGGAGACTATAAGATTGATCGACTTTACGTTGGAGATTTGGGAGGACAGCTCTGGCGATTTGATGTCGGAAATTTAAACAATACGAATGCTTGGACGGGAAAGGTGATTTTTAAATCCAACCAGTCCTCGAGTGAGAAAAGAAAAATATTCTATCCGCCCGATGTGTCTCCAGAATCCACATATGAATGGGTTTACTTTGGAGCAGGAGATCGAGAGAATCCAAAACAAGAAACCGGTACGGTGGGCTTTCCTACTCAGAATCGATTATACGGGCTTAAGGACACGAATCCCTCCACTCCCTTAACCGAATCCAATCTGGTGGATGTCACCAGCGATATTTTGCAAAAACCCAATCCAACGAGTGAGGATATCATTCTCCAGAACCAAATTCTAAATGATTTGAAAAATAAAAACGGTTGGTATATTACCCTTGAAAACAAGGGGGAGAAATGTCTTGCCTCCCCGGTTATCTATTCGGGGGCGGTTTATTATACGACCTTTACCCCATCTTATCCGGACGATGGGGACATCTGTTCTTTAAAAGGAGGAACCGGAAGGGTCTATGCATTACAGTATAAGACTGGAATGGCAATGTTTAATCTTGACTTAACCAATGATACCGATGGTCAGCCCCCGACCATTTATAAATCCGATCGATCCCTTGCGATCGGGGCCGGAATTCCATCCCAAGTGGTGATTGGAATCGTAAAAGGAGAGTTAGTCGGATATATAGGGGTAGGGGGGGGCGTCTATTCTCCGGAGATATCGAATAAGAGAAATATCATCCCCCTTTATTGGAGGACGGTTTTCTAAGATGGCACAGATTAGAGATGGGTGACCCCCACCTCGGGAGAGGCGTATCTTGACTTCTGGTTCTCTTTCCAGTATAGTGGCATTCATTATCAATAAGTTCTTATCGTAGCGGACTATTCAACAGGAGATCACCATGGGCATGAACGCCATACTCGCTTTTGGAGGAATTATATGCTTCTTAGGGTTCGTCGTCATCTTTTTGGTCTACTACTTTTGGAAAATCCATAATCGCACTGACCTCGATCTTCATGCTCCTGTGAAATTATCTCCAGAGGCCGGAGAGCAGAGACGTCAACATCCGAGAATGGATATTAATTGGCCTGTGTCCATGGAAATCCCCGACGGAACGATCGATGCAGAAGTGAAAAATATTAGTTTAGGTGGGGCGTTTATCTGCTGTAAGAGGCCACTACCGATTGGGGAGGTTTTTCACCTGACCATGATGGCTCCTGGTGATGAACCTGTGAAGGCCACCGCCCAAGTCGTGTGGTCAAATGTCAATGTCCCCGAGGATAAGGTTGTAAATCGTGGAATGGGTGTCCGATTCATCAAGATGTCTGATAGGCATATCCAATTAGTGAAACAGATCTCCCAGGGAAGTGGTGCGTGACCCTTCTATTCATGTTGGGAGCTTTGGAGCTTTTGAAGCTTTTCTTTCGCCTCGGGGAAAGATTGATCCAATTTTAAAACAAGGTTGAAGGTATCAATCGCCTCCGTGATCATTCCGCTTGCCTCATAGGCCAAACCTAAATGGAAATGGAGGCGAGCCAATCGTTCATTTGATAATCCTTGGATTTCAGAGGACATTTTATAGTATTCAATCGATTTATTATAATCCCCTTTCTCCATATAGCAATTTCCCAACATAATATAACAATCAAATTGCATGGGAGAACTTGAAGATGCCAGCTCAAATTCGGTGATGGCATAATCGAAGAGCTCCATTTCTTTGTATGCAATCCCCAAGTGATAATGCATCTCTGCGTCCTTATCAAAAGCTGAAATTTTTTGGTTCGCATCAGGGGGAGAGTGTAGGGCAGTATTTTCCTCAAAAGGTTTTTTCCCAGGAATGGGAGGGTGTTGGGTCAGTAGGGGCTCGTGAGGTGCTATAGGGATCCCTCTGCCTTTTGGTTGCTGGGCCCCTTCTATTTGTTCAATGCCTTTTATTGCCTCTGGGTTACTGGGATCAATGTCTAAAATACTTTGGTAATAACTCTTTGCACTTCCTGCCAGCCCCTCTTTCAAATACAATTCTGCTATCTTTTGGAATGCTTCAATATGCTTGGGGTTAATCGAAAGGATCTTTTTATAAATGGAGATAGCTCGAAAATTCAAATCCTCTTCGCCGTAGAGGCCTGCCACCTTGAGGTAGGATTGGATGGCTTTATCTTCCTCTCCATTTTTGATATACAAATCCCCCAATTTAAGGTGCAATCGTTTATCTTGGGGGTTCCCTTCAATTAATTTTAGGTATTCTTTAATGGCTTTTTTGGATTGCCCTTTAAGAATGTACTTCTGTGCAATATCTAATATTTTTTCTTTATCGATTGCCAAACTCAACTCCCAAAATATTAATTATAATTAGCTAATGAACTTAAAAATGTCAAGTTTTAAAAAATATTGGTTGAAATGAAGCACTTGATTTTAAAGATCATCATATCGCTCCTCCTTTCGTAAAGAAAATGTATTTTGCTAACCAATAGATATTCGCCAAACATAACTTCGCCAAAATGCTTCGTGCTGGCAGGTGTGTTTTTTAGGCATACAAGAGCTTCGGAGGATACCCTTTTCGCCTTCATCCCCGTCCTTCCGGATGGTGGGGCATTCTGTGTAAGCGGGAAAAGATAACAGTTATGGTTTTGCCAGTGGTAAAATATTGACCATGATGGCTATTTTTGTTATAGGTGCAAAATATATAAATTTTAACAACCATTTGAAATCATTAACTATTTTGCTGATGACATGACATACAAAAACTGGCACTTATTTTGCTTTCATTAAAATAACTATTAGCCAATAAATTCACCAGTTTCAACTCAAATGGAATAAAAACTTCAGTTATATGGCAAAGGGTCTAAAGAAGGTGCTGATTGTTGATGATGAAGAGACGTTGACATGGAGTATGGCAAGAAGTCTCTCAAAAGATAAGGATAAGTTTGAAGTGATGATAGCCAATAATGGAAAAGAAGCCCTTAATCTTCTCCAAAAGAATGAAATTGATTTAGTCATTTCCGATATCCGAATGCCAGACATCAATGGATTGGACCTCCTTGTCAAAATAAAAAAGGAATACCCTCAGACAAGGGTCATCATCATGACTGCCTATGGTTCCTCAGATGTTCAGAAAGAAGCCAATCGGAGGGGATCGCTCTTTTACGTAGAAAAACCTTTTGAGATTTCTGACATAAGAAAAATTATTATCGATTTGATCGGGAAGAAGAAGGGATTCCAAGGAAAAGTATTCGGGCTTCAACTCACAGACATTATTCAAATGAATTGCTTGAGTCGGTTAACCACTGCACTCATTATTACCCGAAATGGAGAAAGAGGGATTATCTATCTGAATGAAGGGGAAATCATCCATGCGGAGTGTGGAGATCAGAAAGGGACCGATGCTTTTTATAAAATTTTAGGCTGGCAAGAAGGCGAATTCGTGTCCAATATTGGGGCGACTTCCCCACTTCAGACGATTTATCAAAATTGGGAACATCTCTTAGTCGAGGCGATGCGCAGAAATGACGAACAATCCTAAATGACCTTTGGGTGAAAAGGATTGAAAATAAAACAATTCATATGAACATCGTCATTACAGACAAGGATATGAAAAAAATAAATTATTGCTTAAATAAAATGGTGTCTTCGTCCATGGCCCATTCCGTTTTATTGATTGATCGATCAGGGCAACTCATCGCCCATCATGGGAATACACCAGAGCTTGATATTCTTTCCCTATCTGCTTTGACGGCTGCCAACTTTGGAGCGACAGCGGAAATTGCTCGAATTTTAGGAGAGGAAGAGTTCACCTTACTATTCCATAAAGGGAAAAATGAAAATGTTTATTTTTCAGCCGTTGGCGAACATGTCATCCTGGTCACCCTCTTCGATGACCGGACCTCTTTAGGATTGATTCGGTTACAAATTAACAAAATTATTGACGAGCTTTCGAGTATTCTTTTTTCAATCTTTGAAAAGGGAAGGGTAAAATTGAGCGATCCCTTTCGCCCTTCTTCGTAAGGGGAAACCATTTTCATGCCTTTCATTAATTTCAGTAAAGATGAGATACAATGCAAAATCGTTTATTACGGGGCGGGATTTTGTGGAAAGACCACGAACCTTCAATATATTTACAATCAGACCATGGAAGACATTAAAGGGAAAATGGTGTCGATCGATACGAAGGGCGATCGAACTTTATTCTTTGACTTTTTATCTTTAAGTTTGGGAAAAATCAGAGGGTTTGACATACGAGTACAGCTTTATACCGTTCCCGGTCAGGTGCATTATGATGCTACCAGAAAATTAGTTTTAAAGGGAGTCGATGGTGTGGTTTTTGTGGCAGATTCATTAAAGGTTCAGCGAAAAAAGAATATCGAGAGTCTCATTAACCTGGCAAAAAATTTAGCAGAGAAGGGGATCAGCATCCGGAGCATCCCGCTTGTCATTCAATATAATAAACGCGATTTGGATGGGACAGATTCTGAAATTCTCCCATTTGACATCTTAGAAAAGGATCTCAATTCGATGTTAAAAGTCCCCTCTTTCTCCGCGAGTGCCTTGAAGGGAAATGGAGTCTTCGAGACCCTGAGAGAAATAAGTAAATTAGTCGTCAAAGACGTCAGTAGAAAGATTATGTTATTGGACAAGCAATTAAGGTAATTTTCATGAAACGACGAACAACCTAATCGAATGGGGTAACGGGTATTTTAACGCTGAGTGTTTGATCAAATCCTGATTACCTGAGTAAAGGGGAAATGGTCATGGAAAAAATGATGGAAGAAGAAGAATTAAAAGGGTTGGAAGAAGAAATCGATAATGCCGTCGAGCGACTTTTTGTTGAGAAAAAGAAAGGAGTGGCCAACACCCCTTTCATGGAGTCGTTGCGGTCGGAGACCCCTTTGAAACCATTCGTTTCAGAACAACCATTACCCCCCCCGACCTTTGAACCTTCTCCGACCCCCCTTTCGATCGAACCTCTCAAAGCAACCCCAATGGAGAGTTTGATTGAACCTCCTATTGAGCCTTCTTTAGAGCTTCCTTCAGAGCTTTCTTCAGAACCTACGTTGGAACCATCCCCGGGTGAGTCATCCTTTATCGAGACGACTTTCATGGAATCTACGGTCAAACCGATTCCTGTGGAATCAGAACCACATGAAGAAGTTGAGAAAACCCTTCAGATTGAAAGTCCCCCAAGTCCACCCCTCGTCCCCATCCCTCTATTAAAATCGATGGAAAAAATGGAAGCCCAACTTCTTTCATTGGAGTGGGAGATTACTGAGGAAAAACTGAAGAGAACCAGAGAAGAGGTTCTCCTATTAAGAGATTTAATGAAGCAGAAGGCCGATATCGCTTCTACCTTAAATTGGATGGAGAGCATCTTAACCCGCATGATGAAAAGCGAAGAGAACATCCAACCCTCCTGGATGAAATTCCTATTGGATTCGAAAGAAACCATCAAACTCCTGATGAAAAAGGAGCCGGAAGGAGAAATTCATATTTATAAGCAATTAGCTTACCATGGGATCGAAGCCAGATTTACCTGCTTAGAAGAGGCGGAAAAACCTTCTGTCTCTTCCCCTCCCGTAGCCCCGAGGCAGGAGAGAGTCGATGAAGAGAAGTTCCTCCAAATAGAGAAGAGATTTCAGGATGCTTTGAATCAAATGAATGTGATTTCAGGAAAGATGGATGACGTGATGGGAAAGATCGAATCCTATTTATCTGAGCTTGGGACATGGACCTCTAAATTTTCAGAACGACTCGAAGATCCATCCTTGAATGTCAAGGTAACGATTTTTAAGGTAGACGAAAAGTTATTTGGAGTGGAGAGCCAGAAGGTCTATAAATTGTTTAAAGTCCCCAATACATTTCCAGAGAAATATTCGAACCAACCGAAAGTCCGATTAAAAGACCTTGAAGTGGAGATGATTGATCTACGGAAACTGCTTTCCATTCAACCAGAAACTCCCAAAAATGAAATAAGGATCCTCACCGTAAAGGACAATGGTAGGGTGAGGGGGTTTATGATCGATCAGGTCCTCAACCAATTGTCAACGCTGTCGTCTCAGAGAAAAGGAGAGGGAGAATATTTTTCTGGGGTGATCCAATACACTTATCAGGAACAACCGGTTGAGATACCGATCTTAGATTTAAAGAGGATTTGAGGGTTCATCTTTTATGAATCAAACCCTGTCATGGAATGACTTAGAAGAAAAGATTGCTCAGAAAGAAGAAGTCATCGAACATTTAGGGCGTGAATTAGAGGATGTCAAAAATTTTACCGAAAGTATTATTCAGAGTATTGGGAGTGGAATTATTATCACCGAAATGAATGATACGATCACCTATATCAATAAGGCGGGGGAGAGAATGTTGGGGTTCTCGAAAGAGGAGCTCTACGGCAAACCATTTAACATTTTTGGATTGAAAGAGAAACCACCTGCGATGCCATCCTTTCTCAATAACCCAGATGACTTGGATACCAGGAAAGAGGGCTGGATGAAGAAAAAAGACCAGACCGAATTTCCAGTCGGGTTTACAATTAACAATCATTTGAGCATACGGGGTGAAAGAATAGGGAAGATCGTTGTCTTCCGTGATTTAACCAATGTCTATAAAATTCAGGAAGAAATATTAAGAATGGATCGATTGGTTTCGTTGGGAAAACTCGCTTCGGGAATCGCCCATGAGCTAAGAAATCCACTGGCGGGGATTAAAACAACGGCACAGGCGCTGGGTGAAGAAATGCCTGAGGACGATTCACGAAGAGAATATTTAACACGGATCACAAAAGAGATTGATCGACTGAATGACCTCTTGAAAACATTTTTCTCATTTGCGAAGCCACAAAAATTAAATTTGGTCCATTGTCAGATTAAAGACATTATCAATGAGATCGTTCCTTTTCTTATCAAAGAGATAGCCGATAAGGGAATTCGCTTTGTTGAAAGTTATCATCCTCAACTTCCCAAGATCAAAGTCGACAAAACCCAAATGCACCAAGTTTTCCTTAATTTGTTCTTAAATGCGATCCAAGCCATGCCGAATGGAGGAATGCTAAAAATTGAAGCATCTCCCGTTCAATCCATCTCGCCAGATGGATTGAAAGAAAATGTTATAAAAATTGTTGTTTCAGATTCCGGGCGAGGGATTCCCTCGCATATTGTCCATAGAATCTTTGACCCATTTTTTACAACAAAATCGAAGGGGATCGGGCTGGGTCTCTCCATCACCTATCAGATTATTAAGAAACATGGAGGAACGATTAAGGTGGAGAGCCATTGGGAACAAGGGACTTCTTTTATCATCAATTTACCTGAGATATTGGAAAATTAATGAAACCCTCTATTCTGATTGTCGACGATGATGAAGTGATGCGACAAACCCTCTCAGACGTATTGAAAAGGAGAGGATATGAAACCTTCTCGGTCGGCTCAGGTCATGAAGCCCTTGCGACCATCAAAAAAAACGAGACGGATCTTATCTTACTTGATATGAGGCTGCCTGATATCGATGGCTTAGAGGTTTTAAAAAAAATAAAGGAATTTGATACCGAAATCATCGTGATTATCATGACCGCCTATTCAGATGTTCAAACTGCTGTTTCCTCAATGAAGTCAGGGGCTTACGATTATATCAATAAGCCTTTTGAATTAGAAGAGTTAAAGTTATTGATTGAAAAGGGGTTAGAAACGAAAAGTCTCATTCATGAAGTGAGAAGACTTCATCGGCAGCAAAATGAAAAAAATTTAAATAGCCATATTTACGGAGTCAGTCCACAAATCCATTATGTGAAAGAATTAATCAGCATGATTAGCAAGACTTATAAAACTTCCGTGTTGATCCAAGGTGAAAGTGGAACAGGAAAAGAATTGGCCGCCAATGCCATCCATTATCATAGCAAACGAAGCGATCAACCGCTCATGAAAATCAACTGCAGTGCCATCCCCGATTCATTATTGGAGTCCGAGCTATTTGGATATGAACGAGGTGCATTTACCGATGCAAAAAATGGCAAGAAGGGGCTCATTGAATTGGCTGATGGGGGAACTCTCTTTTTAGATGAGATCGGGGACATGAACCCTTTTTTACAATCAAAGATTTTGAGGGTGTTGGAAGGTCAAACCTTTATGCGGGTGGGAGGCGAAAAAGAAATAAAGGTGGACGTTCGCATCATCGCAGCGACGAATAAAGATTTAGAAGCGATGGTGCGAGAGGGGCTTTTTCGAAAGGACCTGTACTATCGCTTGAAGGTAATGGTTGTCGAGATGCCTCCGCTGCGCGATCGGGTTGAGGATATCCTACTGCTTTCAAATTTATTTATCGAGGAAAATAATAGAGAATATAACAAAAATATCAAAGGATTTTCAGAGGAAGCCAAAAAACTCATGATTCAATATAACTGGCCTGGAAATGTGAGGGAATTAAGAAACGTGATCGAGAGGGCAATGATACTATCTGACCAAGAGGTCATCATTCCCAAATATCTTCCATTTGAATTGAAACAGATGGAAAAGTGTCCTAATGGTCATTTCGAACATCCATGCCTTAGCATAAAAGACGATATGTCTTTAGAAAAGATGGAAGAGATCCATCTCTCTAACGTTTTAAGGAAATTGGAATGGAATAAATCGAAGGCATCAAAGGTCTTAGGTGTTTCGAGGGCGACTTTGAGAGCAAAGATCAAGAAATATCATTTAGAAAATAATTAACAAAATATATTAATGGCTTATTGATAAATACTAAAATAATTTATTAAGTTTGAATGAATACTCATTATAACATTTATCATTTACTAAAATATTTTTCTTGACTTTTGGGAGAATTTATTAATAATCTATTTCCAACATTTTACACGATTTTACAGAAACGAGGGGTAAAATATGATTTGGGGCAAAAAGAAAGATGTCATCGGCTTAGATATCGGGTGTAGCTCTATTAAACTGGTGGAATTAAAAGAGGATAAAAATGGTTTCAAATTACAAAATCTGGCATTTTCTCCCCTTCCTCCAGAAGCCATCGTTGATGGAGCTTTAATGGATTCCGTCACCATTATCGATGCGATCAGGGATGTGGTAAACACTTCCAGGACCAAAACAAAAGATGTGGTCACTTCCGTGTCCGGCCATTCTGTGATCGTTAAAAAAATTTCGTTGCCTTTTATGACAGAGGCGGAGCTGGAGGAATCGATTCAGTGGGAGGCAGAAAGGTATATTCCATTTGATATCAATGATGTCAATATTGACTTTCAAATATTCGGCTCAACACCGGACAACCCGGAGGTGATGGAGGTCATATTGGTCGCCGCCAAAAAAGATATTATCAATGATTATGTCTCGGTCATTATGGAATCAGGATTAAATCCTGTCATCATTGATACAGATTCTTTTGCATTAGAAAATATGCTAGCGATGAATTACGAGATTGACAAAGAGGAGACGGTTGCGATCGCCAACGTGGGGGCAAGTATCACGAACATCAATATCATCAAAAACAACCTCTCTGCCTTTACCCGGGATATTTTTAAAGGAGGGAATCAAATTACAGAAGAAATTCAAAGGCAGCTTCATATGGACCATGAGGAGGCAGAGAAAATTAAAGTGGGGACAAAAGTCGATCTCGCGACGCAACCGGTGATTCAAACTGTTTTAAAAACAGCCTCTGAATCGTTAGCCGTCGAAATCGGAAACTCCCTCGATTTCTTTCAATCCACCACCACCTATGAAAAAATTGCAAAGATTTATTTAAGCGGGGGAGGATCGAAGATAAAGGATTTTGATATGATTTTACAGCAACAGATTGGAATTCCTGTCGAGGTGGTCAATCCCTTTAAAAAAATCGAATATAGTGGAAAAAATTTTGACATGGAATATATCCGGGAAATTGGTCCGATCATGGCAGTGGGAGTTGGTCTGGCTTCCAGAAAGGTAGGCGATCGATGATCAAAATTAATCTACTTCTTGCGAGGAAAGAAAAAAAGAAGGCGGGGCTGAGGAAAGAATATCTTGTTCTCATTCTTTCCGTCGTCCTTTTGCTTCTGGTTCTCGGCTTCGCTCAATGGAGATTAGGGAAAGAGAAAGAAGATACATTAACTCAAATCGCTCATACCCGAGATGAAATCGCCCGATATAAATCTCTCACCACAGAAGTCAACAAGGCCAAGGAGGCCCAAAAGACGTTACAGGAGAAATTGAACATCATTAACTCATTGAGAAAGGAAAAATCCACCCCTGCGAAAGTCTTAGATGAGTTAAGTATCGATAAACCTGAAAAAATTCATCTCGAATCACTTCGGAAAGATGGAACAAAATTGGGAATCGAAGGGATCGCCTTAGATGACGAGACGATCGCCACCTTCATGACCAACCTTCGGAAGTCAAACCTTTTTAAAAATGTCGATCTCATCGTGAGTGAGCAGGTGGAGCAAAGTAAAATTAAGTTAAAAAAATTCATTCTGTCCTGCGAAATCATTTTAATGTAGAGGAGAGGGGTGTACCATGGCAATGACAATGGATTCTTTGTTGAAGCTCCCGACATCTAAAAAGATTACCCTCTTGGCGGCCATTCTCGCAGCCATCACGGTTCTCTATCTTTATTTCTTTTTCCTCCCGGGGCGAGAGGAACTCAATATGGCGAGGTTGGAGATGAGCCGATTGACCAAAGAATTAAATGAAAGCAAAGCCATTGCTCGAGAACTTCAAAAATTTAAAGATCAAATTGCAAAATTGAATGAGGAATTGAAGACCGCATTGACCCAACTTCCCAATGAGAAAGAGATCCCCGAAATATTAAAGAATATCTCCAGCCTCGGCAAAGAATCGAATCTGGAATTTACTCTCTTTCGGCCTAAGCCTGAAGAACCGCAACAATTTTATGCAAAGGTCCCTATCGAATTGGTGGTCTTAGGAAACTACCACAATATCGGGATGTTTTTTGATAAAGTGAGCAAACTTCCAAGAATTATCAACGTGGTCGATTTTAATATGACAAGGGCAAAGGATGTGAAAGGGAAGATTGGCGAGACAGAAAATTTGATCAAGAGTTCCTGTTTAATCAATACGTATCGATTTATTGAAAAGAAAAGCGAGGAAAAGAAAAGTGAAGAAAAGAAAGCCATCCCGAAAAAGTAAAGATTGGATAAGGGAATTTCAAAAATCAGAACAAAATAAAATGTGGAGGTGGGGGGGCGCGGTGTTGATCGCCTTTCTATTTGTGATAGGGGGTTGTGGGGGGAGCAGCTCTCCACCCCCTGTCCCTGCCGGGAAAGCGAAACCTCCTTCCGCGGAGCAGAAAAAAGAAGAGCCAACCAAAGTGGCTGAGAAAAAGGAGCCAGAGAAAAAGGAAGAAAAAGAATTTACATATAACCCGGAAGGAAAACCCGATCCGTTCAAACCCTTTATTCAACTGACACCGGTCAGGGAGGCCTTGAGGAAGACACCCCTTACCCCCTTGCAGAAATATGATATCAGTCAAATAAAACTCGTTGCGATCATTTCTGCCCCGGAAGGAAATATTGCCATGGTGGAAGACGCAACGGGAAAAGGGTATTTTTTAAAGAAAGGAACCTGGGTGGGTAAAAATGATGGAAAGGTGACCAAAATTCTCAAAGATAAAGTGGTCATTGAGGAGGCTTATCAAGATATTTTTGGTCAGACCAAGACACAAGAAATTTTACTAATTCTTCATAAAGTTGAAGAGGGAGGAGAATTATGAGACGGTCTCAGATCCTTGTTATGACGTTCTGGGTTACTTTTTTAATCTTCATCATAGGGGGTGCCACTGGAAACGCTTTAGCCCCCGCTCAAAAACCGGAAGAATCGGGGCCGATGGGAAAGGTCTCTCAAATTGAGAAGATCACCTTTACCGAAGGAGAAAATTTCACACGAATTCAGATTGAAGGGTCTGACACCATTGCTCCCCCATTGTATAAATTATTAACGGACCCGACAAGAATTGCCATTGATGTCCCCAACATCGATCTTAAACAGATTAGGGACCCTTTAAAAATTGAGAATGGGACCGTTGGTGAAGTCCTGACCACCCAGTATGATGATAAAGGGAGGATTGAAATCAGTTTGATCCAGATGACGAATTACAATATTTCGAAGGAAGATAAACATCTCATCATCGATATTGAAAAGATTAAACCAATGGCCGAGGCCAAGGAAATCAAAAATGAGGAAGTCGCCCTGAAAGAGAGTAAAATAAATCCCCCTCCGGCAGAATCGAAAATAGAAGAATCTCCTTCTACTCCAACTATTGTGAGCAAAGCGAAAGAAGTGGCCAATGTGCTCATCGAAGAAAAAAATGATAGGGTGACGTTCAATATCATCGGGAATGGAAGAATTGAGAACTACGACTCTTTTAAATTGGATTCGCCTGCCAGGTTAGTGGTCGATCTTTGGGGAATAGAATCTCGCTACCCCAAAAAATCGATTAAAATGAACAATCCATTTGTGAAAGCCGTTCGCCTCGGACAACATCCAGATAAGCTGAGGCTTGTTTTCGACGCCTCTAAATCCGAACTTCCTCCCTATCAGATTAATCGAATTGATGAAAAATTGATCGTTGCTCTGGGAAGTGTTCCACAACCTTCGGAACCTCAAATTTTATTAGAGGGAAAGCTGAAAGGAGGAGCACCTGCTCCGACAGTGGTCAAAAATCCCACTCCCCCGGAGGGGACTACGAAAAAAGAAAAAACAAGCTCTTTAACCGAAATTAATTTTAAGCAGATGGATCATAAATCAAGGATCGTTGTGATGTTGACGGATGAACCTAAATTTGAGTCTTATACCCTTTCAAAAAATATCATTGCGGTGGATATCAAAAATGCCTTTGTCCCTAAGCATCTTCAGCGAGGTCTCGATACCAGTGAATTTGAAAGCGGAATCCAATACATCACCATTCAAAATGTCAAAACTGGGAAGACGAGTGATGTACGGATCTCCATCAAAATAAAAGAAGCGCTGCCATTTGAGACATCGACGGAGGGGAATTCTCTCTTTATCGATATCGAAAAACCCCAAAAAGGGGAGGCCAAAGTTGAAACCCCAATCGAACCCAAAAAAGAGGGGGTAGAGACAAAGGGGGCCAAGAGAGAGGAAGTCAAGAAAGAGGAGCTCAAGAAGGAAGAAGAAGTTAAAAAAGTCGAAAAACCCATTGAGGAGTTAAAGTCAGAGAAGGAACCCTCGGTGGAACAAAAACCGATTCCCAAACTCCAAATCACAAAAATCTCGGAAGAGGGACGTCCCCCAAAAATTTACTCAGGGAGAAAACTATCTCTTGATTTTAAAGACGCAGACATCAAAAATATCCTTCGATTGATCGCCGAGGTAAGCAATTTAAATATCATTGCAGGGGATGATGTGACTGGGAAGATCACCATGCGATTGGTGGATGTCCCCTGGGATCAAGCCCTCGAGATTATTTTGCAATCCAAGAACCTTGGGATGAGCCAGGTAGGGAATGTCGTGCGAATTGCTCCGTTGGAGTCTCTCAAAAGGGAAGTCCAGGCCGAATTAGAAGCCAAAAGGGCAAAGGAAAGGTTAGAGGATTTAGTGATGGAACTGATCCCCCTCAACTATACTACAGCAAAAGAAATGATGCCTCAGGTGAAGAGCGTTTTGAGCGAGCGGGGGGATGTGAAGGTGGATGAAAGAACTAACACATTGATCGTGAAGGATATAGCCAAAAACATTCCTGCCGTTAAAAATTTAGTAAAGTCATTGGATACGAAAACACCTCTGGTGATGATCGAAGCGAGAATCGTGGAGGCCAGCACAAATTTTCAAAGGGAATTAGGTACCCGATGGGGTTTCGTCGCTTCAGGTGGGGATAGCAGGAAGGTAAAGGTGGGAGGAGGGAATACGACCACGACTCAGGGGACCGCCACCAGTGATATAGTGAATCTTCCTGCGGTCGCTCGCTCTGGATTAGGGGCTCTTGGAGCGGGGTCATCCGGTGTGTTTGAATTTCTTTTCACCTCTATTTACGGATTAGAAAAACTGGATGTCGCTATTTCTGCCCACGAAAACAAAGGAGATCTTAAGATCATTTCGAGCCCAAAGATTGCTACCCTCGATAACAAAGAGGCCTCGGTAGAACAGGGATTGAGAATCCCATATCTCAAGTTGACCACGGAGGGTACCGTGACGACAGATTTTATCGATGCCAACCTCAAATTATCAGTGACTCCTCATGTGACCAATGATGGGCACATCAAACTAAATATTAAAGCAAAGAAGGATGCACCGGATACAAGCATCGTCGTTGAGGGAGTGCCGAGCATTGATAAGAAAGAGGCCATCACGGAAGTATTGGTCAAAGATGGTGCGGTTATTGCCATTGCAGGAATTTACACCATCCAGAAAAGCGAGGGAGCCGAAGGGGTTCCCCTCTTTAATAAGATCCCACTTCTGGGCTGGCTGTTCAAACGAGAGAATAAAGAAGACAGCAGAAAGGATTTGCTGATATTTATCTCACCCAAGATCATCAAAGATCAGATTTGACGAAGATCCATTTCTCCGCTCTTGTCTGACCCCGCGCCCCCCTGACCCATCTTAGAGAAGAGGGTCAGGGGGTTTTTTTACCCAAAAGCACCGATTAATGTTTGAATGCGGTCTATTTTATTTTGAACCAGATATTTTTTGATGCCCTGAATGGTTTCTATCGCCGCTCTTGGATTAATTAAATTGGCGGTCCCCATCTGAATCGCTGAAGCCCCTGCCAGAATAAATTCGATGGCATCTTCCGCCTTCATAATACCTCCCATCCCGATGATGGGGATTTTAATAGCCTGATGGGCCTCCCAAACCATCCTCAAGGCAATCGGTTTAATGGCCGGGCCTGAAAGGCCCCCTATGATATTGCCTACCTCCGGTTTTTTTGAATGAATGTTAATAGCCATAGCCTTAAACGTGTTAACCAGCGAAACAGCATCGGCTCCACCCTCTTCAACACTTTTAGCTATCGATGCGATATCGGTGACATTCGGAGATAATTTGACGATGAGTGTCGAGGTGGTGGCTTTCCGGACTTTCCGGATGAGGTGGAAGGCCATTCGGGGATCCGAGCCAAAAACAATACCTCCCTTTTTAATATTGGGACAGGAGATATTCATTTCAAGCCCTGAAATACCTCGAACCCCCTCTAAGCGTTTTGCCAATTCAATATATTCTGTTTGGGTATTTCCAAAAATATTGACGATCAAATGAGTTTTCAAACGACGATAATAAGGAAGTTTATTTCTAATAAATTCTTGGAGACCAGGGTTCTGAAGTCCGATGGAATTAATGAGACCTCCCTCTGTCTCAAAAATCCGAGGGGGGGGATTACCAACCATGGGTTTTAATGATATTCCTTTTGAGACGACCGCGCCCAGTTGATTCAGATCAAAGAAATCCTCAAATTCTTCGCCAAATCCAAATGTCCCTGAAGAAACGATCACGGGGTTTTTAAGTACCATCTTCCCTATTTTTATTCTGAGATTATTGTTTCGCATCGAAACACCGTCTTAATCCCAACAGATATCCTTGAATGAAAAAACAGGACCCTCTTTACACACTCGTTGGTAAGGAGTTTGGGAATGGTTCGTTTTGATAACGCATCCCCAACAAGCGCCAAAACCACACCCCATTCTTGCTTCAAGGGACGCTTGAGCGATAAAATTTCTGGATTTTATCTTTCCTGCCAAAGCTTTTAACATGGGCATAGGACCACAGGCGTAAAGGTAGTATTTTTTATCCTCTGTAAATATTTTTCTTTGAGATAAGAAGAGATCAACCACTGTCCCTCGGAAGCCGAGGCTTCCGTTCTCAGTAGAAACAAAAATTTTTGAATTCAATTTTTTAAAGTCCTCGACACATAAAATATCCTTCTTTGTTTTTCCACCGATAAAAACAAATAGTTTCAAGTGGTTAAATGCTTCAGCGAAGGGGTAAACCGAAACAATTCCCACGCCTCCTCCTATTAAAATAATATTTGCGGAAGAGGGAAGGGGAGGGGGGGTGAAACCATTTCCCAATGGACCGATGAGGTTTAATATTTTCCCTTTTTGGAGAGTCGTCATCTTATGAGTCCCTTTTCCTACTTCTTTATAGCAGATGAAGAGACACCCTCTCTTTTCCTTTGCTGGATGATTTTCTGGATACGTTTTATAAACACTAAAAGGTCTTCTTAAGAGAGGTGAATGATCCTCCGAAATTTTAAGCATAATGAATTGGCCGGGTTGGATGAGGTTGGCAATGGGAGGGCAATGAATTCCTAAAATGAAATAGACCGATTTGATCTGTCTGTTCTGAACTACAGTTCCATCGATCTGGAAAGGCATAAATCGTTTAGATGTTCTTCCTGAAGAGGAGGGCATCGAACCTCCCCTGGTAGAACTTTTCCCTCCTCCCAACGCATTTAAAATCAAAGATCTGATAAAGATGAATGGCTGCTTGATTGGAGGGATTGACCTCAAGATAGAATGTTTTAATCCCTAACGGACGGCAGAAATCAATATAGAATTCCATCAGCTTCTTCCCGTAACCTAACCGTCGATGATGGGGATGCACCGCAATGTTGAGGAGTTCAGATTCTTCTATTACATTCCTGAAACAGATAAAACCGATCACTAACGGTGGGCCTCCCTTCGCAGGCTTCATGACAAAACAAAAGGCATTTGGATGCTGGAGTTCATGAGCAAACATGTTCAGAGACCAGGGAGTGGGAGAAGAGGTGGTTTCGATGGAGAGGACATCTTCTAAATCTCGGATTTCCATTCGTTGAATGTCAATTTTTTCCCATCCTATTTTTTTAAAACCAACAGGGGCAGTGAATGGATTCATCTGGAACTCATCCGATTTAATAGTTCACTTGCGGCGTTCTTGATCTCTTCGTCTTTTGTTTGGTTGATGATGGTGAGATAGGATTTTTTGGCCTCTTCGTATTTTCCTCCCCTCCTTTTTAAATTTCCAATTTCCAACTGGGTGAGGAAAAACCACGAAGAGGTCTCCTTGACATATTGCATGGCTGTCTCAAAGCTGGAAAGGGCTTTATCATATCTTCCTTGCTGAAAAAAGGCTTCCCCCAAAGCGAAGTAGGCTTCACCGAATAGTTCTAAAACATTCCCTTTCAGGACGATCGAATAATATGGTACGGCTCCGACAATATTCTTTTGAATAAAAGATAAGTTTCCCAATTGCAGTGCTGCCTGGTAGAAAAGGGGATGATTGGGAAAATCGTCTAATACCTTCCTGAAGGCATTTTCAGCCTTCTCGTAGTCCTTCTGGATGATATGGAGACTTGCTAATTGCATCAACGCGAATAGTTGCCATCGAGGATTCCCGTGATGACGTAGGATGAATTCATAAGCCTCTAAGGCAGGGGCTACATTGCCTAATTGAAAGAGGCATTCTCCCTTGAGAAACAAACTTTCCTCCAAATAGGGTGAGGTCGGATATTCCAGGAGTAAAATATCGAGATTGGTGATGGCTTCTCTAAATTTATTTTCGAAGAAATTTCCTTTTCCTATTTGAAGGAGGGCTCTTTCTCTAAACTTTGTATTGAGAATATTGAAATAGTAAGGGAGAGATTCCGATATCTCCCCCCCTGAAAAATACATTTCAGCGCTTAACCATTGAAGAAATACTTTCTCCTCTTCGAATTGGTTTGATCTTTGCAGTCGCTGGAAAGTTCGATTAACGCCATCGTCCTCTCCAAGTTGAAGATAGTTCCAATACAGTGTCAGGAGGGCGGCCCCTCCCCAAGTATTTTCCTGTGAAGAATTAAGAATAGAATTTAGTTCTTTGATCGAGGAGAGGTGATCTCCCCTCATCATCAGTATTTTACCCAAAAGATAATGGGTGTAGAAGAGAAGGGGAGATTCCTTAAATTGGTTTTTAAATAAATGAAACGTTTCTAATGCATTCTGGACATTTCCGGATTGATATTCGCAAAAACCCAGCCTCCATATCACTTCCGGTAGAAGCGAATCCATTTTATATCGGTCATGAAACGTTTTGTAATACAATCTGGCTTCAGGGTATCTGCCCAGTCGGAGGTAGGCTTCGCCCAACCAAAATACGGCATATTTTATATATTCAGGAGAAATTGATTTTGGGTTCTCCCACAGGGGTTGAAAATAATGAATGGCCGTTTCATATTGCCGCTGTTTGAAGGATAAGATGCCCAACCAAAATTTAGAAAATTGAAGAAGGTCGTTCTGCTTGGGGTCCTGAGAAATTTTTTTAAACGTAGCCTCCGCGGCCGTCAGTCGATTCAATCCCAATTCGGTTAAACCTAATAAATAATAGGAATAATCGATTTGATCAAACTTAGGAAACCGTTTGACGAGCATATGGAGAAGTTTCGAGGCCTCTTCTCGGTTGCCCAGTTTTATCTCCACTTCTGACAGACTTAAGAGGGTATCCTCCATATTTTCAAAGGTTTTCGCTTCGTTCATGACCTTCAAAAAAAGATCCTTGGCTTCCTTAAGCCTCCCTCGCATGAATAAGGTTCGCCCTAAAAGGTAATAAATCTCATAAACTTTATCATGCTTCGGGTAGATCTTAATAAAATTAAAAAACTGTTTTTCTGCAATATCATAAAAGCCATCTTTAAAGGCGCCGATTCCGACCCTGATCCACTGTTCATCTTCTTGAGAATTTTTCGAGTGGACCTCTTGAATCAAAAGGAATCCATATGTCCAAATCCACATCACCATACAAAAAAGGATCTTTTTCCTGCCGTTCATTGTGATTTCTTTTCTCTTCTAATTGACTGCAATTCAGATGGTGTATTCACATTGATGAAGGACTCCCGAAAAGGGTCAAAAGTGACAAAATCTTTTTCCTGAACAATTTTAACTTTGACCGAATCATAAATGTCAATGATCTTATATTTTCCCTGGTCCATGACCCTCTTTATCGGTTTTAAACAACCTTTTGAATAAATGGCATGGAGGGGTTGCAATCCATCACTGGTTTGGGGAACAATGACATCCTCACCGTTAATAAGTCCAACCAAATATTGAACCAAAGGCTTTTTAATAAAAGGCATATCGCAGGCGACGCAAAAGGAATATGCATGATGGGAAAAATAAATTCCAGTATATAATCCCCCCAAGGCGCCTTTATCCGGAATGAGATCGTTGTAAATTTTTGACTCAAAATTTGAAAATAATTCTTTTTGATTCGTGACGATAATGGTCTCTTCAAATAACTCTTTAAATAAATCAAGAATTCGGCGGATGATGGGAATTCCTTCAATCTCGATGAATGCCTTATTTTCTCCCATCCGAATGCTCTTTCCACCCGACAGGATAATTCCAGTAATGGGATGTTGCGTATCCAAATTTATGTCTGATAAGATATATTATGTAAACTTCAATCTTTAGGATTTAAATATCTTTCTCCAGGTCGATTGACCATCAGTACGACCTTCTTCTCCGCCCTCTTTTCTTCGGGCAATTTCCTCAAATTCACGGAGTAGTTCTTCTTGCTTTTTTGTTAAATTTTTCGGCGTCTTGACGATGATCTGGACGATTTGATCGCCCCGTCCATATCCTCTTATCTTTGGGAAACCTTCACCTTTTATTTTTAGAATGTCTCCGCTCTCTATCCCTTTCGGAATGGTTAAACTTTTTTTACCATTTAAGGTTGGAACGTCCATTTCTGTTCCCAGGGCCGCTTGAGGAAAACTGATGGGGACTTGGCAAACGATATCATCTCCTTCTCTTGAGAAAAATTCGTGGGGCTCTACATAGAGAAACACAAAAAGGTCACCTGGTGGACCCCCTTTTTCTCCTTCTTCTCCCTCCCCGCGAATCCTTAATTTTGACCCGGTATCCACTCCTGGTGGTATTTTTATTTGAATTTTTTTTGATTTCCTTACTTTTCCATGTCCACGACATTCTTTACAGGGGTTTGGGATGATATTTCCTTCACCCCGGCACTGGCCACAGGTGGTACTGATGGTAAAAAAACCTTGAGATCGTGTCACTTGACCTGTACCTTTACAGCTTGGACAGTGAGTAGGATAAGTCCCAGGTTTCGCTCCCGTACCATTGCAGTGATCACATAAAACATTTTTAGGAATTTCAATCTCTGTTTCTTTTCCAAAGGCGGCTTCATAAAATGAGATTTTCATATCATATCTTAAGTCTGCTCCGGGACGAGCTCCCGTTCTTCGCCGTTGGGTAGTTCCAAATCCAAAAAAGTCTTCGAAGATATCTCCGAAAGTGGAAAAGATATCTTCAAATCCCCTGAAACCTGTAAATCCAGTTCCTTTCAAACCTTCTATTCCGTAGCGATCATAGATCTCTTTTTTTTCTGGGTCTCTAAGAACTTCATAGGCCTCTGAGGCGATTTTAAATTTCTCTTCTGCTTCTTTATTACCGGGGTTTCGATCGGGGTGGTATTGCATTGCTATTTTACGATAGCTTTTCTTAATTTCTTCTTCCGAAGCGTTTCTTGAGACCCCAAGAATGCGATAATAGTCCTTTTCTTCCATATTGTTTAATAATAAATTAAGGGTTTCGTTATTCGGTCAGGGTAACGATGCCCGTTTCGGCTACTGGTCACGGCAAGGTGAAAAAGATTAATAGACGATGAACGTAATCTTTTTTAAACGAAACAGGGTTCGTAACCATAACCTTAACCCTCAAACTCTCACCTTATTTATTATAATCATCCAGAATCTTTCCCGTCCGACCTTTTTCGACGATTTCATCCATTTTGGGTCCCAAATCAACCCCTAACTCTTTCATTCTTTTTTTCGCCCAAAGTCCAATATTTCTTGAATCCTTATAAAAATCGTTGCTTCGAGGTTTTGAAGTATCGAAATTTGCCAACCGAGCGCCTTCTGTTTGATGCACCCTGAAGGACGAAACCAATTTGGTGAGGTTACGGCTGAGGCAGTATTTACATCTCACTTTATTGATTTCCCTTTGGTTGAGAATCAATTCGCTGAATTCCTTCTCGCATTGATTGCATCGATATTCATAAATTGGCATAATTACTTCCCTTTTCCTTTAATTTTCTTTTTTATCACTCGTTTTTTAGTAGCTCCTTCCTCATCCTTTTTTAATCCAATTTCGTCAGAATCATTCGTTGCCTCTTCAGGATTAAATAACTTATCACTCACATCCGGCAACTTAGATAAGTAGAGGTCGTAGTCTTTTTTGGAAATAATACCGTTTTTAATATTTTTTTCTAAATTTCTTTTATCAAATTTTTTGTTCTCATCGATATGCATATTATACTCCTTCTATAGATTAATAAAATTAGCACAATTTCATAATGACTTCAAGAGCTTTGTAATCCGTCATAATAAAAAGAAAAATTTACTGCCCCCTAAAAATGTACAAAATTGTTGACAAATTCCAAAAATGTCATGATAATATATTTGTTTTTTAAATTGAATAGAAAATAGTATTTATAAGATTTATTTTTAATACTTATAAAGGAAATAATTTTATGAAAGAAAGAAGAGTTGTTATAACTGGAGTGGGAGTAGTCGCCCCCAACGGGATTGGGATAGATAACTTCTGGGATTCTTTGGTCAATGGCCGATCTGGGATTAAAGCAGTCCAACAATTTGATGTATCTTCTTACCCTTCTAAAATTGCTGGTGAGGTTGAAGAGTTTGATACAAAAGATTATATAAACCACAAAAATGCGAGGAGGATGGACCGATTTTCACAGTTTGGTGTTGTGTGTTCTAAGATGGCTTTATTAGATTCAAATATAAATTTGGGAAAATTAGAAGAAAACATAATAGGTGTTGCCGTTGGTTCCTCAGTTGGCGGGAATCCACAAGCCGAAGAACAGTACGCCATCTTTTTAGAGAAAGGTTTAAACAGAGTCCATCCCCTTTTAAGCACAAGATTTTTTGTTGGATCTTGTATGAATAATAT
>JACAEV010000088.1 GCA_013388645.1 Syntrophaceae bacterium | reverse complement strand
TACGAGAGCCAATGCTGAAAAATTTCAGAAAGGATTTGGTGGAAAAGTCGTCACCTATCAGGAAGCGTTAGAGATTTGGAAAGAGCAGATGAAATAAACCATGACATAAAGGTTATTAGGTTAAGGTTAAGAAGCCCGTATCGTTCATAAAAGGTTACGTTGATCGTCTTTTAATTATTTTACCTAACCGTTACCGATAACCGAAACGGGCATCCTTACCTTTAACGTTGGACGAAGGTTTTTTGATGGGTAAAAAAATCCGATTCTACTTACTCTTTATCATAGTTTTGATCACCCTAACCATCCTGGCCATGGCATGGGATCAATATTCCTGGAAGAGGGTTCAGGCAGACCAAATGATTACTTTTCAGAGAATGGTAGGAGGGGTTGGAATGGGAGCCATTAGCTATCCCATCTGGAATTTTATCAACTTCGACCCCCGAATCCAGCCCGTGGATGATTCCATCACCTGGCCCATTCCTGGTGGATACTCTTACAGTCCAGACCGAACTGCAACCGTTTCTTACTTTGAAGAAATACCGGTCAATCAATTGTCTTTGAAAAAATGAATGAATAAACACCTCAACTTCTTATTGACTTCAATTGGGAATATCCTCAGAAATAAGGTCCGAAGCCTTGTCCTTATTCTTTGCCTCATCGCGGTTCTCTTTCCTTTTGTGACAGCCCTTTCCATTTCTGAGGGGATAAAATTCCAATCCCTCATCTCTGTGGAGGAGGGGGCCGACATCTATGTGACCTCGGACTATTTTGGAAGCAATGCTCCTATCTCCCTGGATTATCTTGAAGGTTTTAGAAAAATGGATGGGGTCACTAAGGTCTATCCTCGAATCGTTGGGAGAACCTATTTCGTCAATCGATTGGCGACGATTGTTGGGATCCTCCCTGAGAACATTCCCCCGTCGATCCGTTTGGCGGAAGGAGGGATGTTCCGTGAAAAAGGGGAGGTGATCGTAGGAAAAGGCTTGGCAAAAGAATTCCTTCTTCAGCCCGGTGTCCGTTTCTCCCTTTCGATCAATCCCTCGCAACTCTTTCGGGTGTCAGGCTTTTTTGACGCCGACGCATCGATATGGAGCGCGAACCTTATTTTGATGTCCTTCGAGGACGCGGCGGAATTTTTCCAAATGAAAGGAAAGGCGACCGATATTCTCATCTATACGAGACCTGGATATGCAACCAAATTAGCGGAGAAGATTCAGGAGGGGGCAGGAACTTCCAGTCATGATCGACCTGAGCCCCCTCTGAGGGTCCAGGACAAGACCCTGGTCAAGAGATATTTTCAGAGAGGCTTTAATTACAAGGCGGGTGTATTTACTGCCCTTTATACAGTCGCTTTTGCCCTTGCCATCCCAGCCCTGTTGATCGTTTCAGGATTTGGCCAGACAGAGAGGAAAAAAGAGATTGGGGTCATTAAAGCAACCGGCTGGCAAACGCAAGAGGTGATGGAGATGGTGGCCTTGGAAAACCTCATCGTAAGTCTTACGAGTGCTCCACTGGCCGTCCTCTTGGCAATGGTTTGGTTGAAATGGTTTAACGGGGCATTCATCGCCCAATTCTTCATCGCAGAGATCGGATTAATGGCTCCCTTTCCAGTCCCTTCAAGATTTCTCCCCCTTCCATGCTTTCTGGCTTTTCTCTTTGCCGTTGTTTTGACAATGGTAGGAAGCCTATATTCAACCTGGAAAACGGCTACGATCCCCCCTGTGGAGGCGATGCGTTAATGGAAACGATCATTCGGACAGAGAAGGTCGATAAAATTTATTACCAGGGAAGACCGGAAGAGGTTCGGGCGTTAAATCAGATTGAGTTAGAGATTTCTAAGAATCGTTTTGTTCTGATTCGAGGACCCTCAGGTTCGGGGAAGACGACACTTCTTAATGTCATCAGCACGATTGATCGTCCAACGAATGGAAGAATATTTCTTTATGGAGAGGATATCTCAAAGTATTCAGATGTCCAGCTTTCCCGAATTCGCCAAAAGACCATTGGTTTGATTTTCCAGAACTTCAACCTCTTGCCGCGCCTGCCTGCTTGGGAAAATGTCGCCTTCCCCTTACTCCCCCTTGGAATTATGGAAAGGGAGAGACGGAAGAGATCGGCAGAAATGCTGATCCAGTTGAAATTGGAGAAGAGATTGGATCATGCCCCTGAACAAATGTCTGGAGGGGAACAGCAAAGGGTAGCCATAGCCAGAGCCTTAATCAATGACCCTGAACTGGTGATTGCTGACGAACCCACCTCTAACATCGATGCCGAATCGATCAAAACCCTTTTAGATATTCTCACGAACCTAAAAAATAAAGGAAAGACGATTATCGTCTCCAGTCATGATCCTGTCTTTCTCGATTACAGTGAGACCATTTTCCTCTTGAAAGATGGGAATCTGATCGACACGAAGATAATCCCCCCAACCCCACTTTAGCAAAGGGGGGAAAGAGGGGATTTAAAAGATGGGAAACTCATGAACATCGAACAGAGGGATTCCAAATGATTTTAAATGCCCTAAGCATCTCTATGATATTTATTGGCGCTATTTCCGTTTTCCTCACTGTTTGGGGAGGAATTTCATCTCTCTTCCTTTACAAAAAATGGGGGGTGTCATCCACACCAGAGGAAAGAACTTCTCTGGAAGATCGGTCCTATCTGGTCCTTTTAATTATGATGATCGTATTATTGATCAGGCTGATCAACTGGCCTCTATTCTACGGCACCCTTCAGAGTTTCATTCACGATATTGAAGGGGCCATGTGCATCTTCGGTGTGACTCAGGTGAAACCAAGCCTCACTCTATTTTTAGAATACCTCAAGCCAATCACCTTCTTCTTAATCGGAGGATGGCTCATTCTCCATTTCCTCGATAGGGCTACCAAGACCTCTCCATTGATGGGGAGAAAGTTACTCCTCCTTTCCGTAATCTCCCTATTCGTGCTGATAGATTCCGTTGGAGATATCCTCTTAATGATCGGAATCGCACCTGGAACCCTTGTCTCCTGTTGCACCACGGTCACCGATATTGCAAACCGACCGACCCGAACCACACCGGAATCCCTTTTGGGCCCCCAATATGCTCAGTCCATTAAAATCCTCTATTTCGTTACTCATCTTCTCCTCATAGGAGTGGTTGGTTTGGTTTTAAAATTTAAGAAACTTGGAAACACTGTTCCCTGGCGGAGAGGAATATTAGCTTTTTTGTTTCTTTTCGCTATGGTGAATGGCATCCTTTTCGTCATATCTCAAATAGAGGTCTTCGCCCCTTCGATGATGCATCTTCCTTTTCACCACTGTCTTTATTGCCTCTGGCAATATGTGCCGGATAGCATCGTCATGTACTTGCTTTTCATTTTGGGGACATTCTCTGTAGGGTGGGGATTCACCACAGAACTTTTTGGAAAACGAGGGGAAGCGGCCGATTTACTGCCCGGCTATTTAAGAAAGATCTATTGGTTTGCTTTCTTCTTTTTATTGGCATCTTTGGTGATGCTTATCATTCATTTGCTGGTGGATTGAGATGACCTCAAATAAAAGATGGGTAGCTCTCTGTATCATCTTTATAATGATCTCTTTAGTCTCGGGTTGTAAAGGAGAAAGAAAATCCATAGAGAATCGTTGCGATTACGATGGGGTGAAAATCGAGCCACTCTATGCTGTCTATTTTACTCTTCAAGATGGTACAGAAAAGAAGTTTTGTTCCATTGTCTGCGCCTCCATGAGCTTTTCCGAATTGAGGGACAAGGTGAAAGCCGTGCAGGTGGTAGACGAAATTTCAGGGAAAAGGATCAGTGCCGCTGAGGCATTCTATGTTGAGAGTGAGGTAGTCACGGTTCCCCATAATAGGAATCGGTTCCATGTATTTTCGAACCGAGAAGATGCTGAAAAGCATTTAAAAAAATTTCACGGAAGATGGATTGAAAACCCATTTCGCTAATCCCCTGAATCCCGTCCAATCCCCTTTCGACCCTTGTATCCATTCTTAATTTTATGGTATGATTCGATAACAAATATTAAAAGGGGGAGAATCCAATGGCAGCGATGACACTCAAAGAAAGATTCATGAACAGGTTGGCCGGAAAAGAGGTGGATAAGACTCCGGTGGGTTGCACGACCACGTATGGGGTGGTTGATTTCATGAAAAAATGCGGCTATGAAAGACCACTTGCGGATACCGACCCGGTGGCCATGACCGAGCTCGCTTATGCAGGACATCAATATGGGGGGTTCGAATGGGTCAAAGCCATGGGGTGGGATATTTTACCTCTGAGCGAGGCATTGGGTTGCAAACTGGGTACCCCGAAGATCGACCTCCAATATTCTGTGAAAGGTCACCCTTATGCAGAGAGTTTGGATCACCTCGCCTTCCCATCCAATTTTCTCGAAAAAGGCAGATTCCCTGTTTATCGAGAGAATTTAAAACTTCTTAAGAAAAAGATTGGAGAAGAGCTTGCTATGTTTGGAGAATCGGAGGGGGCTTTTACCTGTGCGGCCAATCTGGTTGGGACAGAACAGTTTATGAAATGGTGCATGAAAAAACCGGAGGCTGTTTTTAAAGTCTTAGATGTGACAAAACAGGCTGCCATTGCGGCAGCCAACTTTGCTTTTGACCAGGGTGCGGATTATTATGTCTATGCTGAGCCCACCTCTGGACCTGCCCTCTTGAGCCCGAGATTGTGGGAGAAATTTGTGTTACCTGTTGAAAAAGAAATTGTCAGTAAGGTAAAAGGCCCGATAGTGCTTCATATCTGTGCCAATACCGACCCCATCATTGAACTCATGTGCGAGACCGGTGCAGTGGGCATCAGCATTGAAGAGAAGGCTGACCTGAAACGAGCGGTGGAGATCGCCCATAAGAAGGGTGTAAAAGTTTTTGGAAATGTCGCCACGGCCACCACCCTGTTCAGTGGCACTCCAGACGAGACTTATAAAGAAGCCATGAAGGCCCTCGAGAACGGGACAGATTTTCTGTGTCCAGGGTGTGGTATCGCTCCACGTTCACCCCTGGAAAACATCCTGCAGCTTAAAAAAGCAAGAGATGATTTTTTCAAATAGGAAGAACCTCTCCCGTCTTGACTTGTAACAGGGAAAAGGAAATGGGAGAGGTGTTTCTAAAATAAAGTGATGCATAATGATTCAAAAAAAAAGATCATATTCTTGGGTTGCCCTTTAGATGGTGATGAAAGACATGACTCCATCCAAGAGAAGCTTGCGCTGAAAGGGGCAAGGGGAGTCCTCGACGATCCCTATGATGGAATTATGGAAATCCTTCGCCAAGAAGCGGATCCAGACCTCTGGATAGAAAGGGGATCCATCGACTTACCCGGTTGGCTCCGTCCCATTCCTTCCATATCAGATCAGCAGAAGATAACAACCAAGACATTTGTAGATTTTATGGACCAAGGAGGTTATGAGTCTTATGCCCGACAGGTGGGAGACCTTATCGCTTCAAAGATTTTCCCTGATATTCCCTGCCTGTTGGCAGTAGATCACTCATTAACCGGAGGGGCATTTAAAAAATTGGTGGAGTTGTATAAACCCAAAGACGTCTCTTTAGTTGTCCTGGATAGTCACACCGATGCCATCCCTATGTCTGTGATGGCTGGAATGATTCAATACGATATTGAAACCAATCCGGAGACCGTGCACGACCGAAATGATCCTTTCCTATATGATCGACCGGATTCTTATAATGCAAGTTCCTTTCTTTATTATCTGTTAGCAGAAGGAGTCTTGAAACCACAAAACTTGTATCTCATCGGGATCAATGATTATCCTCCCAAACATGCCTTTCGTATTAAAGATCCAAGGATAAAAAACTATGTCAATCTCTTTTCTGAACTGAAACGGAGAGGTGTCACCCTCTTGACTAAGAATGATTTTTTGGTATCTCCTTCTAAAATTAAAAATATCCTGACCCAGATCCAAAGCCCTTATGTCTACATTTCTATTGACATGGATATTGGAGCCCGAAATGGAGTGGAAGGGGTGCGATTTCTTGAGCGGCAGGGGATGAACGAGATACAAATATATCGCCTCATCGAATTTCTTAGAACTCTCTTATGGAATGGAATTCGCTTGGCGGGCATGGACCTGACCGAGTTCAATCCACGTAGGGCTCTCAGTTATATTCCCCCGAGAGAAGATCAAACTTATCGAATTGGAGCAAACATTATTAAAAAGCTCTTATGGGAACGATGAAGAGAAAAATTCTTTTCCATTTTTGGGGAGTGATCCTTCTTCTTTTAATCTTTCATCTCCCGCTGCAGGGAGCAGAAGAGGACCTCCTATCGGCGATCAAAATGATTCCTATCAAAGGCGATCAAAAAACCCCGTACTTTTCTTTAAAAGACTTAGAGGGTAAAAAGGTTGAATTAAAACAATTCAAGGGAAAGGTCATTTTTCTCAATTTTTGGGCCACCTGGTGTAGCCCTTGTAAAGAAGAAATGCCCTCCTTAGAGGTTTTGCACCAAAAGTTTAAAGGAAAAAAATTTGTTTTGTTAGCGATTGCTGTGGACTATGGTGGGATAAAACCTGTAAAGGAATTTATCCATAAGTATGCTTACACTTTTACCGTTTTAATCGATTCCAAGGGTGAAACTCTTGAACGCTTTAAAGTCAAGGGTATTCCGGCCACATTTTTAATTGATAAAAGAGGGTTCATGGTGGGAAAAGCAATAGGCCCAAGGGATTGGAAGAGTCCTGAAGTGATTTCTTTAATAAACTGTTTGATTGAACAATAGTAAACCGCTTTCCTGATTCGGCTCCCGAATGGAAATCCAAAAATGCAATCTCATAGAGGATGAGCCTTTCATTCCAACCTCAAGTTGGTTTGCAATTTTTTTGTTTACATTATTTCTTTTTCGATTATAATTAAAAAGGATGGTGGGGTTTCCTCAAAAGCCGTTTCTAAATGATTTAGTTTCAATAATTTTGCCAAAAGATAAAAAAGCTCTTGACCAGGGGCCTAAAAAAATTGGGTTCCCAAATTGCTAAAACCTTCACCCCCCTTAAGGTTTAGCCAAAAGGTCAAGAGCTTTTTATTTCATACACAAAGGGTCTTAGAATATATGAGATGATGAACTCATGGAATAAATTTATAGGTATCTATCTCGATAAAGACAATTTAATTTTTAAAGGAAACAATACCGCATAATCCAGAAAGAAGGTGGTGAAGGATGTTAAGATTTTTTTATTTAACGATGCTGGTTTTCTTTTTCAATCTCCTACCTCTCCATTTATATCCTCAATCGGAAAAGCCTTTTATAAATTTGAACGAGTTCATTGAAGAAGCGATCCAAAATAATCCGGAAATTTCAGCCGTAAAAAAAAGATGGGAAGTCTTCAAGGAAAAAATACCTCAAGCCTCTGCTTGGGAGGATCCGATGTTGGGTTTCGGGGTGGTCAGTTTACCTACTAATTTTAGTTTTAAGAATGAAGATATGACGATGAAAGAACTTTCAATTTCACAGAGATTTCCTTTTCCAGGAAAGAAACTTTTGATGAGGGAGTTGGCTTCCAAGGAAGCTGAAGTTGTTTCCGCCGAGATTGAGGAAAAAATCCTACGGATTAATAAAGAGGTGAAAGCAGCTTATTACGACCTTTCTCACGTCTACCGAGCTACACAAGTCACTCAAAGGAACAAAAGAATTTTGGAGGATTTTGCCAAAATTGCTGAAGCCCGATATGCTACAGGAGAAGGAATTCAACAGGACTTATTCAAGGCCCATGTAGAAGTTTCCAAGATGGTGGACGAACTCCTAATGCTGAGTCAACGTAAAAAATCTCTCGAGGCAAGGCTGAACATTTTGCTCGGTCGACCTCCTGAATCGCCGATGGGAGAGCCTGAAGAGGTGTCTTTTAGGAAATGGTCTTTCGCCATTGAAGAACTTCAGAAAATGGCGTTGGTGACGAATCCCACCTTGAAAGGGATGAAGAAAATGATCGAATCAAAAGAGAAGGCTCATGCCCTTGCCAAGATCGAATATTATCCTGACTTTAATTTGAAGTTTGCCTATGGCCAGAGAGACAACACGAGAGAGAGCGATGGTACTCCCATAAAACGGCGAGATATGCTCACGGGGATGATAGAGATAAACATCCCTATCTTCTATAACTCAAAGCAGAGTCGAAAGGTGGCTGAAACGAAGGCTGATTTATTAAGCTGGGAGGCTCAATATCGTGCCATGAAGAACGAAATCTTTTTTATGATTACGGAGATGGCATCGATGGTTCAACGAGGCGAGAAACAAATAGAACTCTATCGAACGGGGATTATTCCTCAGGCAAACCTTCAAATTTATTCGGCCATGAGTGCTTATCGGGTGAACAAGGCCGATTTTATGACTTTACTGGATAGTCAAATGACACTTTATAAATATGAATTGGAATATCATCAAGCATTGAATGAATATGAAAAAAATATTGCTAACTTGGGGGCAGTGGTTGGGAAGTCATCTTTTGAAAGGGGGAAAGAAAGATGAAAAAGTGGGTTGATCTGGCTCTTTTTTTAATCCTTCCTGGGCTGCTCCTGGGTTGCGGAAAAGAAACCACCACTTATAAAGAACATGAAGAGGAGAGAAAACAGAAAGTAATAAAAGCGGATGACATGGATATGAAAAGCTTGACCCTGGAGTCAATTCAGAAGGAAGGGAAGATGCAGGAAATCGCTGCTGGGACAGTTCAGATTTCTCCAGAAAGGCAGCAATTGATAGGAGTCAAATTTGGAATGGTAGAGATGAAATCCCTGGAGAAACTCATCCGGACTGTGGGGAGGATCGATTATGATGAAAAAAGGATATTCACCATCTCTCCGAAGATCGGAGGCTGGATTGAGGACCTCTATATTGATTTTACGGGCAAGTTTGTCCATAGAGGGGAACCCCTTCTCACCCTTTACAGCCCGGAACTGGTCTCCACACAGGAGGAGTACCTGATCGCCCTCCAAGCCAAAAAAGATTTAGCCAAAAGTCCCTTTCCAGAAGTCGCGGGGAGTGGTGACGCTCTGGCAGAATCTGCCAGGCGGCGTCTTAAACTCTGGGACATCAGTGACGATCAGATCAAGGCGTTAGAGGAGAGTGGCCAATCTAAAAAGACCCTCACTCTCTTCTCTCCTTTTAGTGGATTTGTATTGGAAAAATCGGCTTATCGAGGAATGAATGTGATGCCTGGAATGACCCTGTATAAGTTAGCTGACCTTTCAGTCGTTTGGCTATATGCAGATATTTATGAATATGAGATTCCATTGATACGATTAGGACAGCAGGCCTCCATCCAACTCTCATTTCTTCCTGGAGAAACCTTCACGGGGAAAGCCGTCTATATCTACCCTTCTCTTAACCCAGAGACTCGGACCGCAAAGGTAAGGTTCGAAATTCCGAATTCTCATCAAAAGCTCAAACCCGAAATGTATGCCAATGTGGAAATGAAGGTTCGATTGGGGAAAAAGTTAGCGGTTCCTGAAAGCGCAGTGATTGACACAGGTCTTCGGCAGATGGTGATTGTCGATAAAGGGTCTGGCTATTTTGAACCTAAGGAAATCAAGGTTGGAATAAAGGTGGAAGATTACTATGAGGTGATTGAGGGACTGAAGTCAGGAGAACGTGTGGTGACCAGTGCCAATTTTCTCATCGACTCAGAATCGAAGTTTAAAGAAGCCGTTGGAGGGATGAGCCATTCCCATTAGTGGAAAAAGAAGAGGGTTCGCTAAATGGGAATAGGTGTTGATCGTGGTCGGGGGAGGAGATGATTGAGAAGGTCATCGAGATCTGTGCAAAAAATCGTTTCCTTGTGTTTACCGTTGTCTTATTGTTGATGTTGGGAGGGGTCTATGCCATTAAGAACATTCCCCTCGATGCGATACCGGATATCTCTGATGTTCAGGTGATTGTCTTTACGACATGGGAAGGCAGAAGCCCAGATCTTGTCGAAGACCAGGTGACCTACCCCATTGTCTCCGCCTTGATCTCTGCTCCGAAGGTCAAGACGGTCAGGGGTTTCTCCGATTTTGGATTTTCTTATGTGTATGCCATTTTTGAAAATGGAACAGATATCTATT
Source organism: Syntrophaceae bacterium (assembly GCA_013388645.1). Lineage (GTDB taxonomy): Bacteria > Desulfobacterota > BSN033 > BSN033 > UBA1163 > UBA1163. Next base: position 19,712 of record JACAEV010000088.1, on the reverse strand, counting down.
GGGCAAGATCCAGGGTCCTGGAATATATGCAACAAATTACAGGAAGGCTTCCTGAAGGCGTCAATCCCGTTCTTGGACCAGATGCCACAGGTGTGGGATGGGTTTATACCTATGCGGTAGTGGATGAAAAAGGAAAATATGACCTTGCCTCTCTCCGAACCCTACAGGACTGGTACCTCCGTTATGCCTTGGCCAGCGTGGAAGGGGTTGCGGAGGTTGCAAGTGTCGGAGGATTTGTCAAACAGTATCAGATCCAAATCGATCCTAATCGAATGTCAGCCTACGGCCTTTCCATACAGGAAGTCATCGATCGAGTGAAGATGTCGAATAATGATGTGGAGGGGAGACTTCTGGAATTGGGTGGCAGGGAATACATGGTCAGAGGTAGGGGATATATCCGATCTGTAGAAGATATCCAGAAAATTGCTGTAGGGAATAGTCGAGGGACACCGATCCTTCTCCGTGATATCGCCCGGGTCACATTGGGTCCCGAAATTCGAAGAGGAATTGTTGAACTCGACGGAAAGGGGGAGGTGGTCGGTGGCATCGTGGTAATGCGCTTTGGTGAAAATGCCCTCAATGTGATCAATCGGATAAAAACCAAGATCGAAGAGGTCAGCCCCGGACTTCCTGAAGGAGTAAAGATCATTCCCACGTATGATCGTTCTGAACTCATTCGTCTCTCTATCAAAAACCTTCAAAAAACGCTGTTCACGGAAATCATAGTCGTCAGCCTAGTCATCATCATCTTTCTCTTCCATTTTCAATCTGCCTTGGTTCCAATCTTTGCTCTTCCCATCGCGGTGGCCATTTCTTTTATTCCCATGTACCTCTTAAAAATCACTTCCAATATCATGTCCTTAGGAGGAATTGCTCTTTCTATCGGTGTGGTGGTGGATGCATCCATTGTGATGGTGGAAAACGGGTATCGCCATCTTTCCGAGGGCACGGACGAAGATCGAAAAAATCATTGGATTACCGTGGTGCGCGCCTGTCAACAGGTAGGGCGAGGCATCTTTTTCGCCCTGGCAATTATTATCATCTCTTTTATTCCTGTTTTTTTACTCGAGGCCCAAGAAGGAAGATTGTTCCGGCCCCTGGCTTTTACCAAAACCTTCGCCATGGCAGCCTCTTCCATCTTAGCGATCACTCTCGTTCCTGTATTGATGACGATTTTTTTAAAGGGAAAACGTCTCAAACCGGAATCTGGAAATCCGGTTTCAAGATTTTTCAAACAATTTTATGACCCAGTGATCCGTTTGGTCCTGAAGTACAAAAAGATGTCCCTCCTCATCAACTTTCTTTTGATCCCCTTAAGTATTTTCCTTCTCTTCAGGATTGGAAGTGAATTCATGCCCCCCCTCTATGAGGGGACAATTTTTTATATGCCTGTCACAAGTCCTGGGATTTCAGTGACCGAGGCAGGGAGGCTTCTTGAGGTCCAGGATAAAATCCTAAAAAGTTTCCCTGAGGTTAAAACCGTTTTCGGCAAGGCAGGACGAGCCGAAACATCTACAGACCCAGCTCCCTTTAGTATGATGGAGACGACCGTCCATCTTAAGCCGAGAGATCAGTGGACAGAAGTGAAAAAAGATTATTCCTGCCTCCCTGAAGTCCTAAGACCAGCGGCAGAGAAGATTTTCGGAACCTTCCGCAAACGAACTTATGAAGAACTCGTAGAGGAGATGGATAAAAAAATGCAATTCCCTGGGCTTCAGAATGCGTGGACCATGCCCATTCGGGCGAGGATTGATATGCTGAGTACGGGGATCCGGACACCGGTAGGGATCAAGATTTCTGGGCCGGACTTGAAGACGATCGAAGAACTCGGCATCCACATCGAGATGATTTTGAAGGAGATGGCTGGGACAAGAAGTGCTTATGCGGAAAGGGTCGCAGGAGGATATTTTACAGATATCAAGATAAATCGAGATGCCATTGCCCGGTATGGTCTAACGATCGGAGAGGTTCAGGAGGTAATCCAAACCGCCTTAGGAGGAATGACCATCACTCGTACCGTCGAAGGAAGAGAACGGTACCCCATCAACATTCGTTATCTAAGAGAACTTCGAGATGATATCGAGAAGGTGAAAAGAATTTTAGTTCCCGTAAGAATAAAAGCTTCTTCAGGAATGCAGCAGATAGGAAGTTCTGGGTCAGGGGTAACTCACATTCCATTAGCTCAACTGGCTGACATCAGCATGACCACAGGCCCAGCTATGATTCGTGATGAAGATGCCATGCTCACGGGATATGTTTTTGTCGACGTTACAGGAAGGGATATCGGGGGATATGTGGAAGAGGGAAAGAAGATAATCAGAGAAAAGTTAACACTCCCGCCAGGATATTCCCTCTCATGGAGCGGTCAATATGAATTTCAACTGCGTGCAAAAGAGAGATTGAGGGTCTTATTGCCTATTGTATTTTTTATCATCTTTATTCTCCTCTATATGACCTTCCACTCTGTTTCAGAATCTATCATTTTAATGATCGCTGTCATTTATGCCATGACAGGGGGAGTGATCCTTCAATACCTTCTGGGTTACAATTTCAGTGTGGCGGTCTGGGTGGGTTATATCGCCCTCTACGGATTAGCCGTGGAGACAGGGGTGGTGATGATCATTTATCTTCATGAGGCATTAAATACACGTCTGATGAAAGGAGAGGTCACACGGCAGGATATCCACGAAGCAACGATGGAAGGGTCCATCCTTCGCCTTCGACCGAAGTTGATGACCGTTGGAACGACTTTGATTGGCCTGGTGCCCATCATGTGGTCAAGCGGGGTGGGGGCTGACGTGATGAAACCTATTGCCGCTCCTATTATTGGAGGGCTTTTGACTTCGACCATTCATGTGTTAATCATCACACCTGTCATCTTTGCCCTGGTGAAAGAAAGACAGTTGAAAAAAGGAAAATTAAAGGCACCCGTCATAAAAATTTAATCAATGATTTCAATTGGTTCGTCAAACATGCTTGAATTGGAGATACCAGTGAATATATTTAATGTATAAATAGTCTAAAATTTTTAAACGAATGGGGGAAAATTAAAAGGAGGCATTTGTAATGAGAAAATTTGTATCATTTTCGGGGATGTCGATTTTAAGTTTGCTTTGCTTTACTTCACTTTCTTTGGCTCAACATAGCCATAGCCATGGGGCGTCGGCGATGAAGATGGACACAAAAGAGGTCATCGTGGAGGGAGTGAAGGTTACTTTCCAGATCATGGACAATAAGGAGCATAAGAAGATGCTCAAGGATATGAAGATGAAGGAGGATATTGAACCTGGAACAACTCATAATATTACTGTCATCCTGAAAGACGAAAAGGGTCAGAAAGAAATTCCCAATGCCCAGGTCAATATGAAGGTGGTCGATCCAAAAGGCAAAGATCAGATTAAGACGTTGAAGTATGAGGGTGAGATGAAAAGTTATGATGCCTATTTCAACCTTCCGGAGAAGGGTAAGTATCAGGTAATGATCCTTTTTAAGATAGGGGAAGAAAAGAGGACTGCTGGAATATATTATGAAGTTAAGTAAGTTGTCTGTGGGTGAAGGTTAGGAAGCCCGTATGGTGTAAGGTAAAAGGATTACGTCCTAAAGATTTTAAAGATGAATAACTTGACCCTATAACGAAACTGGCATCGTTACCCTAACCTTTCGACCATTGACATGTTTTTTGTGCAAATTGTTTTGGAGATATTCAATGGAGTCCAAAGATTCTGGAAAAGGCTTAGAACGTATAGACCTTCCCATCTCCGGAATGTCGTGCGCCAGTTGTGCGGCAAGGGTTGAAAAAGGCTTGGCCAACATAGAAGGAGTATCTAAAGCAACCGTCAACTTTGCCACAGAGAAAGCCACGGTCTTCTTTCATCCCGGCCAGACCGATGTTTCTCATTTAATCGATAAGGTGAAAAGCTTAGGATATGGGGCAAAAATCGAAAAGGCGATGCTTCCCATTCAAGGGATGACCTGTGCCTCCTGTGTCAAGAAAGTGGAGAGGGCTCTGAGTTCTGTAAAAGGAGTGGTTCAGGCGGACGTGAATTTAGCCACAGAAAGGGCCATGGTCGAATATGTCCCCGAGGCCGTGTCCCTTAAAGATCTTAAGAAGGCAATTGAAAAAGCCGGTTATCAGGTTCTCGAAGTAAAAGTCGGAGATTCGACACTACAAGAGGAAGATATCGTTGAGAAAGAGAGGCTTACCCGAGAGGCCGAGCTCTCAAGAGTCAAGTGGAAGTTTATCCTCGGTGCCATTCTTCTTGCCCCCATCCTCCTACTCATGTATGGCACCCCTTTCCTTGAGAAGAGGATCGGTCTCTCTCGTGAGACGAATTTCTTCCTCCAGTTTTTGCTTGCCACTCCTGTCCAGTTCTGGGCAGGACTGCAGTTCTATGTTGGATTCTGGAAGGCACTCAAGAATAAGACCAGTGATATGAATACTTTGATCGCTGTGGGGACCTCAACGGCTTATCTTTACAGTCTCATCGTAACTTTTTTTCCACATCGGATCATGGTCAAAGGTTTAATGATGGATGTCTATTTCGATACCTCTGCGGCGATCATCGTCCTCATCCTTCTTGGAAGATTCTTAGAAGCGAGGGCAAAAGGGAAAACCTCGGAAGCAATTAAAAAGTTGATCGGCCTTCAGCCCAAGACAGCCAGAGTCATTCGAAACGGAAACGAAGTAGATATTCCGGTTGAAGAAGTTGTTGCAGGAGATATAGTGATAGTTCGTCCTGGGGAGAAAATCCCTGTAGATGGAATCGTCAAAGAGGGTTACTCCTCTGTCGATGAATCCATGGTAACAGGGGAATCTTTACCCGTTGAGAAAAAAGCAGGCGATTCTGTTATTGGTGCGACGATCAATAAGACCGGGACATTTAAATTTGAGGCGACCAAGGTCGGAAAGGATACGGTTCTTTCCCAGATTGTCCGCTTGGTTCAAGAAGCGCAGGGATCGAAACCTCCGATTGCCCGGATGGTCGATGTCATTGCCAGCTATTTCGTCCCAGTTGTCATCTCCATTGCCATCCTCACTTTCATCGTCTGGTATTTCTTCGGTCCTCATCCGGCACTCACCTATGCCTTTCTCAACTTTGTGGCTGTGCTCATCATCGCATGCCCTTGCGCTTTGGGATTGGCGACCCCTACCTCCATTATGGTGGGGACAGGAAAGGGCGCAGAAAATGGAATTTTGATTCGAGGGGCAGAGGCTCTGGAGACCGCTCATCAATTAAATACCATTGTCTTAGATAAAACCGGAACATTGACTAAAGGCGAACCTTCGGTAACAGATATTATTGAGTCTGGAAAGTTTTCAAAGAAAGAAATTTTGACATTGGCCGCCTCTGCAGAGAAAGGATCAGAACATCCCTTGGGAGAGTCCATCGTTAAAAAGGCAAAAGAAGAGAATTTAAGCCTTTTGAATTCGAAAAACTTCCAGGCCATTGCAGGACACGGCATCGAGGCAACGATCGGTTCAAAAAGAGTCCTCCTTGGAAATTTAAGGTTGATGGAAGAAAAAAAAGTGAATTTAAATGGTTTATCAAATAAAGCAGAACAGCTTTCCAGTGAAGGAAAGACCTCCATATTTTTGGCGGTAGATGGGGAGGCTGCGGGTATCATCGCCGTTGCCGATACATTAAAGGAAAACTCTAAGAAGGCTGTGGAAGCCTTCCACCGAATGGGGTTGGAAGTAGTGATGCTTACAGGTGATAACCAACGAACCGCCAAAGCCATTGCAAATCAGATTGGAGTTGACCAGGTACTCGCAGAAGTTCTTCCTGAAATGAAGGCAGAAGAGGTCAGGCGGCTTCAGTCGGATGGCAGGAAGGTTGGGATGGTAGGGGATGGAATCAATGATGCACCTGCTTTAGCTCAGGCTGATGTAGGGATTGCGATTGGAACAGGAACCGATGTAGCGATGGAGTCGTCGGATATTACTTTGATCGGTGGTGATCTGAGAGGGATCGTGACGGCCATCGCCTTGAGCAAGGCGACCATTCGGAATATCAAACAGAATCTCTTCTGGGCCTTTGCTTACAACACCCTCCTCATCCCCGTAGCGGCAGGAGTTCTTTTTCCATTCTTCGGAATTCTTCTCAATCCCATCTTCGCTGCTGGGGCAATGGCGTTCTCATCGGTGACGGTGGTTTCAAATGCACTAAGACTCAAGAGGTTTAAACCACCGATATAAAATACTTCCCTCACTCTTCTCCTCTCCCCCCTGGGAAGAGGGACGGGGGAAGGGGCTCAGAAAGGAGATGTATATGGCTCAATTTTTTGATGACAATTCACTTTCCATTGGCAACACCCCTCTGGTCCGGATCAATCGAATGGCCCAGGGACTTCAAGCAACAATTTTAGCGAAGATCGAAGGTCGTAACCCTGCCTATTCCGTCAAGTGTCGAATCGGAGCCAATATGATCTGGACGGCAGAAAAGAAGGGATTGCTTAAACCCGGAATGGAGATCATTGAACCAACAAGTGGAAATACAGGCATCGCATTGGCCTATGTAGCGGCTGCAAAAGGATATCAACTGAATGTCACGATGCCCGAGACGATGTCCATGGAGAGGCGGAAAGTGCTTGCTATTTTCGGTGTGAACATCATTCTGACACCAGGGTCCAAAGGAATGAGAGGGGCGGTCGAGGAGGCCGAACGAATCGCCGCATCAGATTCGAAATACTATATGCCCCAGCAATTTAAAAATCCGGCCAATCCGGAAATCCATTTCAAGACCACAGGCCCAGAGATCTGGGAACAGACCGGCGGGAGCATTGATGTGTTCGTTTCAGGAGTGGGGACAGGAGGCACGATTTCAGGAGTTTCAAGATATATCAAGTTAGAAAAGAAGAAAAAGATTCTTAGTGTTGCGGTTGAGCCGGCTGAAAGCCCTGTGATTACCCAACGGCTGGCAGGTCAGGAGCTCAAGCCCGGTCCCCATAAAATTCAAGGAATTGGTGCTGGGTTCATCCCGGATACGCTGGATTTGTCCATGGTGGACCGTGTGGAGAAGGTGACCAGTGAAGAGGCGATCGAACATGCGAGAAGGCTTTCCCGTGAAGAGGGGATCCTTTCGGGCGTCAGTTGCGGGGCAGCCATGGCTGTTGCTTTGAGGCTGGCCAAGAGCGGTGAATTCGATGGAAAGACGATCGTCGCGATCTTACCCGATTCAGGAGAACGATACCTGAGCGGTCCACTTTTCGAAGGCCTCTTTGATGAAGCAGGGCTTCCCAGGATCTAAATTATGGGATTGTTAGAGATAAGATGTAACTCAGCCCTTCAGGGCTGATGTATCAGGGCTAAAGCCCTGAGATACAATTCAATAATTCCGTAACTCAACCCTTTAGGGTTGAAGTCCAAGGAGGCGAAAAATGATTCTTAGAAAAATATCGAAGAAGGTCTTTATCGGTATACTGGTCCTTCTCCTCTCTCTTTTCAGCGTAGAAGTGTCCTTCTCAATTACGGAGGACGAAAAGAATAATATCGCTGTCTATGAGAAGGTAGCAGATGGAGTGGTCAATGTGATCAGCACAGCTGTGCAATTGGATTTTTTCTTTAATGCCTTTCCAACTCAGGGCTCAGGGTCCGGCTCGATCATTGATACAAAAGGTCATATTTTGACTAACTATCATGTGGTGGCCAATGCCCAAAAATTAGAGGTGACCTTGGCGGACGGATCGAAATGGCCGGCCAAGTTAATTGGGTCAGATCCGGACAATGACCTGGCTGTGATCAGGATTGACGCTCCTAAGGAAAAATTGAAGGTGATACCAATGGGGGATTCAAAAAGTTTGAAAATCGGACAGAAGGTCTTAGCCATTGGAAACCCCTTCGGCTTACAGCGAACATTGACCACAGGCATTATTAGCTCTCTGGGGCGCACTATCCGCTCCGAAGCGGGGACGTTGATAGAGGACGTAATTCAGACGGATGCCGCCATTAACCCAGGAAACTCAGGAGGCCCCTTGCTTAACTCAGAGGGAGAAATTGTTGGAATTAATAGTGCCATCATCAGCCCTACCGGTGGGAATGTGGGCATTGGTTTTGCTATTCCTGTGAATACGGCAAAACGAGTGATCCCAGAGTTGATCTCAAAAGGTTATGTCACCTATCCGTATATCGGTGCGACCATTCAGTCTCTCATCCCAGAGATGGCAAAGTATCTCAAGCTTAAAATAGAGCGAGGGGCGATGATTTCTGAGGTGGTAAAGGGAGGCCCTGCAGATAAGGCCGGTTTGAAAGGAGGAGATCAAAGAGTTCAGGTTGGGAATATGATCGTACTCGTAGGTGGCGATATTATCGTTAAAGCGGATCAGAAAGAGATCAAGACCAATGACGAGTTGATCCAATATATTCGTGAGAAAAAACCAGGCGAGTCCATCCTTCTAAAAGTATATCGGAAGGGAAATTATCTGGAGGTGAAGGTGACCCTGGGAGAAAGGCCAAGGAAGGGATAATCCGTTAGGTGGATGACGGGAATCATTTGGATGTCAAGGGAGGAGTGGTGAAGGACCCGTTCCATATTCAATGGCACATCACCAATCTTTGTGATCTTCGTTGCAAGCATTGTTATCAGGATAATTTTTCGAAAGGAAATGACCTCAATCAATCAGATCTCAAAAAAATATCAGACCATTTACTTACTACGATCAGCGAGTGGGATCAAACCGCTTGTATCCACCTTACTGGAGGAGAGCCTCTCTTAAAACCTGAGTTGTTTCCTCTCTTGAAGGAATTGGATCAGAAATCGTCTGTTGAAGAATTAGCTGTCATCACCAATGGCCTCCTACTTAATCAGGAAGTAGTCAATCGATTCTCCTCCATTTCCAAATTAAAAAAGATTAAAGTCTCTTTGGACGGATCCACTCCGGAGATCAATGATTCAATTCGGTCGTCAGGGACGTTTAAAAATGTAATCAAGAATATCACATCGATCAAAAAGGAAAACCCCTTTGAATTCATAATGATGTTCACCGTGATGAGAAGAAATTATAACGATCTTTCAAATTTCATCCGGCTTTGTGAGGATTTGAATGTAGATGGAGTAATCATTGAACGGTTTATTCCCTTGGGGAGGGGAAAAGAGATCAAAAACGAAGTACTCAGCCGAGAAGAATGGGGAGAAATGATTGGAAGGCTTTTAGATCTTTTCAAGGCCGACCTTGAAAACCTTTCCCTTCCTACCTATCAAGCATTCCAGATCCATTTTAATGGGGAGGACCCTGTACTGCTTGGCGCTCCTTGTGTTATTGGAGTGGACGGTATTTGCATCATGCCGGAGGGAACTGTTTTTCCCTGTCGAAGGTTTCCCATTTCAATTGGGAGTCTTTTGGAAACTCCTTTGAAGCAGATATGGGAGGAATCAGAAATATTGGAGACGTTGAGGAAAAAGGAAAATCTCAAAGGAAAGTGCAGAAGTTGTGAAATGAAAGATTGCCGTGGTTGCCGAAGTTTAGCCCTTGCCCTGACCGGCAACTACCTTGAAGAAGACCCTTACTGCAGATATCCTGACTTATCCTATTAATCTGAAAACTGGAATGATTCCGAATTAGATCGAAGGACGAAAGAATGCCTGATCAAGAAGATGAAAGAGAAAGGCTGGACATAAAAGAAGTTGAACGATTGGCCAAGATGTCTCAAGAGGAATGGGCCAAAACGACAGCAAAGTAAATTTGATCGGAAAAGCGGGAGGGGGCCGGTGTTTGAAGAAATGTTCCCCCCCAACAAATCATTCATAATCATTTGGAGAGAGGTGACGGAGGGTCCGTGCACCTCTCTCTAATTATCAATCGGTCACCCACCATGGAAAATGCAATTCCCTTGACGGAAATAAATGCTATGAGTTATTAATTTTTTATAAGTATTTACCAATCTATTATTGGGAGGCAAAAAGATGAAAAAATCAATCGCTTTTGGAGTGTTAATCCTTGCAATCCTGTCCTTTCAGATCAATTCTGCATTCGCCGATAAGTCAGCCGTTTCGATCGAAGGCCCCACTAAGGTTGACAAAGGAACAGAAGTCCCTCTCCGTATCACCGTGACGCACAATGCCAATAGTTCGTCTCATTACACAGAGTGGCTCAAAGTGATTGCAAATAAAAAAGAGATTGCTCGCTGGGATTACACTACGGATAAGCGACCCGAAGCAGCGCAATTTACCAGGGAGATCAAGATAAAAGTAGAGGAGGATATGGAGGTCATCGCAGAGGCCAGTTGTAACAAACACGGCAGTCGAGGCCCCGCAATACATCGGATCAGTGTGAAGTAACCATTTAGCCTTATAGGAACACCTTATAAAGGATGAGAAATAACAGTCGGAGGCATCTCAATGATTCTGATTTTAGGTATTCTAAACATGCTTTTAATTCTATTTCAAATCAGCTCAGGGCTTCGATGGGTTAAGGTCCCTTTTGGAGTCCATAAGAGAACTGGAATCGTCCTTTTCTTCAGTGCCGCCTTTCATGCCCTCCTTGCCTTCATCGCAAACTATGGCTAAAAGGTGCCCTGAGATGAAGTGAGACTTTATCCATTGAAGTTCGGAGCTTCAAAAACGATGACGCATGATCCCCTCCGCTTTCGCTTAACCATCAACTTGATGATCTTTTTCGCGGTCTTGATCTTCGGTACCCTCGTCTTTATCTATCTTGAGAATCGACCGTTCATCGATGCCTTTTATTACATCATCGTGACCATCGCTACGGTGGGCTATGGGGATGTTCATCCGATCACTACGGCAGGCAAAGTCTTTGCGATTCTGTTGATCATTGCTGGGGTGGGAACCTTTCTGGGGGTTATCGCGAACAGTACGGAGATCATGTTGAGCCGACGCGAAAAACTGTCCCGGATACAAAAATTGAACATGGTGATCGGGGTCTTCTTTAGTGAGGCAGGAATTGAGCTGATCCGAATATTTGTCGATTTAGATCCCAAGTCTGAAGAGATTCGAAAAGGATTAAACATTACTCAAAAATGGACGCATCAGGACTTTCAAGTAGTCAGTGACCATCTTAAAAAGTCTCAATACGATATCGAAATTTCCAAATCTGATTTGGGATTCTTGAAGGAATTTCTCCTGGTGCGAAGGGATTTTCTAATACGCTTATTAGAAAACCCTTCCCTGTTAGAACATGAGTCCTTTACGGACCTCCTGCGGGCTGTCTTTCACCTGACCGAAGAGCTTGCTTATCGAAAAGATCCGAGCCACCTCCCTGAAAGCGATCAAAGGCATATCGCAGGGGATATGGTAAGAGTTTACAATTTAATAGTTAAAGAATGGCTAAACTACATGGAGTACTTGAAGGCAAATTATCCATATCTTTTTTCATTGGCTATGCGAACTAACCCATTTAACCGTCAAGCCTCTCCGATTGTAGAATCGTAATTTCGATTCTTTTCTTTCAATTAGAACCATATAACCGAGACCATCCATTTAAAAAAGCTTTTCCGTTGTCAGGAGAAATTTGTCTTGACAAAAGAGATAAGATCGATTACAAAAGACCCAGACTCAGAGCCACGAAGGTTCGGGTTGGAAGAACTATATTCGTGGCTTTTTTATTTGGCTGACATCGAAACCACGGAGGTTTTAAGTCCCGTAGAAACGAGACCCTCCGTGGTTTTTTTATTTGAGGAAGGATTGATGAAGGCAAATTTAGATAGCACTGTATGTAAGCAGGTAGCATCGGTTAAGTTCTGGGATGGCTATGCGAGATGGTACAAACTCTGGGTGGAGCATACCCAGTATCACCAAAGAATAATCGAGATTTTACTGTCCACAACCGAACCGGGTTGGCGTGTTCTCGATATTGGGGCCGGAAATGGCATCCTATCCGTCCCTTTATCCAGACGGGGCTGTGAGGTGACAGCCCTCGAGCCTTCCATTGGCATGAGAAACCTACTTTATGAAGAAGCCTTCAAAAATAGGATTGACGCATTGACTGTAGATGAGCGGATATGGGAAGAAGCCCTCTGTTATGAATATTTAGATTACGATCTCATTATTGCCTGTAACACCCTCCACCTAACCCAGATCGGATTTGAGGAGGCTCTTGCAAAGATATTCAGGACAAGACCAAGAAATGTATTTCTTATCACAGAGCTCGGACCACCAGAGATTCGAGTGAAATGCCAATATGGGGATTATACCATGGTCTTTACAGAATCCTATGAAACGGATAACTCGTACGCCTATCATCATCTGAATGAAATGATTGAGCACTGGAGGTTTATAAAAGGACGGACTCCTCAACCCGATGAACTAAGTGATTTAAAGAAGAGAATCATTCTCCAAGAGGGTCATCTATGGATAAAGCACACATCACGAATCATGATGTGCTGGTGGAAGCAAAATGGCAGAGAAAAAAATATCTCATGATTTTGGCAGAAAGGAGGTGAAAAAATAAAATATCTCTAATTCAAAATTTAGGGATAGGGCGTGACCATCGGCCTGAAGGAGCACGCCCCATCCTCAGGGATGCACTGTATAAAGCAATGCCCCCTTGAGACTATTTTATCACAAGAAAGGGGGTGAAAAAAGACTTAAAGGAGGTTTTTATGAAACGGTCGGCAATGAAACGGTTCAGTTTTTCAGGATGTGAGGGGAAGGAAAAATCTTGGATATGTGGGAAGAGGAGAGTTTTGATAGGCTCTTTGATTTGTATCTCCTTTTTATTCCTCAACGTATCAGCAGGGATGGCAGAAGAAAAAGAAAAAAAAGAAGAAAAAACAGTGTTGGAAGAGATCACCGTCATAGGCACCCCCTACAGTAATCCAGTTACTCCTATGAATACCCGTTACGGCACTCAGTATAATCTGGTGACTGAAGAACAGATCAAAGAACAGAATTCTTATGATTTCGAGTCCACCCTGCGCAATGTGCCGGGGGTTATGTTTCAGAGCAAGAATCTTATTGGAGAACAGACCAGCCACAGCCTTTACATTCGTGGACGGGGAGCAAGTCATCCCAGCGCGGATTTCGCTATTGAGTTTGACGGAGTTCCCCGCTTTGGAGCATTATTCGGTCAGGTGTTGGGTGACGGTATTGCCATCTGTACCATTGGGGGGATAGAGGTTTACAAAAGTCCGCAGCCCTCTCAATTCGGTAGCGGTTATGCGTCCGTCAATGTTCTCCCTAAGTATCTAACGAAAGAAGGACATGAGGTTGTGCTTAATTTCAGTGGGGGCAGTTACTACACATTCAATGAGAGTCTTTCTGGCGGTATCAAAAAGGGGCCGTTTGATATCTATATGTGCCAGAGTTTTGTGGATACAGACGGCCATCGCCACTCCCAGAACTGGGCGGAAGCAGACGGTCGTCGCGATCAAGACGGTGCTCAGCAACAAAACTACTATGCCAATATGGGTTATCAATTCAACAAAGAATGGAACATCAGGTTCTTAGCCAATTATGTGCGCAGTAAAACCGAGGCTCCTATGCCAGACACCATACCCTCTACAATATACGGAGTGAGCAACGGAGTGAGCTGGCCTATGGCTGAACGCTTTGATACCGAAACCTTTCTCGCCACATTGACACTTAACCACCAATATGAACATGTCAGCGGTTATCTCAAGGCCTATTGGAATGATACCGATTTTGACCTGTTGCAGGAATTGACGAAAGGTAAGCGATACGCTAAGGGGACCGGTGGACTCTGGTCCCGCCAGGAGATTGGGCTTTATGGAATCCGGGGTAAAGAAAAACTCCTTCTCTGGCCAGGTGGAGAAATTTTGGTCGGAGCTGACCTGGATATGACCAACCTGAAAAATACCCAACGAACCTACAGCGGCCTGGCAGTTCCCGGAATCAACGGCGGTCAGGCTAAAAGGGTCTGGGATTATCCCGATACAACCCTTTTTTCTCCCTATCTGGCTATCAGCCAGATGTTCGGTCGGTCTGAAGGTTTTCACATCACCCCATCGGCAGGTTTTCGATATTTTGAACATGATGAGTTCAAAGATAAGCCTGGCTTCCAAGCCGGTTTAGTAACAGGATATGGACATACGGATCTTAATATCAATTATTCTCGAGGGGTTATTTACCCCTCTCCGGTAGCGGTAATGAACTTAGTCGTCAGCACATCGACAGTAAGCAATCCCGGTCAGCAATGGGAGAAGATAAAGCCGGAAGTGGTGGACCATTATGAAATAGGCTTGACCCATACCTGGCCCAAAATAGCCACTTTGGGAGCAACTGCTTTCTATGACAAAGGAAAAGATCGTTTCCAAGCATACATGTTTGGACCCATCCCTACCCAATGGAATGACCCTATCGGCCATTACAAGATTCGTGGACTGGAGCTCACAGGTACAGCAACCCCTTTGAAAAACCTTGAGTGCTTCGCCGGTGCCACATGGTTGAAAGCAGAAGCCACTGGCAATGACCGTATAAAAAGTGACCATCTGCCTTATACTCCTGGCTTTCAGTTTCAGGCCGGATTCACCTGGAAATTTCTCGATCATTTCCGGCTCTTCATGGATATGCAACATCTCAGAGACTTGTATCAAGGCACTAACCGTCGCAGCGGTACTTTTAATTTCACTCCGCTTACCCATGTAGACAAGCTGGATGACATAACGCTGGTTAACGCCCGGGTGAGCTATCGTTTCGAATACAGGCCGTTGCGATTGAGCGAATCAGAAATCTTTTTAGCAGTAAACAATATTTTCAACCAGGATTATGAATATGCCAAGGGCTACCCCATGCCTGGAACAACTATCTTTGCCGGATTTAGCATGAAGTTTAAATAGGGTTGTTTTTTGTTTTTCGGAGATTGGTAAATATTGATAAAAACGAAGTTACTTCTTGCGATTGTGGCCATGGTGCTGGTTTGCGTGTTCACCAGTTGTTCAGACAAACGGCAAGGTGGAAACGCAAAAATCTTGCGTAACATTGTAACCTCGGACACGATCCTGTCTGGAATGATCTCTTCACTGCTCCCTCCGAGTCGATATTCGATTGAAGCGATACTCCCGCCAGGACAGTGTCCTGGCCACTATGACATGAAACTTTCAGACATCGAGAAAATGAAAAAGGCCGATTTGAATGTGTCCTTCATAGGAATGAATTTCATGGACAAAACTCAGTTAGGAAATAAGGTGCAAATTATTGTGGACTCGGGAGGACATAACTGGATGGCGCCAGATTCATATATCGATGGTTTAGAGATCCTTGCCGATGAACTTTCAAAACGTTTCCCTGAAGATCGGGAGGAAATAATGAGTCGAAAAGAAGACACCATACGCATGGTGAAAGCAGAGTCAAATTCCCTCATTAAAAAGATCAAGGAAGCGGGTATCTTTGGAAAACCGGTGATCACTTCCTCCATGCAAAAAGAGGTGCTCGAATGGATGGGATTTCGTATTGTGGGTGAATATGGCAGGCAGGAGGCGATGTCAACAAAGGAATTTGTGCGTCTTTCTAAAATAGGAAAAGATCAGCAGGTCATTATGGTTGTGGACAACTTTCAATCCGGACCAGAGGTCGGAAAAGGAATCGCTGAAACGTTAGGGGTGTCGCACATTATCCTTTCGAATTTCCCATCGGAAAAAGGCTATCTTGCCACACTTGGAGAAAATGTGAACGCCATCGTGTCGGCAGTGGTGCGAAAATGAAACTGGATGGCTTAGTTTTTTGAAAAACTGATCTAATCCCCCTTCATCCCCCTTTGTCAAAAGGGGGAAATTTCTCTTCTCCCTTTAGCAAAGGGAGGTTGGGAGAAATTTTACAAATTGATTTCAAAAAACAAAATTAATACAATTGCTTAAATTAACGCTTTATGAATAAGACCATTTTACAACTGAACGATATAACCGTCCGAAAAGCAAAGAACTTATTGCTAGACAGAATCAGCCTCAGTGTGTCCCCTAACGAGTTTGTCGGAATCATCGGCCCCAACGGAGCCGGTAAAACCACCCTCCTGAATGTCATCGCCGGATTTGAAAGATTCGAGGGAGCGCTCAGCCTTTTCGGACAACGTGAGACATGGATGCGCTCCCGTGAAACACGACTTCGGGTCGCCTACGTCCCGCAATTATTCCAAATCGATCCGGCGTTTCCGATTTTCGCATTGGAGGCCGTCATGACAGGTGCTATTGGCCGGCTCGGACTATTCCGCTCGCCAGGCAGGCGAGAAAGAGAAAAGGCGATGCGATTGATGGAAATGATGAGGGTGGCTCATCTTTCGCACAGACCTTTGGGCCAGCTTTCCGGCGGCGAGCGGCAGAAGGTGTCGCTCGCACGCGCTATTCTTCAAGAACCAGATATCCTTCTGATGGATGAACCGACCGCAAATCTGGATGTGGCCGTCCAGAAAGAAGTCTTAAACCTGATTAATGAAATTCACAAACGAGAACCCTTAACGCTGCTTTTCGTCACGCACGATTTCAATATGCTTCCAGCTGCGATGCGGCGCGCCGTGCTAATGAATCATGGCAAAATCGTCTTCGATGGAGATATCGCCACCGCATTATCGGGGGAAATGCTGAGTCGGTTGTTCCAGTACCCACTGGAGACTTTTGAACGCAACGGCAGGAGATTTGTTTCCTATGGTTGAACACTTCATCAATGCCCTCTCATACCCGCCCATCCAGCGAGCGGCTATGGCGTGCGTGCTATGCGGGGCAAGTTGCTCATTGTTGTCTGTTTTTATCGTGCTCATGAAAATGCCCCTGATAGGCGTCTCCATGTCCCATGCCGCTTTCGCAGGCGCCGTATTGGGTATGCTGCTTAACTTCAACCCGTTTCTAACAGGATTTATTCTTTGTCTACTGGTGGCGGCAGTGCTCGGCCCGTTTTCGGATCGGACGGAGATGGCCCCCGAAAATATGCTCGGTATCCTGTTTTCATTTCTTATGGGACTTGCGTTTCTCGGAATGGGAATTCTCACGAGGACAAAGGCGAATGCCCTCAACCTGATGTGGGGAAGCTTGCTATCACTGTCCAGCTCGGACATTGTGTTGCTGACGATTATCACATCGGTCCTTTTCCTTTTTATCTTTTTCTTTTTCAAAGAGATTCGCTCCGTGCTGTTTAACAGAAAGCTTGCCGCATCAAGCGGCGTTCCGGAGCGGTTGATTTATTATGCGCTTCTGTTTCTGACCGGAGGCGTGGTGTCGTCAAACCTTGCGACAGTGGGTGGCCTGCTCATCTTCGCCTTACTCGTCCAACCCGGTGCCACCGCTCTCCAGTTGACATACAATTTAAAACATTTTTTTCTCATCTCGGTAGCTTCAGGAATTGGCGCCTGCGTTTTAGGTCTCATTTTATCTTATATTTTTGATCTCCCGTCCGGCGCCTCAGTGGTTCTAATGGCAACCACCCTCTTTGCCGCCGCCTACATCTTTTCACCAAAACGTCGATGGGCAAAACTTAAGAAAAGGAACATATCTCATGAAAATGATACCAGATAAAATCTATCGAAATCGAAAACAGTTCTTCAACGACCATGCTGAAAAGTGGCTTGATATGTGGTACAAAGACCCCTCAACTGGGCGCTATGATAAGCATGAAAAGGGCTTTAAGCGGCTGTTTTCACTCCTGCCGCTGAAGCCGGGGGACCAGGTGTTGGATGTGGGATGTGGAACCGGTGTGCTGGTTCCATTCATCCTTGAGCGTATCACCTCCACCGGGGTTCTCTATGAGCTGGACTTCGCGGAAAAGATGATTGAGGTCAATCGAAGCATACACATCCAGGAAAACATCCGATTCATCCTCTCAGATGCAGAGAACGCACCACTGGATGACGCCTCCTGTGATGTGGTGATCTGTTTCTCATGTTTTCCACATTTTCATGACAAGGAAAAAGCTATGACGACACTTTCTCGCGTCCTGAAACCCCACGGGATTTTTGCCATATCGCACTTCGACTCATCAGAGGATTTAAAAAAACATCACGGATCATGCCACGCCGTGATGCACGACCATCTGCCTGACGAAGGGGCAATGCGTAAATTGTTTCAAAAAGTAGATTTGAATGTCGAGGTGTTTATTGATGAACCAGGTTTCTATTGTATCATCGCAAAAAAATAGTCTTTCTCGAATATACCGGTGGTGACAACATTTTCTTAACCTTTGTTTTTTTATAGCGGAACAAAGAGAAAGATGAAAACACTGTGGACAATCTTATCTGTCAGGAAGTCGTATACATTTATAGCCTCCATCTCAATACACCTGTTGGCCTTTTTCATACCGGTATCATTGGTTATAACACCACAAATCCATGAAATGGAACTTTTCGTTTCCATAGAAGATATACGTGTTTTGCCCAAGTCGATAAAACCACAAATGGCAATAAAGAAGCCTCAGCTTGAGCCAGTCAAAGAAATGATTAAGCCAATCGAACCCTCCTACCCTAAAATACAAAATCCGGAGATAGTTGAACAGGTCAAGGAAGTTAGGAAGGAGCCTGTGGAGGAAACCAAGGAGGAACCTATAAAGATTGAGTCAAAACCAATCAGTCAGTTAGCAACCGAGGACAAAGAAGCCTTCCTTGTCTCCACTGTGCCGAGCACCACAGAGGGAAAAATCGGCGGACCTATCAAGGAGGGGTCAGTTGCAATAAAGCTTGATTTGGAGACACAACCACCCATAAGTGACCATGTGGCCGGAAGTGACACAGGTCATCCCATAGAAACCAGTTTTGGAGCATCTGTGGCCCCTGCTTTCCTGCACAGAGAAATGCCTGTCTATCCAATGATGGCAAGGAAACTTGGAAGAGAAGGGAAGGTGGTGCTCAAGCTGACCATTGATGAGACAGGAAATCTTTTAGACGTGGAAGTCATGGAAAGGGCAGGCTATGGATTTACAGAGGCGGCCGTGGAAGCCGTCAAGAAATCAACCTTTCTCCCTGCAAAAAAAGATGGAAAACCCATCGCTTCACGGGCACTTCTTCCCATAAAGTTTCGATTAGAGAGGAACTGATGATTGATCTATTTATAAAAGGCGGTTTTTTGATGTATCCCATTCTCCTGTGCTCCATTATGGGGGTTGCGATACTTATCGACAAGTTTATTCAGTATCGAAAGATTTTAAGAGAATTGGAATCTCCGATGGGCGACATCTTAAACAGTAAGATAGGGCCTGCCATTTTAGTCCCAATCCTCGAAGCGCTAAAAAATCATTGTGATGAAAAGGAAGTCTCCATGATTGGCACCAAACAGATCAGGCGGATTGAAAAGGGATTGAGCTGGTTAGGGCTGATTGCAACCATTGCTCCACTTCTGGGCTTGACTGGCACGGTAACAGGAATGATCAGGGCTTTTACAGTCATCAGCCAGAGCACCACTGTCAATCCCTCCATGCTTGCCGGCGGCGTTTGGGAAGCACTCATCACCACAGCGGCGGGATTGCTGGTCGCTATCCCGATTCATATTGGACATCACTACCTCGAAAAGCAGGCAGACGAGATCGCTTTTGTGCTGAAAGAAATAACGATAGACACTTATTTAAAGGATAAGGATGTGGGCTAAAAATTTTTAAGGGTTTTTAAGTATATCGTGGGGACCAATCCTTCTGAAGAGATAATAACCTTCATGGACTTCAAAGGTAAAACGATAAAACATCGTAATACTTGCTTCCCATCTATTTTTGCGCCCTTGCAATTTTTTAACCCTCAAAGAGGGATGGTGAAGGTTTTCCATAAAGAGCTTGATCTTCTTTTCAAAGACCTTTTGGACAGGATGTGGAAGCTGTTTATAATCCTTTTTAAAG
>JACAEV010000102.1 GCA_013388645.1 Syntrophaceae bacterium | reverse complement strand
TTAAGTCATTAAAAGGGGCAATGAGGACTTCTTCCTGAATTTTTTTTGAAGTGCCGGCAGAGGTGGGTTCAGGAGTAGGGAAAGGCAGTAGTTTTTGTGGGAAAAGGCTCATCACACCAATATCATGAGCTCCATGATAGGCTCCCTCAAATTTTAAAACCTTTGGCCTCCCTGTATAGGCCTTAGCAAACCGGATGGCGTAAAACGTGGCTTCTGTCCCGGAGGAGGCGAATCGGATCTTCTCGGCACAGGGGATGGCTTTCACCATTTCCTGCGCTAACTCTAAGGCAGGTTCATTCACGTAAGAAAAACTGGACCCTTTCTCAATCTGCATTCTCACCGCCTCATTGATCGCAGGGTGAGCGTGTCCAAGAATGACAGATCCCCATGAAAGCGAATAGTCAATAAATTCCTTTCCAAACACATCGTAGAGTTTTGAGCCCTTACCGTGGGAAAGCACAGTGGAAAATTCCTTGGGCAAATTAAATTCCCCAAGAGACCCGCCTGGGAAGAAAAGAAAGGAGAGGTCTACGGGTGGCATCCTATTCGGTTGCGATGCATTCATTCCTTCTCCCCATTCAAGGCCTTTTCCAATGGCCTTCCTTTTCCAATGAAACGTCAGAGTGGGGTCTTACTTTGAAATTGCCTCATCCACTAAATGAATGGCTTTATCTATTTTGTTTAATCCCTCCATGAGTTGCTCTTCAGTGATGCAAAGGGGAGGGGCGATGAAGATCACATTCCAACGGGAGTATCCCAAGACACCGTTTTCCTTCAATTGATTGAGCACGGCAGCGATGGCTGGATCTTTCTTCTCATAATTTTCGACCGTCCAAGGGACGAGAGGTTCTCGGGTCTTTCTATCTTTTACAAACTCGATGGCGGCAAAAAGGCCTAACCCTCGAACATCCCCAATGCTGAGATGCCTTGCCTTCATTTTCTCAAGTTCTGCCATTAACTTCAACCCTAAAACCCTGGAATTTTCAATCAAGCCTTCTTCTTTATAAACTTGGATGGCTGCTATAGCTGCCGCACAGGAGATCGGGTTTCCATATTGGGTGAGCCCTCCGTAATACATATGATCGTCCATGTAATCTGCAATCTCCTCATTCACCACGGTCGCTCCTAAAGGCAAAGCGGCTCCGTTGATCCCCTTCGCAAGGGTCATGATGTCGGGAACCACCTTCCAATGGTCACAAGCAAACCATTTTCCCGTCCTTCCAAAACCGGTCATCACTTCATCGGCGATCAGAAGGATTTGATACTCATCACAGATCTGCCGGAGGCGCTGCATATATCCGTCCGGAGGAATAATTCGACAGTTGCTTCCGGTGATGGGTTCCACAATGATGGCAGCGATCAGTTTCGGTCCCTCAACTTCAATCACCTCACGAATCTGATCTGCACAGAAAACATTGCAATCAGGATAAGTCTTGCCAAAGAAACATCGATAGCACAAGGGGTCCCAGATATGAACTACCCCCGGAATAGTGGGTTCATTCGGCAGCCTCCGCGGGTCTCCTGTGATTGCCATAGCTCCATACGTCGCCCCATGGAAGGATCGCCATCGGGAGATAAGTTTGGGTCTTCCTGTGAAAGCTTTGGCAATTTTTATCGCATTTTCATTGGCCACTCCCCCCCCACAGGAGAGAAAACTTTTTACCAAATCTCCAGGGGTGATCTCAGCCAACACCCGGCATAACTCTGCTCGGGTTTCATTGGCCATACTGGGAGCGACATAGCAGAGTTTTTCTGCCTGTTCTCGAATGGCCGCAATGATCTTGGGATGCTGGTGACCTGCATTGACATTAAACAACTGGGAAGCGAAGTCTATATATCTTTTTCCCTTATCATCCCAAAAGACCGCTCCTTCGCCGCCAGCAATAATAAATGGTTTAAAATCCTTTTGCGCCATCCAGCTATGCAATACATATTTCTTTTCATTCTCTGCAATTCTCGATGCATCCATCGTCTTCCCCTTTCTCGAAATCTCTGAATAACCTCAGAAATCTCTGATTTCACAGATTATGGAACAATTACAGATAAGGCATAAAGGATAGAGAAAATCTGTTTAATCATTTTTTAAAATCCCTGCCTGCGGTAGGCAGGTGCGTAATCAAGAGAGCTTAACATAGTTTTTCAGACCTCTCTTTTTATAAAAATTCCCTTTCGATCAGTTCTGGAAGATCGGCAACACTGGGAATGACATGGGTGTGCCAGTATTTTCCCCAATCGGTGATTGGACGCGGGCCGCTGAGGACCCCGATGACACCTCGACATCCGGCATTTCGGCCCTCCAACATATCTGCAGGGGTATCCCCAATCTTAATCACTTCGTGAACACTCTGGATATTGAGTTGAGTCATGGCGTAAAAGATCATAAAAGGGGCAGGCCGACCAATTTCACCAGGAATGTGTTCCACATCAACCGAGAGATCGACCAAGCCGTCTCGAACCCACCCTAATCCCTCCATGATCGCCTCCGTAATGATACGATGAAATCCTGTATCGGTGGCAACCTTGATACCATGGGCATGACACCACCGGAAAGTGTCTGATGCTCCAGGGACTTCTTTACACTGTTTTCGATAATATTCAAGCATAATCTCCTGGTACCGGTCAAAAACCTTTTTGGCAAGTTCATAGGTATCCGGATCTTTGATCCGTTCGAAATCTTCGATTTCGATCTTCTTTCCCTTCTCCCGTGCAATCAGGAATTGATAGAGATGAATCTTGTTGGTCCCCATATGAAGAAGGATTTCTTCCGGAGTGGTCTTCAATCGAAACTCCTGGGCCGCCTGATAGAGGCAATCTCTCACCCCTGTATCGTCATAGACTGTTGTCCCAGAAAGATCGAACATGACCATGCTAATCTTTCCCATGGGTTACGCCTCCTTTAAAATTTTAAAAAACAACATCCTTGATTTTTATAAAGCTTTGTTCTACCTTAAGCAATGTAATAAATTTTATATTTTCAATAAAAAAAAGTTATATCCGATGAATTTCAACCAACTCAAGGCCTTCTATTTTGCCGTCAAGTTCGGGAGTTATAGCTCAGCCGCAGAGGCGTTATATATTACCCAGCCGGCGATCACAAAACAGATTCAACAGCTTGAGTCTACCTATGGGATCAAGTTCCTCAACCGGTTCGGGAAAAAAATGGTGCTGACCGATGCTGGTGAGATCCTTTACGATTTTGCAGACAAAATCTTTCAGATGGAAAGCCAGGCTGAAGAGCGTCTTCGTGATTTTCAACAACGGAAAAGTGGACGTCTTCGAATTCATGCCAGTGAAAGCTTTGGGGCTTACTATCTTCCCTTCATCATCAACCTGTTTAGAAAAAAATATCCAAACATTCACATTTCAGTCAATATTTTCCCAAATCAGGAGGTGATCGAGAACACGATCAAATTGGAAAATGATCTGGGTTTTATCTCTTATCCCTCTGAACACAAGAAATTGGTGATCCAAGACGTATTGGAGGATCGACTCGTCCTCATCGTTCCTCCCTCTCATCCGTTTTCCCGTTTGAAGCTTCTCGACCCTCAAAAACTGGACGGGCAATCCATCATCATGCATGAAAAGGGATCTGCGACTCGAGAGATCGTGGATACGTTTATCCGAAGAAATCACCTTTCTGTATCGGTCGCCCTCGAGCTCTCTAATAATGAGGCCATCAAGAGGGCAGTTGAAGAAGGGGCCGGCGTATCCCTGATTTCAGAGCATGTTGTCAGCGAAGAAGTCCAGAGTAAAAAATTAAAATCGATTCCCCTCACCGACCCCACCATGAAACGAAAGTATTATCTTATCCACCACAAGGATAAATACCTCTCACACCCCTTAAAAATGTTTCTTTACATGGTCCATCAATGGGCCTTAAAATATACCAACCGTTGATTTCTGGGGGGAGAGGTTATCTAATTTGTCCTATCTATCTCCTTCGCCAAATCGAGAAGTTGTTTGGCCTTGTTATAAATAGGAGGGTCAACAAACTCTCCTTCCAAAGCAATCGCCCCTATCCCCTTCTCTTTTGCTTGCTCAAACGCATCGACAATTTTTTTTGCTCTGTCAATCTCCTCTGGAGTCGGTGAGAAGATTTCGTTTACGGTTTCAACCTGGGAAGGATGGATGCAAAATTTTCCTCGAAACCCGAGCTGTCTCGACCGCAGGGCCTCGGCCCTTAAACCTTCCATATCTTTGACACCGAGGATATAGGGAGCATCAATGGGAGTGACTCCCGCAAGGCGACACGACAAGACGAGAGAGGACCGAGCGAACAGGAGTTCCTCACCCGTCCTGCTCAGTTTGGCACCCAGGTCCAATGTGAGATCCCCTGCGCCGAAGGCAATGGCAAGGACCCTCGGTGTACTGGTTCCAATCTCTTTCACATTTGAGAGTCCGAGGGCTGTTTCAATCATCGAAACCAAGCGAATCTGGCCCTGGGGTATGGATTTTCCTCTTTCAAGGGCCATAAGCTTCTGATCGACTAATTGGAGGTCCTCTGGCTTTTCAGTTTTGGGGATCACCAACCCATAAACGGAGACTTCCGTCACCGTTTCAATATCCTTCTCAAAAAAAGGGGTATCCACTCCGTTCACTCTTACGAATAGATGTCTTTGGGTCGCTGTCTTTAGAAATGACCCGACCTGACCTCTGACAGTTTCTTTTTGAGAAGAAGTGACCGCATCTTCGAGATCGATAATCACAGCATCAGCCGGAGAAGCGATGGCTTTCTCTATCCGGTCAATCCGATTTCCTGGAACAAAAAGAAAAGATCGAAGGATCATCCCTGATTTCCTTTCACCGTTTAATCCCTTCCCCACTTCTTGAAATAATCTCCAAAAAGCTCTTCATCAGGGGGAATGTATTCTTCAACAGGAACCGAAAGCCAAGTGTAGTTGAGAAAATTTCTGTAATTAATGTTCTCGCTGGTCATATTGCCAGCCCATGTTCCGCAGCCTAAGCTCTCCGTCCAGATCTGTCCATTATACCAGCTCCCGGTATTAACCAAGCAGTGTGGCATATTGCACTCCACCCTTCCCACCTTCGCACGGATGGCAAGTTCCTCCATTCGGTCCGTTCGGTTGCTGTGGAGGGAAACCGAGTGACCAATGCCTGAAAACTCAAGAATCTTTTCGAGGCGGTTGAGCATCTCATTCCAATCATTCCATTTCCATACGGTCAGAACAAGGCTTAACTTTTCTCCGGAGAATCTGTCCTCAGGACCGATCTTTTCTCCAATCACCATTAAAAACTTTGTTCCGGGTGGAGGGGTGATCCCTGCTGCTTCCGCGATGATGGGAACCGATCTTCCAAAGATATCTCGATTGATTGTCTTTCCATCTGGCCAGAGGGCCTTTCTAACTTTTTCTCTTTCCTCGGTGGTACAGAGATATCCGCCCTCTTTCTTCAAAAGTTCCATGAATTGATCATAAATAGGTTCATAAATCGCCACTGCATTTTCAGAAGAGCAGGAGGTGGAGTTGTTAGCGGTTTTGGAACGCATGATCTTGTTGGCCGCCACAGGCAGATCTGCTGTTTCATCCACAATCGAAACCACATTCCCGGCACCTACTGTATGAGCGGGCTTCCCGGCGGCATAGACCACCTTGATCAAGGCAGCTCCACCGGTTGCCATGACAAAATCAACGTTCTTCATCAATTCCTGCGTCTTCTCATTTGAGGGATACTGGATGCACTGAAAGAGATCTTCAGGTGCTCCCACTTTTTTAAGAGCCTTTCGGGCAATTTCAACCGCCATATAGGAACATTGTTTCGTTCTCGGATGGGGGGAGCAGATCATGGCATTTCGTGTTTTTAAAAGGCTAAGACCTATCGTACAAACGGTTCCCTCTGGATTGGTCATAGGAACCACATTTGCCACTACGCCCATGGGTTTTGCATAGATTTTCAAACCTCTTTTTTTATCCTCTCTAACCAGACCGCAGGTCTTCACCCCTTTGAAATCATTGATGGTGCCTCGTACCTTGCTTCTGATCTTGTTAATCTTATCTTCATAGACACCAATAAGGCCTTCTTCCACAGCAGATTTGGCCATGGCCTTGACGTTTTCATCTTTCTGCCATTCCCAGCCCACCGCGGCACACATTTCATCAACCCTCTCCTGGGGCCAGTATTCAACGATTTCAAAGGCCTTCTTCGCCCTCCGGTACATTTCCTGAATATTATCATTGTGATCTTGTGGCATTTCGATCAAACCCCCTTTCTTAAAGACTGATATCTCGTCAAACGGCTATGGTGATGATACTCGTATCGTCATTACGATGAACGTTAAACGATGAACACCCATAGTCTCGCATTTTGTTCATCGTTCATTGTTCAAACGGGCCTCTTAACCTTAACCTTCACACCAAAATTATTCTTTTCTATCTTCTGGTTTGGGAACTGGTCTGTCCGGGGGGCCATCATAATATTTGGGACCCTGTATGGAGAGATCGAGAAGATTAATCATTTTGGTCGTGCGGGAGGCTCGCCAAGCCTTCTCCTTTGTCATTTCCTCAATGGCATGGGCCGCACAGCTGAATCCACGGCAGAGGACCCCTATTGCCCAGGCAGCAAGCGGGCTAAATCCCAAATCCATAAAAATGCAGTTGGCCCCGCCAATGACATTGGTCCAGACTTTTTTGCCATTTATCCTTTCAAAGGCCTTCTCAATCTCAACCTGTAAATCATGGAATTTTCCGGCTACTCCCAATTCTCTTCCCATCCTCATGATCCGGATGGCCCTTGGATCACCGTGGATATGCTGGGGCTGTCCCAAACCCATGATCATCTTTCCTTTATGGTCTTTCACCAATTGTTCGGCAATCTGCGTCAGCGTCCACCCATTCTTTTCCCCCATCTCCATATATTTATGGACCATGATTCCATGCAGATGCCCTGGACCATGAGCCTCACCGAAGGTCAGGATCCCCGCAGCAATCGCCGCGTTGAGGGCCGGCCTTCCAGAGGCACAACACCTTGCCGTGAGCGTTGATGGAGACATCGCATGTTCCATGAACTCAACCATGAAGAAGTTGAGCATCTTTTCTTCGTTCTTCTTTGGAAGCCTTCCCTGAAATAGCAAAAAGACGACGGCGGCAAAACTCCATCCTGCTTCAGCGAGCTCTGTGGTTTCGTATCCTTGCAAAACTATCCGATCGGCCGTCTTATAAGAAATCGAACTTTGCCAATGGAAGGGCACCCTCCCTGTCTGATCGTACTGATCTCCCCATTGATCATCTGCCATCTTTTCTATCTCCTTTCTCAAGTTTGGATTGAAATATCATCGGATTTTTATAATACGCCTTTTAATATGAGTCAATTTAATAAATTTTATATCTTTTATAAATATAGGTTATGGGTTAAATTAAATGATGGCATAATCATAACTTGATAGGATCATCTCAATTTCGTTTAACTATGGAATAAGCTAACTGGAGTCCTAAGATGGCGGTGGCATCTTGAATCTCACCCCTCTCGATCATTTTTAAAGTCTGATCCCAGGAGAGGGTATGGGTGGTTAGAACTTCATCCTCGTCCAATTTCTGTTCACATGGAGTTAAATCCATGGCAATAAAAAGGTGGGTTCGTTCATCGCTATACCAGGGGGCCACAAGAATCTCACCCAGCTTTTCAAATCGTTTGCCAAGAAGCCCGCATTCTTCCTCTAACTCCCTTCTCGCACAGGTCAAAGGATCTTCTCCTAAAAGCATCGTTCCGGACGGAATCTCCCATATAAATTTTTTAAGGATGGGGCGGTATTGGCGAACGAGAACTACTGAATCTTTATCAATCAGGGGAATCACTCCCGAAGACCCCGGATGGTGGATAAATTCAGCCATCATCTCCCTTCCATTCGGTAACGTGATTTCTTCTCGATAGAGGTCAAACACCTTTCCATGGTAGATGACTTCTTTCATCTCCCTATCCCTCCTTGTTTAGCGGATTCTACCAATTATTTTCTATCTCATGCTTTCCATTTTGCATTATGGGATATCCGCTCTTTTTAAATATCGACTCAAAGGAAGAGTGAATAAAACCAATAACGCCGTGCTGATAATGGTCAATGCGAGGCCAAAAAAATCAGCAATGAAACCAAAAAATATGGGGGAGATTGCCCCACAACCCAGAGTGACTGCATAGTATAAGCCATATCCCCGGGACCGTGATTGGGGAGAGATGATTTCTGCAACGGTGGCGTAAAGCACAGAGGAGGTACCGTTTAATACAATTCCGATGAATGGCAGAATAATCCAGATAACTGAAGTGGGAGAATAGGCTAAAGAAAGAATTCCCGCAGCAGTTAGAATTTCTGTTCCTATGACCATAGGGATAATCCCAAGCCATTCGGCAAGAACACCACAGATAAATTTCCCCACTGCTCCACCTGCGAAAATAAGAGTGAGTGCAAAACTGACCTGAGTCCCTGGAATCCCCTTCTGTAAGAGCAAAAAAGGGAGAAATGTAAGTAAGGCCGCACGTGTCGAGATATCAATGACCCCGATCGTCAACAGAGCTGAAAAACTCGTTCGGTCGCGTATCCCCCAACCACTCTCTTTCAAAATGGATTCTCCATGAGGCGGTGGCAATAGATAAACTTCCCTCTCTCTCCTAACCAGGCTCCAAAGAAGGCCTCCTGCCGCCAACCCACCAATGGAAAGTAAAAAAACCGCCTGCCTCCAGTCCCAAAGGCTAATCATCACAGCCACTAAAAAAGGTAAGCATACTTTACCCATATCGCCAAAAAAATTATAGGTTCCCATGGCTGTCCGGCGTCCAGACACTTCAAAAACTCTCGAAAGAATGGAAGAGCTTAAGCCATGCTGACCCGCAGCAGTTCCTTTTGCAAAAATGAGAGATAATAAAATTCCAGGAAAGGTAAAGACTTTACTCATAATTAAGAATCCGCTGGCCAGGCCAAATGTTCCGGCAACAATCACCGTTAGCTCTCCAATCCTCTCCCCCAGAAGACTTAAAGGGAACTGAAGAAGACTCATCGACGATGACACACCTTTAAGGAACCCGACTTGGCTGAATGAAAGATTCAATTCGGCAGAAATGAAAGGAAGAAGAAGGTAAAGGGAATCTGAAAACCCATCATCAAGGAAATGAAAGGCGCTAAAGGAAAAAAGTGAGCGGACCTGTTTGCTTTTTTCGGCTTGGTGCAAAATTGAATGCTCCAAGATAGGTTTAAATCTTATTTCATCTCGATCCCGAGTTCTATCATCACCTTCTTACATCTTTCGAGGCGTCCCTCTGTTATCTCCACTCCATGGAGGTAGGCATCAATGGAATCCACGTCTCTCAAAAGTTCAACAAAGGGATCGTCAGATTTCAATTCTTTTTCACTATGCTGAACAACTGCCTTGACAATGGCCTCTGTCTCTTCCTCGGACAATTGAGAGAGTTTCGTCCCTGATACTCGATTAAATCTTTCTACGATATCATAGACAAAGGGGGGAGCGGCCTCTGCATGACCTTCATGTTTTTTAGTCATAACCACACCAATATCGTGAAGGGCTGCGGCAATCCCAGCCAATTCTGGATCGATCCCGCGGCGAATCGCTAATAATTTTGCAAGTTGGGAGCTCGTATACATATGCATGAGATTCCATCGAATGGGAAGGTCTCTTCCTTCATCTGTCAAGCCCTTGATCGTTGAAAGAAGCATCGTCAGAATGCGATTCAACCGCCTCACCGGCAATGTCTCTGGGGGGGCATTCCTCTTTTCATTTCTCATTCTATTTCTCCCTACGACAAAAAATATGATTTCCCCATTTTTCCCTTCCGCCTCAGAAAGGGAAAAATGTTTTTAAATATAGAACGATGACAATGAATACCAGGGCAGGAATTAAATTGCCCACCCTTATTTTTTGTAACCCGAGAATATTGATGCCGATTCCCATCACAATGATCCCCCCGACAGAAGTGAGCTCCCTGATCATTTCAGCAGTGAAGAAGGATTGAAGTTTCCAGGCCAGTAAGGTGAGGCTTCCCTGATAGATCAGAATGGGAACCGAAGAACCCAGGACACCATAGCCCATTCCAGCGGCAAAGGGGATGGAAATGATCCCGTCCATCATGGCTTTGGTGATTAGGATCGAAGGGTCACCTTTTAGTCCATCCGTAATACTTCCTACGATGGCCATAGAACCCACGCAGAACAGCAAGCTCGCATAGATAAATCCTTTGGTGGGGCTACCCTCTGTGATTTGAAGTTCCTTCTCCAACCAAACTCCCAGCCTCTCCAAACGGTCTTCGATGTTGATCCATTCTCCTATGATGGCCCCTGCAGCTAAACTGACTAAAACCAGGATAAGTTCGCTACCTTGGATCGCCATACTTAAACCGATTACCAAGGTAAAAAGGCCTAATACCTGCAATGTTGTCTGGGCGATCCGTTCTGGTATGCGCTTTCGAAATAATAAACCTAATCCTCCACCGATGAGTATAGCCATGGCATTAATGATGGTCCCCATGAGAAGTCCTTTCTAATTTCATCTGCACTTTTTCCAATGTGTAACCAATTTATAAAGTCAGGCACCCTACCACCGATATTTTAAAACTGGGAAGTGGCCGAAACCCCTCCAGATATTCAGTCATTTTTCAGTATCTATTGGAAGTTGGCGGAGTCGGTAACGGAAATCCTCCACAATCACAATGGCGCCATCTATAATTTCAGCACTGCAATGTGATAAAGTCTCTAATAATCTTGGTATAACTGACGAAGGAGTTTGATTCCGCATCCTAAAAATGATAACACTTGGAAGGGATTGAAGGGTGGTAGCAAGAAGGTCACCAAAGTCCAGGTCAAACGTGAGAAGGATGCGCCCCTCATTTAGTGCTCTATCCAAAATCATAGCATCTGAGAGGTGCCCCAATCTTTCCTCACGAATATGCGCGACTTCATATCCATGCTTTCTGAGCACCTGGACAGTGCTCATTGAAATACCCATATCTGCTAAAAACTTCATGGGTGATTTCCTGTTAACGGATGGATCTCTTCTCTGGCCAAAGCCGCTGCATATTGAAGAGCCTGTTTGATATCCTCTGCTTCCAAGTCTGGATATTCTTTTAGAATTTCATCGGTGTTCATGCTATTGGCCACCAGATTAACCACAAGAGAAACCGTTATGCGCATTCCTCGAATGCAGGCTCGACCTCCCATGACTTTAGGATCAAAAGTAATTCTATCAAACATATCATTTCCCTCCATACAATTTCCTTCATTTGATCACTATTCAATATATTTGATTTCAATAACTATGGCAACACCCATCCTCCGATAATTTAGCTAACTCACTTTGAAACATTGTATTTCTCATAAATATCTCTCAGAAATTCATAACCTCTTGAGCCGTAAATGTTACATATCTTGTCTGCGTTTTCTTTACCACCAGAATTATATAGATACTCAATTATCGAGCGGATATGCTTTTCGTCGAAGTCGGGAGTGGTTTTCTCAATCATCTTCAAATAGATCTCTCCAATATATTTTACTTTCTCCTTATTATCACCCTTATCCTTAAGCCCATTCAAGTACTCAATAAAGAAGGATGAATTGAAATCTTCATGGACATAGGGGGCTGAAAACATAAGCCAATCGTAAGATTCAGTATCTATCTTGGATAGAAACACAGCTAACTTTGAAATAGACGATAAAATCTTCTTATTCTCCTGGGTTAAAGAGTTCTCATCTTGGAGTTTATATCTTTCATAAACCAGTCTCCAGAACTCAATTATCTTCTCTCTCATCTTTTCGTTTTCTTCTGAGCTTTCTGGCAGGGAGCCCCTTTGCATCCAGAAGAACCCAATAATTTCTTTAATCTGGTCAGGTTTCCATGCATCAATGATCTTTTGAAAAAGGCTATCCGGATCATAAAGTCTTTCGTGGTCACGAAGATAACCAATACAGATATGTTGAACCAGATGCTCTTGGTTACGCTTCTCCTTGAAACTGTATGAAAGGCTGTATTGGTAGTGTAGTTTCATTAACTCATAGATTTCATCATAGACTGTTCCAATTGAGAGATAACCGTCCATGAAGGCTTGCCAGTATTCGCTTCCTTTTTCGGTAGAAACCTGTTCAATCTTATCCACCACCCAATTCTTATCCAAATAATATAAGTTAGGAAGAAAGCGGCCAAGTGATGTATATGCCTCAATGATCTTCTTATCCATTATCTCATCGAACTTGTTCTTATATTCCTCAGACCATCTCGGCTCGGTCTTAACGCCCTTCTTATCATTTATGCGGCCTATTCTCAAAGCCAGATTCACAAGTGCACTAATCAATTTTCCACACGAAGTATTTAATGTATGGGTGACATAATCGGTAATTTCCTCATCCTCTTTAGGTTCCTTGAGCAAATAAAAAATGATCTCTTTTACCTTTCCAAAATAATCTTCACTGAATGCCCATGAATCATCTCTTGTGCCTTCCTCGATAAGCTCCGCAATAATTCCGACAACCCATTCGTGGTTAGCACCTACCAACCATTCACCTTTCTCAACAATATATTCATCATCCCAGAACGTCTCTTTATTAATATAAAGGGTGATAAATTCGAATACCTTTCCCCAGCTAATCACCTTTTTTTCTTTCCAAGCTTCTTTGAGCCCGTCTAATATCCTATAAACATAGATAAAACCTGTGTCTTTAAAAGGATTGAGATCATCAATAAATTTATCTGGATCTGTCTTGGCCGCTTCTTTTAGGATATCAGACAGCCCTCCGACAGTAGGGCCTTCCCAGGAATCCTTTGTCCTAAATTTTGATAAAAACTCTGCAAGTTCCATATTAGTCATTCTCAATATCTCTTCCTTTGTCAGAGGTGGCGGGCCTGGCCCCCAACGTGTTTTAAACTTTCCGATAGCAGGGTGTAATTCTGTATCCACATTAGTTATTTTTTTCATCTCTTCATAAAGATCTTTGAAATAAGGGTCATGAGAAAGAGCCTCATATATTTGCTGCTTAAATAAGGCAAAATATTTCTCAGGATCTTCTTTAGTAATATGACATTTTATACCTGGTTCAATTTTAAAGTTGAGAGTTTTTCTTTGTTCATCGGATAATGGTTTGAGATTTTTCAATAAGTATTTCAATTCATCTCCAAAATATAAAGCATTACCCATAATGAGCACACCGGTTTCACTTTCCACTATTTCCCAGAATAGCGGGCTATAATGATCTATGTTTTGCCCGATAATATAAATTGCCATTTTATGGAAAAATAAATATTTATCTCCAAAAAAATCTCTTAATATTTTTTCTGTTGTATTTACATCGCTTTTAGCTTTAGCAGATAAAATCTTTCTTAAAATAAGTGTAAGCATTCTTAATGGATCACGTATAGTATGCTCTGGTTCTTCATAAAAAGATTCATAAGTGCCATCTTCTGCTTGCTTAAGTAAATCCCTTATCTTGTTCGCCAAATCTTCAATAACTCGCTTTGAGCACTTGTGGCCGATAATTACCGCATGCTTATCAAATGCTTCCTTTAACCAGTATGGATCAACAACAAGCCTTTTTTCTTCCTTTTCTCCAAGTATCTTTGCCCTTTCTTCGCTAAATACATAGGTTTTAATTGCTGTGATGCTTTCAATAATCTTCTCAGCTTTTTTTATATCTTCTGGATTATCAGTCAAGAATTTAGGGAGTAATTTAGTCGTGATCTCTGAACCTGGCACGCTCGTATCAAATTTTGAATCAAGCCATATAGGAATGAAATTAATTACTTCTTCGGTAATCTTTTCGTTAGGAAGATTAAGAAGAATTTTTACGAAATAATACCATGTGCGGTAATTGTCTACGTGCTTTCCCGATGCATCTTTAAGATGAGTAACAGATTTGACTATTTGAAGAAGATCACCAAGAGCTTCTTGGTTACTGGAAATCTGCTTTGAAACTTTCTCCAAATACTCTAGTGCATGCCATTGCGGGATGATGAACGAGCCCGGGGAATCTTGAGCCTCAACGGGTTGAGGATTATTTTTTAAATAATCAGACAGTTTTAAATACTTAAGCCATTTTACATTACTCAGTTTGCTGAAAAAATGTCTTTGATATGACTCCCTTTTCAGATAAACATCTATAACCGTTTTTATTTCAAGAATTGTTGGATCTTCTCGCTTAATTATTAAATCAAGGTGTTCACAGTCCTGATAGAAGTCCTTTGAATCTTCTTTTAAGAGGCCCAATTCAACAATTTTGTTAAAAATTGCCCTCCTCAAATGTTCATAGTGAATTTCCCACTCCTTTTCATTAGAAAAGTCTTCATAAATTTTACCCTCGACCTTATCGAAAGCTGTAAATTCTGCCTTGATTATCCTTGGAATATTCTCATTATCACATTTTAGTTTGATAGGAAAAATATATGTCGTTTCACTCTCATTTGCTGTCTTAAGTTCATTTTGGACAAATTCTTTTTTTACCGATTCGTTTGATAAAACTGGAATAAAAATAATCGACTTTTTAACCTCGTCTATCATTTTTTGCGGATCATCACCTACAAAAACAGATTCATCATCGACAAAAATATCTAACCCTAATTTCTCCCTTTCAAGCTTTGTTTTAAGCCATTCAACAAACGGATGATCAGTGGAGCTATGGTTAATAAATGTCTTTATCAATTTTCAATACACTCCTTGGCTTTTCAAGACCGGCCTTAACCAGCTGAACACTACCGAATTGCATCATTGTTTCGGTGAGGTTTATAGGTTTTTAAAAACTGTTGAGGAGTTAATATCTTAATCTCCATGTATTCACCTATTATTCCTAATGCCTTATCTCCAGTAATAATAATTTCGGCTTTTAACGCCACTGCACATTCAATGAATTTGTCATCTTCAGGATCATCTTTAACCACTTTTATCTTTGGGGTTTTTGTCGTAAAGAGGATATTGAATCCCTTGGCAAAGAGTGAGAGGAGTTCTTCAATTTCATTTTCTTCCTTTAACCCAATCCTCTGCAAAACATCCACATACTCCTCAAGGATATCTTTAGATAGGCAAAGAATTACCTTTCCCTTTTTCCAAAAGTCTATGACCTTCCTGGGATTTCCTCCAAAGAAAGAGGAAACAAAGACATTGGTATCAATAACGACTTTCATTCTCGGCTCTTTCTTGCTTCTCTGATCGCCTTATTTACATCTCTTTGCTTCACCCCTCTGGATCTTAATTTCCCTCCGATCCTTCCCCAGAGGTCGTCAACATAGTTACCAATATCCCTCTCTTTTATGTAGTCTTCTATTAGCTCCCTCACCATTTGGCTTGAAGTCTTCCCTTCTACTCTGGCAAGTTTATTAAATCTTTCTTTGACTTCTGAATCTATCCTCACTATCATTTGAGTTGTCATCAGAAAACCTCCTATAATGTATATTTTGTATATATTGTATATCAATCCTAAAATATTGTCAACAGTGCGTGGAGTATGGTAACATTTAAAAGTTCTTTTGGATGGAGATTCTGAAACAAATTTAGAATATGAAAGTTGGAGGAAAAATCTTATGAAGGTGATCTTTCATCCGAGGTTTTATGAAGTCTATACTTCCGATCCGGCAGCGGCAGCAGGGAGAATGGAACCCATGGTGAAGGCTTTAGAGAAAGAATTTGAATTCAGGTTACCGGAACCAGCCTCAGTGAAAGACCTTGAGAGGGTCCATGGAAAGCAGCATATTCAATATGTGAAGAGAGACTCCCTTGTTTATGAGATCGGGCTCCTCGCCGCAGGAGGAGCCATTCTTGCAGCGGAAATGGCTTTCGAGAACCAACCTGCCTTTGGCCTGATCCGTCCTCCTGGACATCATGCCAGCCCCCACTCTTGTTGGGGGTTCTGTTATTTCAACAATATTGCCATTGCCATTAAAAAATTGATCAGCGAGGAGAAGATTGAAAATGCCCTCATCCTCGATTTCGATCTCCACTTTGGCGATGGCACCTCTAATACCTTCGGGGGTTCCCGATCGGTGAGCTACTTCCATCCAGAAGGGACCCGCCGAGAGGGTTTCTTAGAAGAAGTGAAACGATGTCTCCAAACAGAAAAACCTTATGACATCGTGGCCATTTCCGCTGGATTTGATCGCCACGAAGAGGATTGGGGAGGACTTCTAAAAACCGATGATTATCTCACGATCGGAAAATTGGCCAAAGAGGCCTCCAATAAACGCTGTCGAGGGAGACGATTTGGTGTGCTGGAGGGGGGGTATAATCACTCTGTCCTCGGGAAAAATGTTAAAAGTTTTCTTCAAGGATTCAGTGATTGATCTCTCTTAGAGGTGACCACAGTAGAAAAAACGGATGTCGATTTCTAAACGAATGAGGAAAAGAGAAAAATGAAAAAGCAACTGCTCATCATTGCCACGTTGGATACAAAAGGGAAGGAAGCCGCTTATGTCAAGGAGTGTGTCCAAAGACAGGGGATCCACCCCTTGCTGATGGATGTTGGAACCTTAGGAGAGCCTCACACCCCTCCTGATATTACCCGGGCTGAAGTAGTGGAAGCAGCGGGATGTACCCTTGACCTCCTCAAAGGGAATAACCGTGCTCTGGCTTTTGAAGCTGTCCAGAAAGGGGGAGCGATCTTGGCAAGACGATTACTTGAAGAAGGAAAGCTCCACGGGGTTTTTGGGATGGGAGGCGGAACAGGAACAGCGATCGTCACCTATATTATGCGCTCTCTCCCTTTTGGTTTGCCCAAAGGCGTTCTCTCAACGGTCGCTTCCAGGGATATCAAAGAATATATCGGAACAAAAGATATCGTCATGTTTCATTCCGTTGCCGATATTCTGGGATTCAATGAATTTATACGGCTGATGCTTGGACAAGCGGCCTATGCCATATGCGGAATGATGAAAAAAGGAAGTGAGATTAACAGAGAAAAACCAATGGTCGCGGTAACTGCCTATGGAATTAATTCCATTTGCGCCATGAATGCGGAACCTCTGCTGCAAGAAAGAGGATATGAGATGATTTCGTTTCATGCCAATGGCTGCGGTGGGATGGCTATGGAGGAGTTCATTGCTGAAGGTTTAGTGGCTGGAGTAATTGATTTCACTCTCCACGAAATAGCGGATGAAATGTTTGGGGGATATTGCAAGGGAATCGGGCCGATGCGATTGGAGACAGCAGGCAAGATGGGAATTCCCCTCTTAGTTGTACCAGGCGGGCTTGATAACGCAGTATTCAGTCCTTTTTACCCGATGCCGGATCAATTAAAAGGAAGAAAAATCCATTCCCATGATATCCGATTCTGTGTCCGTATGGGACCTCAAGAGATGAAAAAATTTGCTCAGATCATCGGAGAGAAATTAAACCAGTCAAAAGGACCCACCCATATCTTGATTCCTAAAAAGGGGTGGTCCGAGGCGGACAAAGTTGGAATGGAGCTTTTCGATCCAAAGACGGATCAGATTTTTGTGAAAGAGCTGAAAAAGATCATCAATCCAAACATCCCTATTGAAGAAATCGACGTCCACATCAGTGACCCTGCTTTTGCTTCAAGAGCAGTGGAAGTCTTAGACAACATGATACGGACTAACCGTCCTTAATCGAATGAATATTTTTTAGAAAATAAGGGTTTCGTCTGACGGTAACGGTAAGGATGCCCGTATCGTTAATAAAAGGCTACGGTTGTCGTCTTTTAATTCTTTATACGTAACCGTTACCAATAACCGAAACGCCTGCCTGCCAGTAGGTATGGGCTTTGTAACCGTAGCCCAAACACCTGTGTTTTTTAATGGGATGATGTTCCCATCACGAAACATTGCATAGAAAACAATAAGCCCCGGGAGAATTCTCCCAGGGCTTATATTTTTTATGCAGCTTGACCAGGAGGTGGAGTTCCAGGTGGATTGGGCAAAGTCAATGGCCATCTCAGCCAAAAAGCATTATGGGCAATGAGAGCAGGCCCTACGATACAGAGGTTGAGATAAATGATGAGAATGTTCACATCACCAGGAAGTTTAGCAGCCACCACTGCCTCCCCAGCAGGGCCAAGAATCAGCTTCATGAGAATGACCCAGATAATGATGATGATGCACTGAATAATAAATGCAGAAATAGCTCTTTTGAAAAAGGTAAATTTTGTCACGCCCCAGAATTGAAAATGCCAGGAGTGAACCAATGACCAGAAGATGAGAGACGATCCCACCGCAGCAAAAGAGAAAGTTGGGCTGAGGCCGAGACCCAAGCTTCCCTTCCAGAAAATGTAGCCTAAAAGGTGAGCAAGAATGGTCTGACCAATGGCTGCGCCAGGGTGACCCCATTTACTAAAAGGCCATCCTTGGGTGGTGAAGACTGGGCTGAAGACAAAGAACCAGGCAATGGACCAGACGAGGTACCCGGTCAGCCAGTTCACATTGAGGGGTCCCTTATGATTGATGGGCGTATCTGCAAGAGGGGTTCCTTCAAGATTCGTTAACAAATTCCAGATCAGGATAGAAACGACCATGACAATAATGAAACTGATCGCCATCATTACCCAGGGATGGACTTTACCCTTAAAAGGCCATCCCCCCCAAACCACTCCATAAAGGAGAGTCGCCCAAAAACCGATGACTCCGAACCAAAGATAAAGTGGTCCTACTGGCCATCCAGGGTAGATGAATCTCATAAAAAGCAATACAAGGAAGGTAAAAATGGCCCAGAGGATGGTCATTCCAAGTCCTGCAATGAATCGGGATTTGGCAGGCGTCCAATTTCCGGCTGGAGGTGCCCATGGCCAATTATCACCCAAGAGGACTAAGTGACCGAGGGCGATGAGCATAATGAGTGTTGCAGGGATGATTTTCAGAACAATAGATGCTGGAGAGACGCAGTAAACGAAAATGACAATCCCTACCA
The DNA here is from genome assembly GCA_013388645.1 of Syntrophaceae bacterium. Taxonomy (GTDB): domain Bacteria; phylum Desulfobacterota; class BSN033; order BSN033; family UBA1163; genus UBA1163. The sequence goes on along the minus strand of JACAEV010000102.1, from coordinate 12,703 downwards.
CAGCAAAAACGATAAATTGAATTAATCCTCCCCCTCTCCCAAGGGGACCCATGCCAATCTTTTCTGGGGGTTTTTCATTTCCCATAAAAGAGACCTCCTTTCTATGACGAGAAGACTTCGTCTTCCCGACATTTCAAAAATGGTTGGTCGATTTGAAATAAATATTTGCCTGGATATTTGAAGGGTGAGTTATAATCTCTTAACAAAATGACTTAAGAACTAACTTTTACCCGGCTCAAAGCCTTCTCCATCAGAAGTTCATAAGCGCTTTTCTTTCCGAGGACAGGTTCTTTTTTCTGCTGGCTCCATATCGTTTCGGGCCGGCTCTGCACCATGAAGATATTCAAAGGAAAGGGCTTCTGTTTATCGATGGCCCACTCAATGTCTTGAGGACAACCGTAATACGCCTCTACTCTTTTTGCATATCTTGTTAATTCAAGAACTTCTTGATCTTCAATACAAGGGATTTCCCTCCTGTCGGGCGGGGTATCCGCATGGATCACTTCTCTCCTCACTGGATCATAGACACACTCACATTCTTTTAGAGAAATCGCCTTATCAATTTCCTGAGTCACCTTATCCACAACAAATTTGTCTGGGTTACAAATTCCTGAAACAACGGATTCCCCTAATCCCCAATTTCCCTCGATGACCACTTTCGAAGGATCTCCATTCGTGGGATTTAGAGTAAACATCACCCCTGCTGCCCGGGCATCCACAATCTTCTGGACACCCACGCTGATCAACACCTTTTCATGAGGGAACCCCATTTTTATCCGGTAAGAAATGGCTCGGGGTGTGAACAAGCTCGACATACATAATTTAATCTTTTCAAGAACTTCATCTGTCCCTTGCACCCAAAGGAAGGTGTCCTGCTGTCCAGCAAAACTTGCCCCGGGCAAATCTTCAGCCGTAGCGCTTGATCGCACAGCAACAGGTAGGTCGTGGACGTCAAATACCTGAGCCAGAGCTTGATAGTTAAAACTTATTTCTTCCTCAATTCTCTTTGAGAATGGGGTCTCAGCCATGAGCTGTCTGATCCTGTTACTAATGTTTTCCACAGAAGAAACATCCTGAATGTCTATTTTGGAAAGGAGATTTTTAATCTTTTCTTTCAGGCCACCTGCGCTGAGGAATTCACTAAAAACTTCTGTTGTAACAGAAAAACCAGGGGGAACAGGGATATCCGCCCTAATTAACTCACCGAGGCTCGCATTTTTCCCACCCACCAGCCCGATAGCTTCCCTTCCGGCTTTATCAAACCATAGTGTGTAAGGCATGATGAACCCCTTTTCCTCTTTAGCGATAATCCCCCCACCCCCCCTTTAGCAAAGGGGGGAAAGGGGGGATTTGTCAGTCCTTAGGCTCTTTTCAATATTTTCACGATCCCTGTGTTACCGTCTACCTTTACAGTATCACCTGTCTTTAGCACCGTTGTGGCGATCCCTGTTCCAGTGACCGACGGGACCCCATACTCTCTGCATACGATCGCCGCATGACTGGTTAAACCCCCGATGTCTGTAATGGACGCCTTTATTTTGGTAAAGACCGGAGCCCAGGCCGGGTTGGTCGTTGGACAAACAAGGATTTCACCCTCTTCGATCTTGGTAATCTCTTCAAGAAGTTTGACCACTCTTACCTTTCCTTCGACGACCCCAGCAGATGAAGCAAATCCTTTCAGTTCGGTCACCTCGGCTGGAACAACGGCCATCCCCTTTAGCCAATCTTGAACTTTGTCCGTTGTAATTCCCCAGAGCATCACGGTAAAGGGTTCTGCAACCTCTTCAGGCGGTGTTCCAAGGGCTGGGATAGGATTCCACTTTTTTGCAGCATCCAATATCTTATTTCTCTTTTCTGCTTTGGCCTGCCAGTATTGAGACCTCGAAGGGACACCTTCACCTAATGCCCATGTCGTTGCCATATCTTCCAAGAGAAGGGGGACTTCAAATCGATTGAAAAGATAGATATCATCTGGCGCCTTGAGCATTCCATACTTCACAAGCAGACGGCCAAATTCCCTGACCTTGTCAAACCATATGGTATGGAACCAGTGCTCCACCCAAAAGAGATGATCCTCGGCATATTTATAGATGGTCCGAACCGCTCGATAAGTATCATCAAACGATTTCCTGTCCTCATCCGTTTTGATGAGCTTTCTATATTCTTCAGCTAATTCTGCTCTTGCTTTGTCAATGCTTGGAACATCTCTCTCAATCTTTTCTCCCTTTTCGATTCTTTCAATATCTGCCTTCAGGTATCCAAAAGGAATATCGAGTTTAGTGGTCCAGCTCCCCTCATAATGGAACCATCCGCTGCCACAGGAGACAAAGAACCATGGGTCTTTCGATTTTTCATATTCCACCAGCCAGTCATTTCCCTCAGCCGTTTTTCTCAATGATTCGATCTTCTTGTCAGCAGGAATATCGCTCTTCAGGATCTTTGAAACAGCTGGAACCGCAGCCGCCAATCGAGCAAGCCTGCACAACTCCTCTTCTGGTCGGAACATCTGGACATAAGCACCCGCCACCAGTTTCCCAATGGTACTTTCAGCGATTCCTGGAAAAAGTTTCCTGCAGATATCAGCAAAAAGCAAATAGGCAAGGTAAGCTAAATTAAGGTATTGAAAATGGTACTGCCATCCCTTGATCATCATATCGACCAGCTTATCCCATGCTTCGATGACATCATATGAAGTATAATAGCCTTTGGGTTCAGGCAGTACAGTATCATCCGGTTCGAACTTAGGGAATTCTTCCGGAACCTTAATATTATTCATTTCCTCGCCCAGTGCCTTAAACTTCTTCAACCATACCCCCCAGAGTTCATCATAATGGTCGAATACATAGAATACGCGTTTCTGGAAGAGCCCTGCCTTCTCTCCGATGATTTCTGGTGGAGGTGGCGCCACAGGGGTGATGTACATGTAACAACCAACCATCCTTTGGGCAATCCCCTGAGCGGGTGGGATACAAAAGACCCTGGTGGTGTACTGAGAAAGGGAAATCTGCCACGCCTCATGAAAAATGAGATCGAGCGGATACATGGCCTCAGGCGCATGAATTTTGTCATGGAACCAGAAGTGTTTCTCTTCCCATTCTTTCCTGTCTTTGCTGAACATATACATGGGTGGGTACATTTCTTCCCACCCCTCCAACTCTTTTGGATACTCCACCTCTAACGGCATTGGGAAACCTTTCTTCTCGGCCATAAATGCCCTCCTTTCTGTTTTTTATTATCTCAAAGAGATAACAAGATGAATTAGGATCCCTCCCCTTCAGCAGTTAATGGGATAAGTCTGGAAGGTTTTGTTGATTATGAATAAGTTTAGAAATCTGCCCCAAGCATATATCTTTTATAGGTAGTTAAATCAATTGTCAATATGAAAAAATTCACATGGGAATTTTTTCATAAAAAAACCGCTACTGGACAGATTTGAACAATTTTCCCCCTTGATTTTCAATGAATTTGATAAAAGCCTTGATCGCGGGATTTGATTTTTCTTCCTTCAAATAAAGAAAAGCCACCTTGAGATAAAGTTTCTCTAACAAAGGGATGGTTTTAATCATCCCCCTCTTCTCCTCATCCTCTACAGTGCTTTTCACAATGATAGAGATTCCTTTCCCTTCTGAAACCCATTGTTTTATAAATTCAGAACTACCTGCCTCAATCAATAAAGAAGGGTGAATTTCAACTTCCTTGAAGGCCTGCAAAATGATCTTTCTGGTGGTGGAACCTTTTGCTCGAATGATCAGGGGATATTTCTCAAGTTCCCTTAAAGAGACTGTTTTTCTCCCTGCCAAAGGATGATGGGGCGAAACAATGAGGACCAGCTCCTCTCTTAAAAAGGGAATGGATTCAAATCTTGGGGAAGCCTTTGTTACAGCAATTAATACTAAGTCATTCTTATAGGTAAGAAGACTCTTCTCGATCTCTTCAGAGTTTCCAACATCGAGAGCGATTCTCATGAAAGGGAAAGTATTCTGAAAACCAGAAAGGAGTCTCGGCATCAACCCCTTTGAGTAGGATTCTGTAGTTCCAATTTTTAAAATGCCTTGGTAATCCTTTTTCAGACTTTCTAAAAGATTTTCGGCTTCCATCAGATGGGAAGAAATTTTATGGGTATATTTAAGAAGAATTTTCCCCGCCTCAGTCAAAGAAAATTCTCCTCTCCTCCTCTGAATCAGTCCCATTCCCACCTTTCTTTCTAACTCCTTGATATGTTTGGTTACAGCGGGTTGTGAGATGAATAACTCCTCCGCTGCTTTGGAGAAGCTTTGATGTTTTGCTACTTCATAGAAGACGATCAAAGAATTTAATGAAGCGTAAAGGAGGCTTTTCTTGTTCATCTTTATATAACCTTTGGTTATTTAACCATAAAAACAAATGAATTGACAAGAAGATTATTTAAAAAGATAATCACAGATAATTAGTCCGAGAAGGAGGATGTTATGGACCTAAGAGATTTTGTTAAAAAGTGCGAAGAGGAAGGGGAGCTGAAGAGGATCAAAGCGGAAGTGGATTGGGAGCTTGAAATCTCCCACATTGCAAAGCTGGTTGAGGAAAAAAGTGGACCGGCACTTCTGTTTGAAAACGTGAAAGGGTATAAAAGCCCTGTCTTGACTGGAGCATTTGGTACGACCAAAAGGTTAGCCATCATCCTTGGAAAGAGTCCGGGGCTTTCAATGGTCCAACTCACCAAGGAATGGGTCAATGTTGCCGTGAAGGAGGTCATCCGGGCAAAGGAACAGAAGGATGGCCCCATCTTTGAGAACATCCTCGACGAGGATAAGGTTGATACGTTCGCCTTTCCTTCTCCCAAATTTTATGAACTCGATGGAGGCCGTTACTTTGGAACGGCTGTATTCATGGTGCTTCAGGATCCTGAGACAGGCGACATCAATCTGGGGACATACCGCATGGGTATCCTCGATGAGAAAACTGTCGGTGTCCAGATCCTCAAGGGAAAGAAGGGCGATCGGATTATGAAGAAGTATGGAAAGGCAGGCAAAAAAATGCCAGCCTGCGCAATTATAGGTGGCGATCCTCTGCATGTCCTGGCAGGTGCTGCCACGACAGTCAAAGCCAAGAGCGGATACGATGTCGTCAGCTCATTGCGCGGTGAGCCAGTTGAAATCGTGAAGGGACAACTCAGCGGACTTCCCATTCCTGCAGCCGCGGAGATTGTTCTCGAAGGCGAAATTGATCCCCAACACCTAAGAAATGAGGGCCCTTTTGGCGAGTATACGGGCTACTACACCGAAGAACTGATTAAACCGATTCCCAAACCGGCGCTCGATGTGAAACGGATTTACTATAGAAACAATCCGATCCTCTGGGAAACCAGTGTGGGCAGGCCCGTGGGAGATCAACATATACTCTATGCCTTTACACGAAATGCGAGTTTGTGGACCGATTTGGTCAAGATGGAGATTCCAGGTATCAAGTCAGTATATACGCTGCCGGAAGCATCTGGACGTTTCATTGTCGTTGTTTCCGTAGAGCAGATGTATCCAGGTCATGCAGACCAGGTGGGAGCAGCGGTCATTGCCAGCAATACAGGAACCTATGGAATCAAAGCGGTGATCTTGGTGGATCACGATATCGATGCTGATGATCTTCCGAGGGTATGGTGGGCACTTGGCACCCGATATAATCCGGCACGAGGAACACAGATCATCCACAGAGGCAGGTCGACACCTCTTGATCCTTCCCTTGGTCCGGATGATAATAAGTTTATCACCTCGCGGATCATTCTGGATGCGACCATACCTTTTGAATGGAAAGTCAAACCCACGGAGATCAAGCTTTCGGAGAACGTGCTGGCTAAGGTGAAATCCCGTTGGAAAGAATATGGATTTGAAGAATGATTCTGGAATAATGGAATGTTGGAAAAATGGAATCATGAGTTAATCTTAAAACTTGTTCGAAAATGAGCTTCACCCCAATATTCCAACATTCCAGTGTTCCAATATTCCATATTTTAATGGAGGGAGCCATGGCTTTTGAAAAAGATTTAGAAAAGTCTAAAGAGAAGGCGAAAAAGGTCAAGCTTTTTGCCCATGATGTCCACGGCGTCTTAACCCCTAATACCTTTTTATGCGATATTGAAGGAAGACGGAAATATACCTTCTGGCATATGGATGGTTTTGGTGATCTTTCGCTTACAGCAAATGGCATTCAAATTGCCTTTTTAGATACGACATCGATTGACGAGGAGGGTTTATTCCGTGCTCGTGAATTAAAATTGGATAAGTTCTATTACAAGATCAAAGATAAGATAGCGAAACTTGAGGAGTTGAAGAAGGAGTTGGGGATCAGCAATGAGAATGTGGGCTATATCGGATGTGAAGTGACGGATATCGAAATGATGAAACAGGTGGGTTTCGCTGTAGCCACAGCCGATGCGATTGACGAGGTGAAAGCGATAGCGGATTATATCACGGCTGCGCCAGGTGGGAGAGGCCCCATCCGAGAGGTTTGTGAATTTATCCTGAGAGCGATGGGGAAATGGGAAGAATGGGTAGAGAAGGTAACGAAGATGGGGTACAAATAAATTTAAGGTTGAGGTTAAGGTTAAGGGAATAAGTAACTCGGGATAGGGGGTAGTGAGATGAATAAAGAAGTAGCCATCGAAAAAGCAAAAAAGGTGAAGTTCGTCATCCTCGATATCCATGGGGTATTAACGGATAGTGTGCTTTACTATTTGGATGATGGGAAAAAATCCGAATGTTTTTCTCTCCATGATCGATTGGGTTGTATGGCCTTGATGGAGGGAGGGATCAACGTGTCTTTTCTGACCAGTAAAATTACCCGGACAGATGAACAGGTGGCTAAGGTTTACAATGTCCCGCTTGAAAGACTCTGGGGGACTTCAGCCAAGATGGGGAAGTTAGATGAATTTGAAAAAGAATCCGGACTGAAGGACGAAGACATCTGTTATGTAGGAGACGAGATGATCGATTTAGGCATTATGAAAAGGGTTGGATTTTCGGTCGCCCCCTCCGATGCTTCCATAGAAGCGAGAGAAGTAGCCCATTATGTGACCAAAGCAGGGGGTGGAAAAGGTGTCGTCCGTGAAATCGCTGAGCTCATCTTGAGAGCTCAGGGCAAGTGGGAAACTGTCATTGATACATTGATAAAGGAAGGACGTTGAACTAAAAGGAGGAAAAATTTGGGAAACTATACATTTTATAAAGACAATAGAGAATTTATCAAAGCATTAGAATCATACGGGGAACTGGTTACCATCCAACAGGAAGTAGACTGGGACCTTGAAATGGGTGCAATTGTGAGAAGAGTTTGTGAAAAAAGGTTAGCAGCGCCCTATTTTAAAAAGATTAAGGACTATCCTGGCTTTGAAGCGTTAGGAGCCCCCCTCGCTACTTATACAAGGCTCGCCATTGCCATGGGATTGAATCCTAAGACATCGATCCCTGAGATTTCGGATGAATATGTACGAAGAACAACTGGAAACCCAATCCCCCCAGTCCTCGTAGAAAGGAAGAATGCTCCTTGTAAGGATAATATTCTTACAGGCAAAGACGCCGATTTATTTAAGCTCCCAGGTCCGATGGTTCATGATGGAGATGGGGGAAGGTATCTGGCGACTTGGCATTTTGTGGTCGCCAAAGATCCGGATACGGGGACAATCAACTGGGGGATGTACCGTCAAATGGTCTTTGATGAAAGGACGATGGTCGGTCCTGTCCTTCCTTTCTCAGATATGGGAAAGATGTTTTATGGGAAGTATGTACCGAAGAATAAACCCATGCCTTTTGCCACGGTCATCGGCTGTGATCCTCTTTCAGGCATCGCAGCCTGCGCCCCTTCTCCCATTCCGGAAGACCAGTTTACCGGAATGCTGATGGGAAAACCTGTAGAGTTGGTGAAGTGTGAAACCTGCGATTTAGAAGTTCCAGCCCATGCAGAGATTATCATCGAAGGGGAGGTGATTCCAAATGTCTGGATTGAAGAAGCTCCCTTTGGAGAATATACGGGTTATCGAACTTCCCCGAGAGAGCCCAGGACAGTCTACCGAATCAAAGCGATCACTTATAGGAATCATCCTATTCTAACCGTTTCCAACATGGGAGTCCCAACCGATGAGGGTCAACTTCTTCGATCTTTCTCGTTAGGCCTGGAAATGCGAAAACTCCTGGAGAGCCAAGGCATCCCGATCACAGGGGTTTATATGCTTCCTGAATCGACCCATCATATGGTTGTGGTGGGAGTGAGACCCGCTTATAGTAATATCGCTACCCAGATCGCCAATCTGGTTTTTGGAAGCAAATTGAGCCCATGGTTCCATATGGTGATCGTGGTCGATGAAGAAACAGATATCTATAACAAAGATGATGTCATCCATGCCCTGGCAACGAAATGTCATCCCATCCGTGGAATTCGAAAATATGAACATTCGGTGGGAACTCCGCTTTATCCCTTCGCCGATCCCGATGACCGAAAATGGAGCCGCGGTGCTCAGGTTCTGTTTGACTGTACTTTTCCTTTGGATTGGCCTAAATCGGACCTCCCGATCAAGGTCTCTTTTAACAAAGTCTACCCCAAGGAGGTTCAAGAAAAAGTCCTTAAAAATTGGAAAACTTATGGATTTAAGGATTAACGAGAGGAAGAAAAATGGCACAAAAAGAATATGATACCTTTATCCTTTCAGATCCCGCATTAATCCCAGAAGATCGAGAGATGGAACTCATCGTTCGTGACCTGACACCGCCAGACATCAGATACAAATATCGCAGTGCCTACGTCTGTGCGATGATTTCCAAGTCTGAATCAAAATATCCAGATCGACTCTGGATCAGGTTGGGAAGGGGGCAGCTTCAGGAAAAACCCTGGTCCATGAAAATTTTAAAAGAGCTAAACAAATTTACATAATGAGAGGTGTTTAGGTCAAGGCTACGATTATGTAGCCCGTTTCGGTTAAAGTCAATCGGTTATGGTTGACGATGCGGGTATCGAAGCAAGAAGCTCGAAACTGGAAATTCGAATATCCAGCATCCATATACGAGCCTCGATACGAGCTTCGACAACGATAAACGTCAATTTTAATTTACAGATACGGGCATCGTTACCCTAAGCGTGAGAAAAAACTGTTTCTAAGTAATTACCAAACAGATAGCGATAACTTTGATGGCTTTTTCAGGACTTAGAGACTTCATTGAACAGTTAAAAGAAAATGGAGAACTCCTCACCCTCACTACTCCACTCTCCCCAAAATTTGAAATTTCAACGGTCCTCTCGGAATTAGGGAAAAAAGAAGGACCTGCCATACTCTTTAAGAAAGTCAAAGGTTACCCATTTCCAGTCATAGGAAATCTTCTGGGAACAAAGAAACGCCTCTCCATGGCTTTGGGAGTCGACCAGGAAAATCTCTTTGAAAATGCGCTTTCGAAGTTACAAGAAAGAATTCCTCCTGTTTTGCTAAAAGATCGAATTCAAAAAGAAGTGATTCGCCAAAAAGGGAAAAACGACCTCCTAAAACTCTTTCCCATTTTAACCCACTATGCCGGAGATTCCGGACCTTATATTACCTCAGGGATCACATCAGCCAGAGATCTAAAAGATGGAACCATTGGGAGGGGCCTCCACAGAATGGAGGTGAGAGGAAAAAATGAGTTGGGCATCTCGCTCCTCAATCCACCTCTTTCTGAAATCTATGCCCAATATAAGAAAGAAAATAAAAGGATGGAGGTGGCCACAGTGATTGGCGTCGATCCTGCCATCCTGATTTCCTTCATTTCAAAAGTACCTCGTGGAATGGATAAACTTTCTGTGGCAGGAGGTTTAAAAGGCGAGCCCATTCCAATGATGAAAGCAGAAACCGTGGATGTGGATATCCCCGCTCAGGCAGAGATCGTCATTGAAGGATTGATCGATCCCAAAGGAGAAGAGAAGGATGGCATGCTTGGAGAGTCGAGCGGATACTATATGACCTTCTCAAAAAGCCCTTCCATCCATGTAACAGCGATTACTTATCGAAGGGGAGCCTATTTCCATGCTATCGTCCCATGGGGACTGGAAGTTGACAATCTCTTGAGCCTCATCCACGGGATTGATTTTGTCCCCAAGATGAAAAGGGAGATTCCAAGTTTGAAGCGGATTCGGATGATCCCGGGAACCTTCGGTTCTCATGCCATCATGAGTATCGAGACTGACCAGAAAGGAGAAGTCCGAAGGGCATTGAGCTTAGCCCTTTCTTTTCCCAATATTAAGAAGGTCATCGTTGTGGATGAGGATGTTCATCCAGAGGACGATCAAGAGGTCGAATGGGCTTTGGCAACACGGTTTCAAGGGGATAAGGATTTAATCGTCCTCCCAGACCTAAGAGGTCAGCCCATCGATCCCTCTTCTAAGGAAGGGTTTTTGACAACCAAGATAGGTCTGGATGCCACTCGACCTAAAAAAGAAGGATTTGAAAAAGTTGATGTTCCAACCGAAGTCAAAAAAAGACTCGCCCCGATGCTTAGCAAACTGAAACGGAAGGAGAAGAAGTGAAGAAACTCATTGTAGGGATTTCGGGCGCCACGGGGGCTATTTACGGAATCAGACTTTTGGAGGTCCTTTCCAGGTCCGATATCGAAACCCATCTGATCATTACAGAGGCTGCTGAGAATACTATCCTGATGGAAACCGATTGGAAGATCCAGGAAGTAAAATCCCTCGCAAAAGTGGCCTATGACATCAAAGATTTAGGAGCAGACATTTCCAGCGGTTCCTTTCTTTCGGAAGGGATGGTCATCATCCCCTGCTCCATAAAAAGCCTTTCTGGAATTGCCAACTCCTTTAATGAAAATCTTTTGATTCGGGCTGCCGACGTCACACTCAAGGAGCGTAGAAAACTCGTTCTGGTCGTCAGGGAAACCCCTCTTCATCTGGGCCATATTGAATTGATGCATCAGGCGAGTCGAATAGGTGCCACCTTACTTCCCCCTGTTCCTGCCTTTTACTTTCATCCAAAAACGATTGATGATCTCATCAACCACACCGTTGGAAAGGTGCTCGATCTTTTCGGGATCGATCACCATCTCTTCAACCGTTGGGGAAGCAACAGCGTGAAGAGGACATTAAGAAAGAAAGGATTTAAGGATTAACGCATCAACCTATAAAATCCGAGGAAAGATTGTTGAGGGGCTCCGAGAAGCAGGCAACTTTACTCAGATTCCCTGGGTGAGAAGACAATTTATCGAAAAACTTTCCATTGACCCCTATCCTGGAACATTAAATTTAGAGATTGCTGATCCTGAATCTCTCCAATCCTTCAATGCCCTGAAGACGAAGAAGGGACTCGAAATAACCCCTGAAGATCCCTCCTTTTGCAGCGCCCAATGTTACCCTGTCCTCATCAATGGCCAATTTAGAGCAGCGATTATCTTTCCCTTGGTGAAAGATTACCCAGAGAATAAGATGGAACTGATTGCCTCGAAAAATATTAAAGAGGCACTTTCAGTAAAGGCAGGAGATGAGATGGAAGTGGAGGTGTTATAGGGCAGAAAAGGTATCATCTCATTTAACTCAAACCGACCAATTTCTTAAATAATCATTGGAGAAGGAGTCCTGATAAAGGGTGTTTGGATTTTAAAGATATCAGGTTTATCCTTTCTGACTTTCACTCTTGGAGGAAAGTGAGGATGGCCGGATTGACTTCGTGAGGCGTCTCCCACATGGGGATATGAGCACTTCTTTTAATTCTCAAAAATTTCGAGTTTCGAATGGTTTGGTGGAGGGTTTCTCCGACCCGAAGCGGAAAGATGGGGTCCTCTTCTCCCCAGATGAACAAGGTTGGGTGGTGAATGGAGGAGAGGTGGTCCCTTAGCTTTAAAGCTTCCTCGGCGTGCTTAAGGGTGGAGTAAAGCACCCAAGTGGATCCCCTGATTTTTGAAAGATGGTATTGTCGATTCAATATTTCTCGCGTGATCAGTTTGCTATCCGAAACACACTCCTGCAGGACCCACCTGATGGAATTTTTATTTCGACCTGCGATGACCAAGTAGGGGAGGATTGGAAAATCTCTAATGGCCACCAGAGTTCGGAACGATTCGTTTTTCACCTGAGCGAGAACATCGGGTGGCATACAGTTAATCAAAATAAGGCGGTCCACTCTTTCAGGAAAGAAGATCGCCGTGGCCCAAGCCATCCCACCTCCCATCGAATTTCCAATGAGAGTCGCCTTTTTAATCCCAATGGCATTCATGAAATCTCTTAAAAAATGAATATAGATTTCTGGGGTATAAGCAATCTTTGGCCGATCTGAAAAACCATGTCCGATCACGTCTAAGGCGTAAACCCGGTAGGTCTGCGAGAGGATGTCGATCTGTTTTTCCCATACCCACATTCCGGCACCATAACCATGAATCAAAAGGAGTGGTTTCCCCTCTCCTTTTACTGCATAAAAGATAGTATGGCCATTGATTTGAGTCATCTGCGGAGAGAGAGAGGGATTCCAATCGATTCGAGTTGGTCGGACCAGTGGAAGGTCGCGTCCCCATGAGAAAGGCGTCGATAAAATGAAAGCCATCCACCGAAAACGAAGCATTGGATCAACACATCCCAGGGTTTAAATGGAAGACGGGCATGATTTGCTGTTTATCACTCCCACATTCCGATTTGCCCTTATTTCAACGTATTGAGAAGACTTATCTTTTTTTCTCCTTCTTTTTCTTAAACATTTCCTCGATCGACTTAAATC
>JACAEV010000154.1 GCA_013388645.1 Syntrophaceae bacterium | reverse complement strand
TGGTGATACGAGGTGATTTCCATCAGTGTCGCTGTAGTATTGGGTAAGCACCCTTTTAAAAAATATCTGCCGAAAAAATATAGATCTCCGCATCCTTATCCTTCCAAGCATGAGGGGGAAGACCTGCCTTTTGGCAAGTATGTTCCAAAAAAGTGAGACGATCCCAACCATATTCAGTCGCCACCTGTGGTAGGAGAAGACCTGAAGACCATCCCTTTTTGATGTAGATCCCGTGTTTCCCGACCTGAATGTCATTCACATCTTTAATTCTCTGAAGAGGGGTCAATACGGAAATCTCGAGTTCAAGCTCAGGAAGTTCCTTTTCTCCGACAGGGGGGAAACGAGGATCGCGAAATGCTGCCGCTTCCGCCATCTCTTCAATCGTCTTATGAAGAGGTCCATGCCCTTCAATATATCCAACGCATCCCCTCAGTTGTCCTTTCTTGTGGATGGTCACAAAGGCTCCTCGATTCTCCTTTAGAAGAGGCGATTCAATCTTGAACTCCGGAACCGCTTTCCCTTTTGCCTTACTCTCGATCACGGTCTTGGCAATCCGGTGGAGCGTCCTCTTCTCTTCCTCATTCAAGCCTAAGTCCACTCCTACTTTTTTCTCTTCTTTCATCTTTTCTTTCCCCCCAGCCGTCTTATAAAAAGCACCAGCTGCATACCCGACGACGCGACTCCGGTCTCCAGTCACATCTCCAGAATTAAGATATTTCAGAACTTTACCCTGATTGGCTCCCAAAGCTTTTGCGGCCAGCATGATCGAAATGATCGGACCCCCTCCACATGCCTCGCAACGATGACCTTTCAGATCCCGGTTCAGCCCCTCCGGGTCAAAACGCTCGATATGGTTTAACACTATCCTATCGAGTTTCACTGCTTCGTCATAAGAATGAAAATGAGAAAGATCAGAGCTGGCGACCAATAAGACGTTTCTGCCTCTCACCGTCTCGGCAATGGCTGAAGCGAGACGTTGGCAGGTTTCCCAACTCCAATAAGGTTCCATCACCATGGGGACCAGTTTAAATGATTTTAGAACCACCTGCAGGAAGGGAATTTGAACTTCTAACGAATGCTCCTGGGAATGGGCTTCTGGAAGAAATTGAATTTCTTTTCTCCGCTCCATCATTTTTTGAGAGAGCTCTGTATCAACGGGGACCACCCCCAGAGGAGTCCGGTAACCCCCTCGATCATAAAGAGACGCTCCTTTGAAAAGAGCCCGATGGCTTGGAGCGACCACCACAACAGAATCAAAGACTTTTCCTTCAATTAATTTATAAGCATGGGCGGCCACTTGGCCCGAATACATATATCCTGCATGGGGTGAGATGAGAGCAACCAACTCTCCTTCAATTCTTTCCCTTTTAGCTTGATCTAAATATCTTTTGACATCTCGTGAAAGAATTTCCGGTTGTTCCGGATAAAATGCCCCTGCCACCACTGGTTCTCTGATCTCTTTCATCCCCATCTCCTTTCCCCATCTAAAAGTTTGGGCACTTCCCATTGACTCCATCAGGAGAAATAAAATCATTAAGAAAATGAGGTAAACATCCCTTGTCATCATCCCTGACCTATCCTTGTCTACTATCCAAAATAAGGGTGACCGGCCCATGGTTGATGAGATGAACTTCCATCTTGGCCTGAAATTCCCCGGTCTGGACAGGAATTCCCTGCTCCCTCAATGTTTGGACGAATCGTTGGTAAAGACCCTTAGCGATGGAGGGATCTTCGGCTTCACTGAAGGAAGGCCTGCGGCCTTTTTTGCAATCACCATAAAGGGTAAACTGCGATACGATCAACATCTCTCCACGGATTTCTTTCAAGGAAAGATTAAACTTTCCAGTGCTGTCTTCGAAGATCCTCAGTTCAGGGATCTTGGAAGTTAAAAAAGTCAGGTCCTTCTCTCCATCCCCTTTTCCGATACCGAGGAGCACCAAGAGGCCCGTTCCAATTTTTCCCATCAGACGTCCATCCACATGGACTTCAGCCGATTTAACCCTCTGGATCACAGCCCTCATATTAATACTCAATGGTCAATGATCAATACCCAATGGTTAATAATCAATCAATAATACCTACCATTCAATGATTAGTTTTAATTTTTGTTCCTCGATTTCTGTTGATTACTATTGCTCATTGCTAATTGATCATTGCTAATTCGTCATTGATCCTTAACTCTCTTTCTCTTTATCTTTTTTGGCTTGGGCGATCACCTTCTCAGCCAACTGGGCAGGAACCTCTTCGTAATGAGAAAATTCCATGGTAAAGGTTCCACGCCCTCCTGTTTTGGAGTTAAGATCCGGAGCATACTTCAGCATTTCTGACATCGGGACATTGGCTTCGATCATCTGATAATTACCCTTCGCATCGACTCTCAAGACTCTCCCCCGACGACTGTTGAGATCCCCAATGACATCGCCCATGCACTCATCAGGAGCGGTGACCGTGACCTTCATGACCGGCTCAAGGAGGACGGGGTTGGCCTCTTGAACCCCTTTCTTAAAAGCCATAATTGCGGCGATCTTAAAAGCCATTTCTGAAGAATCGACTTCATGAGATTTTCCATCATAAAACCGAACTTTTACATCCACGACAGGATAGCCGGCAAGGACACCACTCTGCATAGCCTCCGCAATTCCCTTCTCCACAGCCGGGACGAAATTCCTTGGTACATTCATCCCGACCAGAGCATTTTCAAATTCAAAACCCGAACCTCGTGGAAGGGCAGAAACATCGAAATGGACCTCAGCAAACTGCCCTCGGCCGCCTGTCTGCTTCTTATGGCGATAGATGACGCCTGTTTTCGCCCCGCGGATGGTCTCTTTATAAGGAACTTTTGGAACACTGAGGTTCACCTCCACTCCAAATTTCCTTTTCAATTTTTCAACGATGACCTCTACATGCGTCTGTCCTATGCCGGAGAGAAGGATCTCCCCTGTTTGTTCATCCCTGCCCAACATCATCGTTGGGTCTTCTTCATGCATGCGGGCAAGAGAAGAGGTAATCTTTTCCTCGTCTCCTTTGCTCTTTGGGGTGAGGGCATAGGAGATGACAGGAAGGGGAAGTTTTGTCTCTTCGAAAATAATAGGCTTTCTCTCATCGGAGAAAGTATCGCCGGTGGTGGTCTCCTTCAATTTTGCAACCGCCACGATATCCCCCACGCTGGCGAAGCCGACCGGTTTCTGCTTCTTCCCTTCCAACAAGAAAATCTGACCGATTCTTTCCCTTACCTCTTTTTTAGAATTATAGAGTGTGGAATCTGCATTGACAGACCCTGAATAGACTCGGAAGAGGTTCAGTTTGCCTGCAAAGGGGTCAGCGATTGTCTTAAATACAAAGGCAGACAAGGGTGCATCCTCTTTAGGCTCCCGAATTTCGGGTTCTCCAGTCTTAGGATTCTTTCCATGAACAGGTCCTCTCTCCAAGGGTGAAGGGAAACAGAAGATCACAAGGTCCAACAGAGGTTGAACCCCAATATTCCGGAGGGAGGATCCACAAACAGCAGGAACCAATTTCATTTCCATCGTTCCCTTTCGAAGGCACTGGATGACCTCCTCGGTGGATACCTCTCCAGATTCCAGATATTTTTCCATTAATTGATCGTCCATCTCTACAACCGTCTCCACCAACTTCTCACGAAATCGCTCTACCTCTTCTTTCATATCAGCCGGAATCTCTTTTATCTCGAATTGGCCACTTCCATCTTCTCGATAGAGATAGGCCTTCCTTTGGATTAAATCCACTATGCCCCTAAAATTTCCCTCCCCTCCAATAGGTAATTGAATGGGGAGGGGAGGTTGCGAAGGGAAAATCTTTTTTGCCTCATCAACCACTTTGAGAAAATTAGCCCGTTCTGTATCCATTTTGCTAACAAAGAGGATTCGGGGGACTCGAAATTCATTGGCATACCCCCAT
Organism: Syntrophaceae bacterium; assembly: GCA_013388645.1. Lineage (GTDB taxonomy): Bacteria > Desulfobacterota > BSN033 > BSN033 > UBA1163 > UBA1163. Next base: position 47,518 of record JACAEV010000154.1, on the reverse strand, counting down.
ACCGTTTCGGTTTGGACCTTTACCTCTGAATTACCGCCGATCACCATAATGGCTCCGTCCAAGACCCTCATAGAGGCCTTGGCCTCAGCAATGAAATTGGCATATCCAGGTGTGTCAATGATATGAAATTGATGCTTATCCCATTCAAAATGGGAAAGGGAGGCACTGATGCTGATCTTCCGATTAATTTCCTCTGGTTCAAAATCCATGATAGAGGAACCATCATCGACGCGGCCCAAGCGGGTATTCTCTCCTGTGTCGAAAAGAATCGCCTCCACCAAAGAAGTTTTTCCCTCACCGCCATGGCCAAAGGTTCCTATATTGCGAATGTGTGTGGGCTCAACTCGTTTCATCTTTTCTCCTTTCCTTTTATCATCCAAAAGAACAATATAAAATTACCTTTTTTACCAATAAAAAGTCAATCCTTTGATAGCATTTTGGGTCACCCCTCAGTTTCGGGTATAAAGCAAGTACGTCAGGGAGGCTGGAGAAAATTATAGAGCGGGAACCTCAGCTCCGCTCTTTCACTGGATCGGTTTATCTAACCTGTCTTACAACCCCATCCAATCAGTGAATCCAATCGTACCGTTAAAGCTAATATTCCAACACACATTCTAAGATTTTCGAAAGCATTTCTGTCGGGACGATGGAATGCCAAACTCATAACTGAGGGCTTACCGTTTTGGGAGAGCTCAGAAAATAAGAGTCCTTCCCTTTGCTCAGACTGGCTTCCTATCCATCGCCTGAACTTATTCACCATTTTTATTTTACGAGGTTTGACTATCGTTTGGCTTCTTCTCTCATCCATTGACACATGTGGGGATTCCCTTTAGAATGCCTAAAAGGGAGGCTTACTGATGAAGAGTTTCGTCTTTTTTTCAGACCTAAAAGTTGAATCCGGCAAGACCCTTCTGGATAAATTGGACATCCTTATGGACCGGGTTGATTTGAAGGGAAAGATCAAAGAAAGGGACCTGGTGGCGATCAAACTCCATTTTGGGGAAAGAGGGAATACCGCCTATGTACGACCCATCTTCTTAAGAAGGGTCGTTGATCGAGTCAAACAATATAAGGGGAAACCTTTCTTAACTGATACGAACACCCTTTACATTGGCACCCGCAGTGAAGCCATCTCCCATTTAGCGACGGCTTTTGATAATGGGTTTACAGAGTCGGTCGTCAATGCACCCATTCTGATCGCAGACGGCTTGAGAGGCAATTGTGCCATCAAAGTTCGGATTGACAAACCTATTTTCAAAACCGTCTCCATCGCTCATGACATCTGCATGACAGATGCTCTCATCTGTGTCACCCATTTTAAGGGTCATGAACTTTCTGGATTCGGAGGAGCCCTAAAAAACTTGGGGATGGGGTGTTCCAGTCGAGAAGGAAAGTTGAGTCAACATTCAAACATCTCACCTCAGGTCAAGAAGAAAGCTTGCAAGGGATGTGAAATTTGTCTGAGTTGGTGTCCTCAATCAGCCATTTCGATGGTCTCCCGAGAATCAGGGACAGGGGATAAACCTTCTGTCGCCTTTATCGATTCTAAGAATTGTATTGGTTGCGGAGAATGTATCCTCGCCTGTCCGTCATCGGCCATTCAAATTCAATGGAATGAGAGCATCCCCATTTTTCAGAAGAAGATGGTGGAGCATGCCTATGGAGCCGTCCACAAGAAAAAGGGCAAAGTCCTTTACCTCAACTTCCTCACGAATATCTCTCCAGCCTGTGACTGCTATGGATATTCCGATACACCGATTGTTAATGATATTGGCATTCTTTCCTCAGAGGACCCTGTCGCCATTGATCAGGCCTCTGTGGATTTGGTCAATGGAGAAACTGGAAATCGGTCTTCCAAACTCCCTAAAGCTTGGGACCCTGGAGGGGATAAATTTCGAGCGATTTATCCGGAAGTGGACTGGAACATTCAGCTTGCCTATGCCGAAGAGATCGGGCTGGGAACCAGAGAATATGAATTAATAAAAATTTAGCTATCAGGAAAATAAAAAGGGTTAGAGTAGAGGGGGAACAGCATGCATTCTGTGTTCGTATTAACAGTGTTCTTCTTTCTGACAGGCTATGTCAACGTTCTTGATAGTGTAGAACCTTCCTTAGATGAGCCGGAATATCCCCTCAATTCAACAATGGTATTCAAAGCTACAGGCTCGTATGAGCAAGCCCTAAAAGTCTGGAAAACCCCGGAAGACATCAATGGATGGATCGCCGCAAATTTCTCATACGACATGGCGCGAGCCTTGCGACTTTCTGAGACTCAAAGAACCAAGAATGAAAAGATTTCAATTTACGACCCATCCAAATTCTTCGACGTCAAAACCGGTGTGTGCGTCGATCTGTCACGCTTTGTTGTTGAGACGCTCAGACAAATCGATCCGGGTAGCGATCCGAAGTATCTAATGATCGAGTTCGATCCTGTGGAAATCAGGGGTAATAAACTGCGATTACATTGGCTGGTGAGTTTCAAGCGCAACGGTAAAACTTACTTCTTCGCTGACTCCAAACGCCCGGGATACATTGCTGGTCCATACAATGACGCGCAGGAGTTTATTAGCGAGTATGAGCAATACAGAGGTCGAAAGATTGTAGTTTTTCGAGAATTGGAGTCGTACCAAAAGCAACGTCGAATTGAAACGCTGAAGTAGGGTTTTCGGGTGCAGATCACAATTGGCGTGATACTCTTTTTCTGGTAGAAATTTTCTAAACCTAAAACTTCGCCTCGATTGCAAGTAGGTAGATAGAATCCACAACCGATTTTCCAAGAATTCCTTCCTGTAATCTGCAAGTCGCTATTCCGACAAAGCATACATGATTTGAGTTGGTAATCATCGATACTCTTTTCTCTTGACCTGCTCCCCCTCTTTTTCGTATATTCGACTCATCTCCAAATAAATTTTCAATTGAAACAATTGGGGACTTAAATATTTAGATTTAAGCTGGTATAATGCATGGAGGACAGGGTTAACCCTTGACACGAGGCAAATTGAGTAAGTAATTAAAAAGAATATTATTTCTGCAACGGTAGGTAACAGACTGTTTGAGGTTGAGACTTTACAGCCTTTCATCCGTTACAATGTTATAATTTGTTCAAAGAGGAGGTTCAAAGATGAGTGTTTATAAATTTTCAGCGATTATTGAAAAAGATATGGATGGCTATTTTGCTCTCTGTCCAGAACTTCAAGGGTGCTACACACAGGGTGAAACTTATGAGGAAGTTTTGGAGAATATCAGAGACGCTATCCGTCTTCACATAGAGGACCGAATTGAAAACGGCGAAGAAATTCCTCAAGCAGAGTCAGTAAGTCTCACCATGATGGAAGTGGCAGTATGAGCGAAAAACTACCGAGACTCACCGCTGCTGACATAATTAGAGTGTTGGAAAGGGCCGATTTTTCCTTTTCACGACAGAGTGGAAGCCACAAGATATACAAAAATAAAGAGGGCAGGAGGGCAACCGTCCCTTATCATTCAGGAAAGATTCTCCACCCGAAAGTCTTAGCAAGCATTCTCAGGGATGCTGATTTGACGATTGAAAAATTGAAAGAACTTTTGAAATGATTCCTGCCCGCAACAGGCAGATAACACAAGATTGGGGTTTCCACGTGAGAAATCCCTATTTAATCGGAACTTCCCCAATCCCGAATGTTATATGACATTTCGAATCGTAATCCTTAGCCTTCCTCTAATGTTAAAGCGTTTAATAGTAGGTGTTAGACGCATCTCCATTTCTTGGGGACTCCTTCCTGAAATCAAGTTTTCGTAATTACCCTGCACGATAAAAGATTTCAAACCAAAATCAATAAAAAATTAAGGGAAACTGTAAGAAAAGTTTACAACTGCAAAAATGGGCAAATTCCCTAATTAAATCATACAAGGTAGGCCACAACCGTCTTTCTTTCGTCTCCACGGGATGCCACATGATAAAATGCTCCCGGATACTCAATCCTCAGCGACCTCGACACTCCTATCCCCTCCCTGCTATTCACCACTTTGTCTCATGTTGCGGCCTGACCCCTGTATGTTGACCCCTGTATGTTTTTTGAAGTAACTCAGGGCCTATTTTTTTTAAAACCTAATTTGGACAAGAATGGTATTTGTGCCTAAGCCGAATTAGGACAAGCCATATCAAAATACTCAGTTCCTAACCTAAATCACCAAGCGTTAATGTATGCTGACCTTCACTCTTCCCTCATCCCTATTTCCGAGGAATCCTTCATGTAATTCACCCTTCCCTAATTTTATGGAATGATGTATATTTCAACTGTAAATTAGCAGTCCGAAGGATAAGATAGGTGCAATTGAGTGGGGACAAAAGAAAGGGTTTCTTCGCTGGCTATAGGAAGGCTGGCCCTACGCTTCGCTTCACTATCAAGGTTGGGGTTATTGCAATCGTCTTGGCCGTAGCGCTATTCGCAATTCAAATGTACTTCGGCCCAACCAAAACAATGCAGCACGAGGCCAAAATAGACAGGAAGGTCAAGCACGAAGAGATCTTAGACTCCCAAGCTCATCAACACGAAGAGATCTTGGACTCTCAAGCTCATCAGACAGGAATTCTATCTCGAATTGAAACCGGAATCGAAGACTTACGGAAGACCATACGTGTCGTTCAGTCTTCTGCTGTTACCGTGCAACTCAATTTCCGCGTATCTGAGAAAACTCCCAGGAGTTTTAATGGAACAATTGCCAACACTACCGAAACATGCATTGTCGAGACTAAGTCTGGGAACAAATTGAATTACGTTAGCACCCCCGGTTCGACACGTATGATCCGGGGGCAGGAGACATATGAGTTCCTGTTTAAGGCTGAATTACCTCCTGAAGTGTCCGAGATCAGATCTGCACCCGAGGAGTTTCTTGGCGCAAAGGGAATTAGCATCCCTATTAGGGGATTCCTTGAGATTATGAAGAAGAACATGTCCTCGAAAGGTATCTGCACACTTGAGCAAATTGAAATCGGCTACCATGTGAACGGCACTCTAATTACCAAACAAGTCGAAGATGTTGGGGTAGAGGTGATTGAGGGCAAAGCCGATGTGATCAATTTTGCGATAAACGCTTCTTACATCCCGCTCGACCGAATTCGTCGCTAACAGGGCTGGCCGAGTAACTTTGTATTATCTACTATTTCACTCAGTAATCTTCAACCTCTTACCCAATATGGAACTGAACAGTTGGTGGAAGCCTCAAATTAAACTTTTGGATCGTTTGGATTTTGGTAAATAAGGATAACTTCCTGAAACTTTCACTTGACCGATATTTAAAAAATATGTAGATTTCAATCAGCAATCAACAGAAGACAAACGTATTCTTGACAAGATTGAGTAAGCACAAACCATGTTTCCAGATTCGATTCCACACTTTAGCATTGGTCCTCTTTGTGGTCTAATTGCTAATGGGATGCTTGCCATTCTTTGCTTGGTTATTTTCACCCTCTATCAGCACTATAAGCCTCTCTTCGTCCTAACAGTTTTCTATATTTTTATAGCGTTGGCCTTTTTAGGATGGGTTATTTATGGGCTTCAGGAATCCCCCCAATCTATTCTTTTGGGGAACAGGGTGCTTTATGCATCGATAGCACTTTTGCCAGCCATTTGGTTTTGGTTCTATTTATACTTTTTTAGACAAAGGCCAACACGTTTAACTTGGGCTGTAACTGGATTAAGCCTGATTCTTGGGTTTTTAGCACTATTCGGTAAGGGGCCTTTGTTGTTCGGCCTCCCACTCGAACCGGACCCGATTGCCCCGAACATATTACGCCCCCAGTCATTGCTTCTCAAACCCTTGATTTCATCGTTTTGCTTTGTGACTTGTCTTGCTTATATCTTGTTAATTGGATTAAGAATGTGGTGTTCTAAGAAACAAGGATTATCCTACTTACTTCCTTTTGCAATCGGTCTATTTATTTGGCTTTTAGGAGCAGTCCATGACTCTCTGCGAGTAGCAGGGATTGTCACCTTATCGAAGGATCATCAGTTATGGATTGCCTCCTTGTGGCTTTCTGCCTTTCTAACTATCGCAATAGCCCTACATATTCGTTCTTTAGAACGGGAAATGTCCGAGCTTCAGAAGGCCAAAATCGATGCACTTGAACAATCCCGAAATGAGCATGAGAGATTGAGCAGAGCCAAGACTAAAGCCCTTGACCACCTTTCCCACGAACTCAGGACCCCACTCTCAGTAATCCATGGCAGTATTCGCCTATTAAAACGGAAGGCCCAAACTCAGACATCACCCATCGTAAGGGAAGAGGCCTTTGATATTATGGAAAGAAACCTAACCCGTATTTCAGACATTCAGCAAGAAACAGACCAGATCATTCGATCCTACCACGAATTAGAAGTGACATCGTCACCTGAGAGAATTAACACAAATGATACAAAAACAACGCTCTATAAGGAAACTATTCCTCTCTATCCGTTTACAGAACAAATTCTTAATAAGGTCAAGCAGAATTCTGCCCATCGGGATCTTAACATTGAGCTCAATGGAACGGATGATCTCAGTTTGAATATGGACTCTGCGATCCTTGAAGATATTTTGATAGGACTTATAAGGAATTCCGTTGAGAATACGCCTGATGAGGGATTGATCAGGGTTGTTTTAGAAAGGAATAATCAGTGGATTCAACTCAAGGTCCAGGATTTTGGGGTAGGAATCACAAAGGAGAGTCAGCGACATCTTTTTGACGGCCTTTTCCATACGCTGGACAGCGAGCTATATACTTCCAAGAAGCCCTATGATTTCGGGGCGGGGGGAAAAGGCCTCGACCTCCTCAAGATGAAGGTTTATGGCAAACGCTTCGGATTCGATATTTCAGTCGGAAGCCAACGATGTAACCATCTGCCAAAAGAAGAAGATCTCTGTCCTGGAAAAATATCTTTATGTAAGTATTGTGGAAAACCTGAAGATTGTCTATCCTCTGGAGGAAGCACCTTTTGTCTAACCTTTTAATCACCCCCCTTTTTTGAGGCCCCCTGAAACATGCATCTGGAAATCCTTCCCCAGGATGATAGATTTCTAATGTAAATCATCAACCTTTGATGTAGACCGATCCTCACTCTTTGTAGGTGTTATATGCGTCCCCCTATTTCTTCTTTCCCTTCACGAAGTCTTCATTATGTAAATCTATCAACCAATGCATGATTTCAAGGATTCTTCTTATTTCTTTTATGATGAACTCGTAAAAAGTCCGATTCAGCCCATTATTGTCATTCCCGTGAAAACAGGAATCCAGTGAATTCAAATACTTCTGGACTCCTGCTTTCGCAGGAGTGACGGGTGGGGAGACTTTTTACGAGACCCTCTTTTGTTGATTTTTATCTGGTTTCACATAAAATAAGAACGTCTACGAACCTGACAACTTGACATCAATGGTTGAATACGGATGACGCTAAGAAAACATTCGGGTATGTTTCCTATCAAGAAATCGTAAGTAACATGAAGGGTAGATAATACCATCGAAGAAAGGGTATTTGATGCGGCTTATGATATTGAATTGCCAAGAAAAGGGGACAGGCAACTTTATAATGAAAGCAGCCCGTCCTCTTCTTTTGCCTATTGCCCAAATTGCATTTCCTTTTCTCACTTTCAAATGGAAATAAACAAATCTTGACGGAGGCTCACCTTTACTCTTTGTAGGTGTTAGACGCCTCCCCTATCTCCTCTTCACTTCTACCAATCCTCTCCAGGCCTAATATATTGACATCACCGGTTTGCTCCGGATGACATTGCAAAAAATCGGACCGATGTTAATGGATTCGCTGACAAAATGGGGAAAAAACGGTGAGAAGGAGTTTGGCAGTTTAATATTTTACTTCTTTCAAAAAGAGTCCGTGAGCGGGAGCAGTTGGACCTGCTTTTTTTCTGTCTTTCGATTCGAGGATCTTCTTGAAGTCCTCGGCATTGATCTTGCCCTTCCCCACCTCGATTAGTGTGCCGACAATGGCTCTCACCATCTGTTTTAAAAAACCGGTCGCTTCGATTTCAAAACGAAGAACGCCATCCCGCCCTTTCTTCCACTCCGCCCGGATCACCTTTCGAATGGCCGTGCGGGTGGGAGTCCCCACTGAACGAAAAGCTGAAAAATCGTGTTCTCCTATCAAACCTTTGGTTGCCTTCGTCATCTCAATCAAATTTAATTTTTGAGGAATATGCCACACATAATTTCGAAAAAAAGCGGAGCGAAGATCTCGATTGAGAATCCGATATTCATAGACTTTGCTTTTGGCATGCTTTCGGGCGTGGAAACTATCTTCTACTTCTTTTAAACTTTGAATCACGATATCACGAGGAAGGAGACTATTGAGCGCCCTTTTCATCGAATGGACCTCCATGGGGCTCTGAGTTTTGAAGTGGGCGACTTGACCCAATGCATGAACTCCTGCATCCGTTCTCCCAGAGCCGAATAAATGGATGGGCTCTCCGGTGAGAAGTCTCAATTTCTCTTCGAGTAATCCTTGAAGGGTGGGTCCTTTGGGTTGAACCTGCCATCCCTGATAATTGGCTCCATCATATTCGATGATGAGTTTTATAGTTCGCATCACTCACCTGAACCCCAAGTGAACAGTGGCTAAAAATAACCAATCATCAGTTACCAGTCATTATTCAGTAATCACTGATTACTGGTTACTGATTACTGTCATTAATCAGTTACCTACTCTCTGATGCCTTCTATCTAATAACTTAAGGGCCCAACCCGATTTGATCGAAATGGCTCCTTCAGGACAGGCCTCCAAACAACAGAAGCACCGGATGCATTTTCCATAATCAAAAACCAATCCCTTTTCTTTCCTGTTCAACGCCTTGGGTGGACAGCTCTCTTCACATCGATTGCAGGCATTACATCTCTCCTCCTCAATGACAGGCTTGGAGGCCAAAGCGTTCCTCAGCGCTTTTCTTAAAAATCTTGGAATGTTCCAATCCGGCTGAGAAAGAGTCGGAAATTGAAAATCAGAGATCTTCGCACCTCTGACCTTTTCTCCCAGCACATCGATTTCGTCTTTTATCGTTCCACGTTCAAATGCCACTCGATTTGTTATCAAGGATTTCCTTGAAATTCCTAAAAGGTCACATACGATTTGATCCAGACTGAGAGCATCTCCACTTGCCAAAATTAAACCCAGTGGGATCGGTCGGCCACTATTGGGTCCATTCCCTTCCATACCTGTAATCCCATCTAAAATCGTAAGCGAGGGCTGAATAATCTCATAGATATCCATCAATATTTGGGCAAAAACCTTCCGATCTTCTCCGGCCTTGAGATGCCATAACATCTTTCGAGATCCAGGAATACACCCGAAGAGATTCTTTACTCCTAAGGTTAGAAGTGTCAGCCCGTGGGTTTTGAATTTTGGAAGGTTGATGACCACATCCGCATCTAAGACGGTCTGGTCAATCTCCAGCTGTTTAAATATTTTCCCTCCCCTTTTTGGGGGAAGAACAGGTTTGTCAAACTCCACAAGTGGGCATCCCATCTTATCAGCGACTGCTTTGATTCCAGCTTTTTCTGCCGTTTTTATCAGACTTCCGATGGATGGACTGTCCCCAATCGAAGGGATCCCTCCAGCCTCCTGAACCATTTGAACCATCCCTCTCACGATGGAAGGATGGGTGGTCACAGCCTTTTCCGGACTCCTCCCGTAAAGCAGATTAGGCTTAAGAAGAACACGGTCTCCTCTTTTTATAAACGAATGGATTCCTCCAAGCAGATCAATAGACCGACGAAGTGCATCTAAAACTTTGCCTTCGTCATAGGTTTGACACCTGACTATGGAGACAGAAGATTTCATTTATCCCAGATTCTCTTTCGCCGTAATTTCATTAATCCGGATCTCAATCACAGCAGTCTTTTCGAGGATCTCTAAAGGGATTTCTCCGTAGTCCTCCTCTGGTTGATATTTCTTCATCATCCTCTCGAGTATTTCTATTTTTTTATCTTTTTCCCTCACAAAAGTGGCTTCCCCCTTGATAATGATACTTCGATAATAATAACTCACCTGGCAGGCAGATTGACGAGTCCCCAGATAGGCAATGGGTTCGTCTATTTCAAAACAGACAGGACTTCCTCTGTGGATATCCTCTATTTTTTCACCTTTCATTGAAGAATGGATGTAGATTTTTCTATCCCAATAAATAAAATTGACAGGTTTGATGACGGGAATGCCTCCCCGATTGACGGTCGCCATCCTTCCCACTGAAGCCTGACTTAAAATCGCATCGATTGTATCTTGATCTTTCAATTCCCTCTCCGGACGTCTCATTTTTACCTCTCACAAAACAAAGGGCATAGGGCATGGCATTAAATTTCCTCTGCTCTACCCTTTGGTGCTACGTTTTTATACTCTTTATTCCACCCTTCGAATTCTGATTTCAGTTGGCCTTGATCACTCCATCTCGAAATACAGGGACGATATCGGTAATGTCAATCCGAGCACAGTCATCCAGATCCTCTCTGAAACCCCTACGAATTAATTCCTTACCGTGATATGAACGATTAAAAGCCTCGATCAGATTCCCTTCAAATCTTTGATAAAGGATATGGGCACATTGGGAGGCATCTGTCAAGGCAATGGGTTTACCTTCCCTTTTCATGATCCGTTCGATCAACATCCCGCCACAGACCGTGTCCTCGAGGGAAAAATTTCCTTCATCCCCTGAAGGAAAAATGAGGAGGTCATGATCAAACTCAAGACATTTTTTTGCTACGGCTCCAAGGTTTAAAAAACTACCCACAAATATTTCCTTTCCTGCGGAAACGAAATGAAACGCCTTTGTTCCATTGGTCGTGGTCAGAATGACCTTCTTCCCTCTTAATGTTTCTGCGACATACTCTTTTGGCGAATTCCCTAAATCAAACCCCTGAATTTTCTTGCTCTCCCTCTCTCCTCCCAAAATGGCAGAACCCCGAGGAACCTCCTTGGCCCTATCCAGCGCCTCCTCTACGGTAATCACAGGTAATATCTCCACGGCTCCCTGCGATATCGCATAGACGATTACCGAAGTTGCTCTCAGGACATCAATGACCACAACCGTTCTATGAATTAGGGAATTTGATGGGGGTGGATAGGGAATCAGTCGAATATCTATTTCCATGGTGAAAAATTATCATACCGTCAAGCCTATTGCAAGGGGAGGTGAAGACGGATGAAGAATTCAATCCTATTTGATTTTTATTATTTAAGATGTTAATGAATCAAATTAAATCGTTATCCTACCTTCCCCAGATTCAAACATGAAGAAAAAAACGACGGTTATTACATTAGGAATCCTTTTATTTGGATTCTGCTATATATCTTCTGCAAATGGGGCGGGAGAAGAGTTTCCTGTGGCTCCTCTCCCCATGACTGAGGGAATATTTCCCTGTAGCCACTGTCATGCCTCTATGGAGATCAATCGTAAAAAACGAGAGTTAAAAGAAGAACATTCACAGATTAAACTCCATCATGCTGAGACAATGCGATGGTGCCTCGACTGCCACGAAGTTAAAAACCGAGATCGATTACGTTTGTACAATGGAGAACTCATCAACTTCACGGAGAGCTACCGGCTCTGCGGGGAATGCCATGGCCCTCAATACAGAGATTGGAGGGCAGGCATTCATGGTAAAAGGACTGGATACTTTATGGGCTCTGGCAAAAGAACCTATCATCTCTGTGCTCACTGCCATGATCCCCATGAGCCCAAATTTAAACCGATCCACCCAGAACCTCCACCCCGCCGCCCGATAAGTAGAAAACATGGAGACTAAAAAATACACCCGTAGAGAGTTCATCCGAAACGCCTCGCTCACCACCCTAACCGGGCTATCTCTTCCTATCCTTTCCTCCTGTGCCAAGGAGGAAGTTGAGGATTTTCTTCAAAAACATTTTCATGAAATGACCGAGGAAGAGAAGAGACGGGTCATTGAAAAACTGGAGCAGCGATATTTTCAAAAATATGGGAAACAGTTTCAGATCAGTACAAAAGAAGCCGTTCCGGATATGCTCTGGGGTTATGGTCTGGAACTGTCAAGATGTATCGGCTGCAGAAGATGTGTTTATGCCTGTGCAAAGGAAAATAATAATTCACGCCATGATCCTCAACTCCACTGGATTCGAGTACTCAGGCTGAGGCGGGGAAATCTCATCAACCTCGAAAATTCGGAGCATTATTATGATCCCGACTTAGTTCCGGAAAAGGGCTTCATCTATCTCCCTGTCCAGTGCCAACAATGTCAGAACCCTCCCTGTGTAAAGGTATGTCCGGTTCATGCCACCTGGCAAGAACCGGATGGTATTGTCGTAGTAGATTACAATTGGTGCATCGGTTGCCGGTACTGCATTGCCGCCTGCCCTTATAAAGGAAGAGTTTTTAACTGGGCAGAGCCGAAAATCCCCAAAGAGGAAATCAATCCAATTGTCCACTATTTGGGAAACCGACCCCGGATGAAATGCGCCGTGGAAAAATGCACCTTTTGTATCCAACGGGTGAGGTCAGGTCGGTACCCCGCCTGTGTCGAGGCCTGCCCGACCGGAACGAGGAAGTTCGGAAATCTTCTCGATCCCAAAAGCGAAATTCGTTATATCATCGAGCGAAAGAGAGTCTTCCGCCTCAAAGAGGATTTAGGGACCGAGCCGAAGTTCTTCTATTTTTTCGAATCGTAGAATGCGACATGGAAGCTTGGCGAGATATCCTGAAAGAAACCTGGCATTTTTATAAAAGAACTCTGATCCTGGTGGTTACGGGAACCCGATACTACTATGCTTGGTGTCTTGGCCTTCTTGCCTTTATTGGGGCGGGATTTTTCTTCTACCTGAAGCAACATGAAGTGGGATTAATTGCCACCAACATGAACGATCTGGTTTCATGGGGTCTCTACATCGCCAATTTCACCTACCTGGTCGGGGCGGCTGCCGCAGCGGTTCTCCTGGTCATCCCCTCTTATGTCTATCATTTTAAACCGATCAAAGAGATTGTCGTCCTGGGAGAACTCTTTGCCGCATCGGCTATCGTAATGGCCATTCTGTTCGTCATGGTCGATCTCGGAAGGCTTGATCGGTTTTGGCATATGCTTCCCTTTATCGGGTCAATGAATTTCCCTCAGTCGCTCCTGGCCTGGGATGTCCTGGCCCTCAATGGTTATCTATTCTTGAATCTTCTCATCCCGGTCTATCTTTTGGTTAAATTCTACTATCGAAAAGAACCTAATTGGAAATTCATCCTCCCTTTTATCTTGCTCTCCATCCCCATGGCGGTGGCCATTCACACCGTCACCGCCTTCCTATATAATGGCCTCCCTGCCCGTCCCTTCTGGAACGCATCGATCCTCGCCCCGAGGTTTTTGGCCAGTGCCTTCTGTTCAGGCCCTGCTATTATCATCATTATCTTCCAGATCATCCGAAAGGTTTCCTTGCACCCGATCGAGATCGAGGATCAAGCCCTCTTCAAGATCTCTGAGCTCATCGCTTATGCCATGTTTCTCAACCTCTTCCTGCTCTCGGCGGAGTTATTCAAAGAATATTATTCTCAAACGGTCCATGTGGCATCCTTTCGATACCTCTTCGAAGGTCTCCACGGTCATAATCAACTGGTCCCCTGGATCTGGGCCGCGATGACAATGAATGTCATCGCTTTCTTCATCTTCCTGATCCCCCAAACCCGCAAACGTTTAGTCACCCTCAATTTTGGGTGCCTGCTCATTATCATCGGGGTCTGGATTGAAAAAGGACCTGGTTTTGTGATACCCGGATTTGTTCCGGATCCTCTTGGCGAGATTTACGAATATATCCCCAATCTATTAGAACTCATGGTTTCTCTCGGGATCTGGGCGACCGGTCTGCTGATCTTCACCCTATTGATGAAAGTAGCCATCCCAATTGTAACGGGAGAATTCACCCATACAAAATATGAAAAAGAGACGAAATTTTAATAAACCTTATTGATTAGACCAGTGCTTGTAGATCTGTTCCAACAACTCTTTTTTCTTCTTCAGCATTTCCTGTTTTGATTTGCAAAGAAGAGTCCCTGCGGCTGCTCCAGGATGGCCATCGCCAATATTGAGGGTTCGCATGATCTCCCCAATATTTTTGTCCTGGGGTGATGAATTCCCATTGATGGAGAGCGACATGGAGAAACCGAGATGATTACTCTTCACCTTTTGGTGATCCATCAGGTTATAAACCTCCAAGACTCCTAAGGCTTCAGGGTAAATCAAAAAGGCCAAGTTCTTAATGAGATGAGGTCTCCTCTGATAAGGGGTAAGGTCGATGACCACCACCTCCCTCTTTTCGTCCTGTTGAATGAAATAGGAGGCCTCCCGAATGATTCGAAGCATTCGCCCTTCTTCTTCCCGATATCGGTTTAAGCGTTTTTGAACAAAGTCGAGACGGGATACCTCTTCCATGGTACGATCTCGAAGTTGTTGAACTAAATTTCTCATGTAGCTGGATTGCTCCCCCGCCGATGGGAAAGGAACCTTCAATGTTAAATCGATCAGCTTTCCCGGGGTCTCCTTCCTCCACTCTTCAATCGAAGTATAAGAAAAACTGTCAATGATATCCGCTTCATCAACCGCTTCTGAAAGAAAGTGCGGGAGTCCAACCTCTTCTGATATATATTCATAAACCACCCGGGAACAACTTGGTTTTAAATCAAATCGGCCAGGGATCGATAAGGGATCAATTTTGCGGAGAGTCAACTCTTGAAGATTTCCTTCATGATGATCGAACCAAAGCCCGCATTGAAGAGGATAAGGTAAATCACAGACAATATCTTTTTCGGTAATCGTTATCTGGGAGCGTGAGATGGTAAGGGGTCCTGCAAACATGACCTTTTGAATTTTGAAAAACCTGGAGCAAAGGGCGGCGCTTACAATACCGTCGAAGTCATGGTGGGTGATGATCTTATCATATCCAGATAAATGGCGGTTCCCCTCAAAATCCACAGCTTAACCCCCTACCCTAAAATACTAACAGAGAGGAAAGACTGCGTCAATTTAGGGCAAACCTGACCGTCGTCCCTTTCATTGAAATAGGTCGTGATATCAAGAAGGAGAGGTCATGGATAGATTGAGCGGGTGAGCGATGTTCAGCCCCTTTAGAGGTTGACAAACACAGAGATATCCTTTAAAATGAAATTGAAATTCAATTTCAAAAATGAGGTGGAGTGGTGAAACTTAATCAGTTCAAGGCACGAATTTATAAAGAGGGCCTGAAGTCAACCCGACAGCGGGAAGAGATTCTCAATACCTTTCTGAATTTGTCCGGCCATAAGAGCCTTTCCCAGATTTTTAGTCAAGTGGTCAAAGCGGATCCTAAGATCGGTTACACCACAGTTTATCGCACCTTAAGGCTCCTCACCCGCCTTGGCTTGGCCACCCAGCGAAAATTTGCAGACGGGGAGACCAGATATGAACCCACCTCAGAGGGAACGCATCATGATCATTTAATTTGCCTCGACTGTGGAAAGATTATCGAATTTGAAGATCAGACGATTGAGGCCCTTCAAAGGGGGATCGCCCAACGCCATCGCTTCAAGATCTTCCACCACCGCATGGAACTCTACGGACAATGTGAAACGTGCCGCCGAAAGAAAAGAATCGCTCATCGATAAGGGTGAAGCATGGGATCCAACCAATCAACGGAGACAAAACAGATTCGTTCTCCCAGAGAAAAAGTGATTCTCATCGGAAATCCGAACGTGGGGAAATCGGTCATCTTCAATTACCTCACCGGAAAATATGCGATCGTCTCGAACTATCCAGGAACGACGGTGGAAGTTTCCAGCGGCACCCTTTCTGCCCATGGAAAGAGGTTCCAAGTCATGGATACTCCTGGCGTGAACTCCCTGATTCCGATGTCAGAAGACGAACGGGTCACTCGGGACATCCTCCTTCAACCCTCTAAAAGCCATCTCGTCCAGGTCATCGATACCAAAAACATTCGCCGGGGGCTCCTCATCTCTTTACAGCTCTTGGAAATGGGGCTTCCGTTTACGGTCCTTTTGAATATGTGGGATGAGGCAAAAAGCAGAGGAATTGAAATTAACATTCAGGAATTATCCAAAATGTTAGGCGTTCCTATTCTGAAAACAGTGGCGACGAGACGAAAGGGGTTGGAGAAGATTAAAGAAAATCTTAAAGCTCGGCCTTCTTCTTCGATCCCGATCCACTACCCTGAAGCCATTGAAGAAGGGATCTTACGAATCACCCCTCTCCTTCCCGAAGCTACTCTGTCGAAGCGTTCATTGGCCTTGATGCTGCTTTCCGGCGACGAAAGCCTGACTCAATGGCTCAATGACCATCTTCCCGAAGATGTGATCTCCCAAATTGAGAAGATTCGGCAGGAAACCCAGGTATATTTTTCAGACTCAATCGGCTACTTGATCAATCAGGCGAGGCTGAAAAAGGTGGACGAATGTTTATCAAAAGTGATGAGAGGACGCGGAGAGGCGCCCAGATCGATCTCCTCCTTTCTCGGAAAGCTCTCCCTTCACCCCTTCTGGGGATTTCCCATTCTTTTGATCGTCCTCTGGATCACTTATGAAGTGGTCGGAGTGTTCGGCGCACAGACCAGTGTCAAATTTTTAGAGGAAACCCTTTTCGGAAAATGGCTCCTTCCCCCTCTCATCACCCTGATTCAGCATATCCTCCCCATCCCTCTGCTACAAGAATTTCTGATCGGTCCCTATGGGATCATCACCATGGCTCTCACCTATGCCTTGGCGATCGTTCTGCCCATCGTCGGATGTTTCTTCTTAATTTTCGGACTGATGGAGGATTCTGGATATTTGCCTAGGCTGGCCGTGATGACCAATCATATCTTCAAGAAAATGGGCCTCAATGGAAAGGCCGTATTGCCCATGGTATTAGGGCTGGGGTGCGATACCATGGCCACCATGACCACTCGGATCCTGGAGACAGAAAAGGATCGAACCATTGTAACCCTGCTGTTGGCCCTTGGAATTCCATGCTCTGCCCAATTGGGAGTCATCCTTGGGATGTTTGCAAGCCTCCCTCTCTTCTATCTCCTCCTGTGGATTTTTATTATTGCTGGACTCCTGGTGGTGGTGGGTTATTTGGCATCGCGGGTGATCCCGGGCGAAGAGTCGGATTTCATCTTAGAGATTCCACCATTGAGGGTTCCTTTGATTTCTAATGTGGTGGTCAAAACGTTAGCTCGAATCGAATGGTATTTAAAAGAGGCTGTCCCGCTTTTCATTCTGGGAACATTCATCCTTTTCATTCTTCACAAAACAAAAATACTCACCTTTTTGGAATGGGCGGCAACCCCATTGATCGTTCATCTCCTTGGCCTCCCTGCCAAAGTCACAGAAGCTTTTCTCATCGGTTTCCTTCGAAGGGACTACGGAGCGGCCGGCCTTTTCATGTTATCCAAGGTGGGGCAACTCAATCCCCATCAAATTCTGGTCAGTTTGGTGACCATTACGCTTTTCGTCCCTTGCATTGCTCAATTTTTTATGATGGCCAAAGAGAGGGGGTTAAAAAAAGCCTTCTTGATTTCAGCCGTAATTGTCCCCCTTGCTTTCGGAGTGGGGGGGGTGGTAAACTTGGTATTAACTTTTTTTGGAGCTTGATATGCAACGATCTCACTCGCTCCAGTGCCCTCTTTGTGGTAAAAAATTCTCTGCGGAAGAGATGAAATGCCATTCGGGGTGCCTTCTTTCAAAAAACTGTCATCTCATCTGTTGCCCCCATTGTGGATATTCCTATAAGGATCAATCCAGCACGGTCGATTTTTTAAAATCCCTTTGGAGGAGAAAGGATCGGTCATGAACAGGGGATCGGATCTGATCAAAGGACCCCATCGGAGGAGATGGGGACCACAAAAAGAAGTGGAAGAGGATCGAGTGGAGGAGCTACTTGAGCTCATCTGGACATTGAGAGAAAAAGGGGTTTTTGATCTGGATCGCCTTCTTGAGACGACCTCCGATATCGAAGCAAAATCCATTCTTCGCTGGATGATCCGCGACGACCTTTTTGAAATGGAAGGGAATCGGGTGATTCTCAAAGAACGGGGGGAGGAAAAGGCCAGGGAGATTATTCGTCGTCACCGGTTGACCGAAAGACTCCTCCACGAAATTTTTGAGATGTCCGAAGAGGAAGTCGAAGAAGAGGCTTGTAAACTTGAGCACATTCTGAGCCCCACCGTGACGGATAGCGTCTGCACGTTTCTCGGGCATCCTCCCACTTGCATCCATGGGAAACCTATTCCGAGGGGGGAATGCTGTACCAAATTTAAAAAAGAGATCAAACCTCTGGTCATTCCACTCGATGAATTGGGACTGAGTGAAGAAGGTCGAATCGTCTTCATTGCACCCAAATCCCACCAGCGGCTTGATCGGCTGAGTACTCTTGGAATCGTCCCGGGAAGCGTCCTCCGGATGCACCAGAAAAGCCCTTCTTTTGTTTTACAGATTGGTGAAACGATGCTGGCCTTGGATAAAGAGATTGTAAGAAATATTTATGTGAAAAAGGTTTAGGACAAGGCTTCAATGGTCAATGAAATCACTTACTGACTATTAGGTAGAAAATAAAGTCTCTGGGCTAAGGTCCGGGTAAGGATGTTGGTTTCGTAGTTGGGTTAGGGCAATGAGTTTTAAGTCATTAAACAGTTATTTTCATTGTTCGCGGGTGACGCTCCATCATGGGGTATTAGTTAATGATCGTTGCTTATTGATCATTGCCATTAATTGTTGTCAGGCTCCCTCTTTCTTTGATGGCAATCCTCCCCCTCGCTTTTCCATTTCTTCCTGAATCAACTCTCCCAGACTGGGAGTCGAGGGGCCTTGATTGGAAATGTATTTCTCGATCTCTGCCTTTTCAGTCTTCTCCTTCAACCCCTTGATGCTGAGGCCAATCCTTCGATCATGAGGGTCAATATGGAGGACCATGGCAGAAACGATTTCTCCAACCTTCAGGGCATCCGAGGGTTTTTCGATCTTCTCTCGACTGATCTCAGATACATGAACCAATCCTTCAATTCCCTCTTCCAGTTCCACAAAGGCACCAAAATCAGTCACATTGGTGATCTTCCCTGAGACCACCTCCCCTTTCCGATATCGTCGGGTGACATCCTTCCAAGGGTCAGGAGTTAATTGCTTGATCCCTAATGAAAAGCGCTCATTTTTTCGATCAATATTTAAAACGACCGCCTCCACCTCCTGCCCTTTTCTATAAAGTTCGCTCGGATGTTTAATCTTTTTGGTCCACGACATCTCGGAGACATGGACGAGTCCATCGACCCCTTCATCAAATCCAATGAAGATGCCAAAGTCGGTCACCGTCTTCACCCTGCCCACGACTTTGGTCCCCACAGGATATTTTTCTTCGATGAGTGCCCAAGGATTGGGCTCAATCTGTTTCATTCCCAAAGAGATCCGACGTTTGGCAGGGTCACAATCAAGCACCATCACTTCGACGGTGTCACCAATATGGACCACTTTAGACGGGTGCTTCATTTTTTTGTTCCAAGTCAATTCGGAAACATGGACAAGCCCCTCGACACCATCCTCCAACTCAACAAAAACTCCATAATCCGTTATATTGACCACTTTCCCTTTGAATCGTGACCCCACGGGGTATCGCCATGGAACGGATTCCCATGGATCGGGAAGGATCTGTTTTAATCCCAGCGAGATCTTTTCCTTCTCCCTGTCAAAGTGAAGAACCTTAACCTTGATTCGATCTCCCACCGATAGTTTTTCAGAGGGATGGCCAATTCTTCCCCAGGAGATATCGGTGATGTGAAGCAGCCCGTCCATGCCACCCAAATCCACAAAGGCGCCATAGTCCGTGAGATTTTTTACAGTCCCTTCTACCAGATCCCCCTCCTTTAGAATTCTTAAGGTCTCTTCTCTTAACTGCTTCCGCTCCTCATCAAGCAGAACCCGCCGCGAGAGGACAATATTATTCCGCTTTCGGTTGAACTTGATCACCTTAAATTTCAATCGTTGGCCCACGAACGCATCCAGATTTCGAATCGGCTTTAAATCGATCTGCGAACCAGGCAAAAAGGCTTGAATCCGACCAATATCGACGGAGAGTCCTCCTTTCACTTTACCCACAATCTCTCCCTCAATAACCTCCCCTTCCCGGCAAGATCGACTGATCTCCTTCCATATCTTGATCTTGTCCGCCTTTTCTTTTGAGAGGGTCAACACCCCCTCTTCACTCTCCTTCCTTTCCAAGAGCACATCGATACGATCCCCAATTTTCACATCGACCTTTTTATCTCTTTTTAGAAACTCTTGGACGGGAATTTGCCCTTCGGACTTATATCCCACATCCACCATAACGTGCTCCGGAGTGATGTCCACCACGGTTCCCCTGAGGATCTGACCTTCCTCTAAGGTCTTTAAGCTTTCTTCATAGAGTGTTTGAAAATCTTCTGGCTCATCTCTGCGCGGAAGCTCTTTTCCTTCTTTCCTTTCTTCTTCTCCCTGAGGAGAAACCTGTTTCGTCTCTTCCCCTGCAGAAATCATCTCTTCTTTCACCATTCAAAACCCCCTTCTTCCAATAATCCAGTGATATATACCACACCCATATAAAAAATACAAATCATTTAATCCGTCGTTTTTTAAGTTGTTGAATCTTCATTGCCACGTCATGAATGATCCAGGAAGGAGTCGAGGCGCCAGCGGTCAGGCCGATTTTTTCTCTCCCTACCAACCCTCTTGGCCGAAGTTCCTTGGCTGTCTCGATATGATAGGTTTGGGGCTGGATCTCCCTGCAGATGGCAGCCAATCTCTGTGTATTTCCACTATTATACCCCCCGATCACGATCATACAATCCACCTTTTTAGCAATCTCAACGGCTTCCATTTGACGAAGGGTGGTGGCGTGGCAAATCGTATTAAATACCCTCAGCTCCTTTGCCCTTTCCAAACAGACTGAAACAATCCCTTTGAATCGACTGAAGGTCTGAGTGGTTTGGGCGATGACCCCTAATTTTTCCCAAGGGCCTAATTGTTGCGCAGCCTCCACCTCCTCCACCACATCCACTCTTTTTTTAATATAACTTCGGATGGCTTCAACCTCCGGATGTTTTGAATCTCCGACGATGAGCAAGTCATATCCGTGTCGATAAAGATAAGTTGCATAGAATTGAGCTCTTTTGACAATGGGACAGGTGGCATCAATAATTCGTAATTTTTTCTCCCTCGCTTTCAACAGATCTCTTAAAGAGACCCCATGGGATCGGAAGATCACCGTCCCTCTGGGGATATGTTCAATCCGGTCTTTGACCACCACTCCTAACTTCTCAAGAAATTCTACAGCCTGAGGGTTGTGGATTAAGGGGCCCAGGGTGTAGAGGTCTTTGGGAAACTTCTGAGATGCCTCCTTGGCGATCTCCATGGCCCTCTTGACACCAAAACAAAATCCTGCCGATTTAGCGATGATCAGTTTCACTTCTTGACCTTTGCCCTCACCATACGGACCATCTCCTCCACCACCTCTTTCACAGACCGATGGGTGGAGTCGATAAAAATGGCATCTTCTGCTCTTTTTAGGGGGGAATGGTCCCGATGCATATCGTGGTCATCTCTTTCCATCAATTCTTTTCGAGTGGTTTCGAGATCGACTTCGAACCCTTTTTGCCTCATCTCGCGATATCTTCTTTTAACCCTTTCCTCCCCTCCAGCATCCAGATAGAATTTGACCTCTGCATCTGGAAAAACGGTGGTTCCAATATCTCTTCCTTCGAGAATGATCCCGCCTTCTTTCCCCATTTCTCTTTGCCTTTGAACCAGTATCTCTCTTAATTCCTTTTGTTTTGAAATCGCAGAGGCGAGGCGACTGATTTCTGGGGTTCGGATCGCTTCTGAAACATCTTCCCCATCGCAAAGGACACGGGTGTGTTCCCCATCGGTGATGAAAGTGATAGGAAGGGAGGAGGCTAATTGTCCAATGGCCAATTTATCTTCAGAAAGGATACCCTTTTCTTTAGCCTTGAGTGCCACCGATCGGTACATCGCTCCTGTGTCAATATAGAGATAACCTAACCGTTTGGCTAAGGATTTGGCTACAGTGCTCTTCCCAGCTCCGGAAGGACCATCAATGGCAATGGTCACTCTTCTTCTTTTGGATGCTTTCTCCATTCCAATCCTTGAAATAGGCGAGGAGGGGAGCCCCCACCGAAAGAGTTTCTCCATTCAGGGAGGATGATCAGAAAAAGAGGTTATCTCTCTTTAAGGAGCAAGGATTAACCCCTTCTCATGATAAGGGGGTTTACCATATCAGGAAGTAATTTTCAAGGAAGGGGGGAAAAGGGATTCTCAATAAATCCCAACCCAAAGCTTTCAGCGACAGCTTGACAGACAATCTTCCCGTCAATCAGATTAAGGCCTTTTCTTAATGCATCATTCTCTATCAACGCCTTTTCGTAACCTTTGTCTGAAATCTGAAGAACGTAAGGAAAGGTCGCATTGGTAAGGGCAAACGTAGAGGTCCTGGGAAAGGCTCCAGGGATATTGGACACACAATAATGGACGATCCCCTCCTCCATATAGGTAGGGTTCTCATGAGTGGTTGGTTTTGTCGTTTCAAAACATCCCCCTTGATCCACGGAGACGTCCACAATCGCAGATCCGGGCCTCATTTTCTTCAGCATCTGGCGAGTCACTAATTTAGGAGCTTGGGCGCCTGGGATGAGGACCCCCCCAATTACAAGATCAGCCCCAGCGATCTCTTCTCCAATCGTCATCCGATTTGAAATGAAGGTAGCAATATGCCCCTGAGTAATATCATGGAGATAACTCAGTCGTTCCGGATGGATATCGAGAATGCTGACGCGAGCGCCAATTCCCAGGGCGACCTTACAGGCATTCGTTCCGACCACACCAGCGCCAAGAATGACCACCTTTGCTGGAGGAACGCCTGAGGCTCCGCAGAGAAGGACCCCTCTCCCTCCGTGTCTTGCTTCCAAACACATTCCACCGGCGAGGACGGAGGCCCTCCCCGCAATCTCAGACATTGGACGTAGGAGGGGAAGAGACCCATCTTTGGCCTGCACCGTTTCGTATCCAATCCCAACGATGCGGCGTTCCATCAATTTCAAAGTGAGCTCCCGATCAGCAGCCAAATGGAGGTAAGTAAAGAGGACTTGGCCGGACTTCATCAGAGGGAATTCTGGTTCTAAGGGCTCCTTCACTTTCACCACCAAATCAGCCTCCCCCCAAATATCCTTTGATTTATCGACGAGGATTGCCCCTGCTTTCCCATATTCATGGTCAGAGAAACCGGCTCCCACTCCCGCCCCTCTCTCAACTAACACCCGATGGTGATGAGAGACCAAGGCATCAACACCCTGGGGGGTCATGCCCACCCTTCTTTCCCCATTCTTAATCTCTTTCGGAACTCCAATGATCATCGTCTCTTATCCCGAGTTAGCCACACTTGGTCGCAAGCCGTTTTGCAACAAAATCCACCATTCCTTCTGTCGCTATAGAAAATTCAACAGCAGTGGCCACGAGAGCAGGATGGGTGTTGAATTCTTCTGGTTTCATTCCATCCTCCTCATAAGCCTTTTCAAAATAGGGAATTCTCATTAATTTATCCAATACGGCTTGGGGAACCTCCTCTTCAATCTGGGGTCTAAATTCTGTCCCATCAAGAAACTCAAAAGTCCCTTCGATAAAAGAAGGAGGGCAAGTGAAGACAATATCTCCCCCGGCAAGCTTTTCCAAATGCCAACAATGGCTCTTCCCATCCATCACCGGGCTGATTCGCATCGAACAGATCAGCATCTTACTGGGATAGTTTCTTTCTTTGACAAGACGATATGCCTTCTTGAAGATGGCCAACTCCGCCCAACGGACTTCCGCTTCAGAAAGCTCGATGCCCTGAGATTGTCCTTCCTTCCGAAGACCTCCCAGATCTCCATAACGAGCGGTCATGTGAGTGATGACCGACCTCCACCGGGTCAAATCCACCCCATCCTTTTTGGCAATCTCCACTCCTTCCTGAACGGCTTTTGCACAGGCCATCAATTGGGGAAGAACAAAGGTAAGCGTATTGTTGGTGGAGATTCCTTTAGAGGTCAGGAATTTGATGACGTCATACCCTTCTTTGGACCCTGGGACTTTAATCATCACATTGGGACTGAGACGAGACAGTTCCAAGGCCTGCGAAATCATTTTGTCCCGGTCCGTCAAAACCCTTGGATCCACTTGACCCGAGAGATATCCATATCGATACTGGGACTGCTTGAAGACTTCTAAATACATCTCGGCCCCTCTTTTAACGATCTCTTTATAAGTCAACCAGAAGAGCGTCTCTTTATCCACACAGGGATGTTGTTCGATCAGACGGTCGACCATTTCCGTGACCAGGGATTCACGTGTTTTGATCACTCCCAGGGAAAGGGGGGGATTGGTCGTGACTCCCCGAAAGAGAGTCCTTTCAGGATGCTCCGGATCAAAAAGTCTTTTCAATTGTTCCCGAAGTTCTTCGAGTCGGTGGGAGGGACTTTTTTTAAGCATCCCTTCCGCCCAAGAAGAATAAATCAAAGGCGAGGAGTCCCACCAGATCTCCAATCCAGGGTGGGTCTCCATCAGCCGTTCTAATGGACTCTTTTTCATGTCCTCTTCTCCTTTTTTCTATTCTCCAAAAACTTCTTAATGGCATGGACACAGATGGAGTTTTCTTCGTGGGTGCCCAGGCTGATCCGGAAGAACCCGTTCCGGCCGCGAAGAGGAGCAAAATGTTTGAGAATGACCCCTGCATTCTCAAAAACATAATCCACAATCTCTTTCCCTGTTGCCCCGGTATCTGTGGCGTCGATGAGAACATAGTTTCCATGGGAGTAATAAGGGGTAACCCCTGGAATTTTCGAGAGCTCTTTAAACACATAATCCACGCCCGCATTATTGTAAGCCGCTTTCCGTTTCAATTCCTCTTCCTCGTCAAGGGCTGCCTCAGCAGCCGCCATGGAGAGGAGACTGGTGTTCCACGGGATCTGGATCTTCCGAAAGTAGCCGATCAATGTCTCATCTGCCAGGGCATATCCAAATCGGATGCCTGCCATCCCATAGGCTTTCGAAAACGTATGGGCTACGATCAGATGGTTATATTTTCGAATCAGAGGAGCCTTAGATTCGTGCTCGGGGTGATATTCTAAATAAGCTTCATCGATCAGAGTGGGAATGCCGAGTTCGACGATCTTCATGAGATCATCGTCAGGGATGAAATCCCCAGTCGGATTATTCGGGGTACAAATGATAATGACCTTGGTCCGGGGGGTCACCGCACGAAGCATGGCCGGAATATCGTATTGGAGATCAGAGGTCATGTCCACGGCCACCACCTGCCCTCCCACCGCCCGGGTCCGGATGCCATAGAGGGAAAAGGTTGGATTGGGAAGTAAAACCTCATCGCCAGGCGAAACAAAGAGCCGCATGATCATATCAATGATCTCCGAAGAACCATGGCTGATAAAAACATTCTCCGGTCCCAGATCATAGCGTTTTGCGATTTTAGCACGAATCCGTGGGCCACTATCGGGGTATCGATTCCCCAGTTTGGCTGCTTCGATAACGGCTTGGAGCACCTTCTCAGAAGGAGGGATGGGGTTTTCGTTCACCATCATCCTTTTCAACTCGGGTCTGGACCAAGCCATCAATAAATCATCGGTATCATAAGGTTTAATCTGATCAAACCACGGGACCAAAAAACGCTTCAGTTCTGCCATAAGGGCCTCCCTATCTATTAAATTCGAAATCCGAATATCGGAACCGGAGATTGTTTAAACTCTAAACACTAAATCCTAAGCAAATCCAAAATATAAAACTCAAAAGGTAATTTTGACTTCTCGACGATCGGTTTTGAGTTGAGTCCTTTGGACATTTGAGTTTGATTAGAGTTTAGGGTTCGACATCTTTGTTTCGGGTTTCGTGCTTCGGATTTCATCATTATTACCTAACTACCTATCTATACAGGTAACAAGAAAAAAAATTTTTGTCAAGTCTTTTTTAAGCCTCCACATTGTACCGATATCTCCCCGACTCCACTTCAAAAATGTATTTGTCCCCCCGGTGGAAAGCATGAAGCACCTCCACAGGGATGTTTTTCGAATCGTAGATGATGCTCTCTAAAAAAATTCCGGAGGACCGCGGAGGGAGACCCAATAATTTGGCATCCTTTCCGGAAAGAGTCACGGCCCGAAAGGTTTGAATGGAACGATGGAGAATGACGTGGAACTTTTTGGTCAGGAGATGGTAAAGGGACCCGGTTAAGCGCATCTTTAAAATGTCCTTGTATTCTCGATAGGGGAGATAGCTCCGTTCAATCACTAATGGAATTCGGTTTCCCAGCCGAAGGCGTTCGGTCAGGATCACCTTCTTCTCTTTCCCCAACATCAGTTTTTCTGCAACCTCCGGAGGGGCTTCGATGATGGACTTATGGATCAGACGGGTCTGAGGGACGATCCCCATCCGGAGCATATCATCCGTAAAACTTGAAATATGCTGGAGGGTATACTTGACGGGAGTGATCGCCTGGCTCAACACAAAAGAACCGACACCATTTTTTTTCTGGACCAACCCCTTGGCGACCAGATCTGAAATGGCCTGTCGAACCGTGTTGCGGTTGACCTGAAAAAGCTCGGAGAGCTTGGATTCAGAGGGTAACTTATCATTGACCGCATACCTTCCCTTCTGGATCATCTCGATCAGCCAGTTGCTGATCTGAATATATTTGGGAACGCCCTTTTCCAAACGGAACGCTTCAGGCACAGGTCCTCCCTTAGGTCGTGGCACTCATTCCTTTCAGCGCGGTTCTGCCAGTGATCAACCGCATGGCGACCAGCATTCCAACCACGATGAGAATGATAATAGTACACATGGCATTAGCGCTGGCGGTTCGGCCATCGATATCGAGGAAAACGATCTCAATGGCTGCCAGCTTCACTTTCGCTGAAACAAGAAAGATCACAGCACTGATGGTGGTCATCGCCCGCATGAAGAAGAAAGTCATGTTGGAGAAAAAGGCGGTTTTGGTGAGCGGGAAGACCACACGGGCAAAAGTGGTAATGGGGTTAGCTCCCAGACTGACCGCTGCCTCCTCAATGGACTTATCGATCTGTTTCAGATTGGCAATACTGGAAAGGACACCCAGTGTAAAATTGCAGATGATGATATTGATGATGACGATCCAGAACGTCCCGTATATAAAAAAGTAAGGTTTGTTAAAAGCCAGGATATACCCCAAACCCATCACGATCCCAGGGATGGCCGCTGGCAACACGCTCAAGGTATAGAGAACCTGTTCCCCTTTGGGCTTCTTTTTTTCAACAATGTATCCGGCCAAGAGCGTCAGGCATGCGCCTCCAACGGCGACAAAAATAGAGATCCAAAGACTATTCCAGATGGGGGCATACTTATAAGCGATGATGGCTTGCCACTCTCCTTTCAGGAAAGAGGCCCAGAATTTGGTCCATAAGGGTGCCACTCCCCCCAACGAAGGGAAATTATAATGTTTCAAGGTGAGAGAAAAATCATAAGGCCAGACCTTAACAAAGGAACCCAGGAAAACCGTTGCAAACACAATGAGGATAAAGGTGCAAGGGATCCAGCAATAAATGGTGAAGGCCCATTTTTTAAAGGGCCGAGAGGGTTGGAGAAATGGACGAGCCTGACCGCTGATGAGGGCATAACTTTTTTTGGTGAGGTAATAGTTTAAAAGAAAAGCGGCGACGGAAGGAATGAGCAGGATCACGCTGATTGTGGCTCCCAGGTTGAACCGCTGCATTCCAATGACTTGTTGATAAATTTCAGTCGCCAACACATTATAGTTTCCTCCGATCACCACAGGGACACCAAAATCGGTAATCGTCAAGTTAAACACCAGGGCCGCGGCACTCGCAATCCCATATTTGGCCGAAGGGAGGGTGACTTTATAAAAGGTTTTCAGAGCAGAAGCTCCCAGGCTCTGCGCGGCTTCATCCAATCGCGTATCCACGGCAGAGAGGGTGGTGTACAGAATAAAGAGGGCATTGGGAAAACAGTAAAGGCATTCTGCGACAATGATCCCTGTTGCTCCATAGATGTTCCAATCGGTATGAAGCAAATAACGGGTGAACAATCCATTCTTCCCGAATAAAAGAATTAACGCCAACCCTTGAATGATGGAAGGGGCGATCAGAGGGAGGGTCGAAATGGTATAGAAAATCCCCTTTCCCGGAATGGTCGTTCGGGTCAATCCATAAGCGAAGAAGAAAGCGAGGATCGTGGTGATGACTGTGGTCGCCCCAGAGACGATCAGGCTATTGGTCAAGGATCGAAACATTCTTGGATTGGTGAAATAGGATATATAATTTTCAAGGGTGAGTTTTTCCCCACGAAAGAAACTCAGTTTGCAAATGTCGTAAACCGGGTAGAGCATAAAAAAGATGAGGACGGCCAACAGAAATCCCATTGTGACTCCCGTCAGCCACCGGTCACTGCTGATGGGGGCTGAGATGGTAAGACCCTGCGTCGTTTCGGTTCGACTCATGAGATCCCCTCTCTTTGAGTCATGGGATAAACAATAAAGGCTTCCGGAGGAAAATAAAGAAGGACTTTTTCCCCTTGTTTGAGCTGTCGCTGCGCGAACTCTTTCTCAATGATATCGGAAATCAACTCCTCTCCATCGATGTTGATGGTCAGACGAACCGCGGCCCCTAAAAAGGTGACGACATCAATTTTACCAGAAATCACGTTCGAAGGTTCCAAGGCGCTGGGCAGCGTTCCCTCTTTAAACACCTCTATTTTTTCTGGTCGAATGGCTAAAAATACCTCCCCCTCCGTCGGCGGACCTGATTGAGAGATTTTAAATTCCCTCTTGCCGGTTTTGACCCGATCTTCGTATCGACTCCCTTTAAAAAAATTCGATGTCCCAACAAAATCTGCGACAAAGCTGGAATTGGGACATTGATAAATCTCAATGGGCTTTCCCACCTGCCGAAACTGTCCAGCCTCCATGACGACCACACGGTCTGCGATCGAGAGCGCCTCTTCTTGGTCGTGGGTGACGTAAATCATCGTCTTCTTAAGTTCCTGCTGAAGTCGCTTGACTTCTGCCCTGAGGCGAACACGAATTTTTGCATCCAAAGCACTCAGGGGCTCATCCAAGAGGAGAACTTGAGGGTTGGGAGCAAGGGCCCTTACCAGCGCTACCCTCTGTTGTTGCCCTCCGCTGAGTTGAGCCGGGTAAAGTTTTCTCCAGTCGCGCAACCCTATCAAGTCAAGCATTTGATCGACCCTCTCAGCGACCTCCTTCTTAGGCATCTTCCTCACTTTGAGGCCAAAGGCGATATTCTCTTCCACCGTCATATTGGGAAAAAGAGCATAGGACTGGAAGACGATCCCAAACTCCCTCTTTTGCGGAATAAGGTTATTGATCACCCTCCCATCAAAAATGACCTTCCCCTCCGTCACCGTCTCAAACCCGGTGATCATCCTGAGGACCGTGGTCTTGCCGCAACCGCTCGGACCCAGAAAACAGATGAACTCCCCCTCCTCGATTTCGAGATCCACATGATCCACGGCGGTGAGCGTCCCAAATTTCTTAGTAAGGTTTTCCAACCTGAGATTTCTTCCCATGATTTTTTTACGTCCTTGTATTGAAGTCTAAGGTCGAACGGTAAGGGTAAAGGGGCCAGTTTCGAGAAGGGGTAATGTTATTGATCTGTAAAGTCATTTAAACATAACCCTCTGACCTTATCCCAAACTGGCCTCATGGCCTTAACCTGATAACAAACTATCTACCTGTCTAAATAGGTTTTAATGGAATTAAAAAATAATGTCAACCCCATTAAAGATATCCATATTCGGCGACGAAGGGACAACTCCACAGGGTCAATAAAAAAGGCACCCCACCCACTCAGAGTGGAGTGCCCAACAAGGTTTCCCCCATGCTTTATTTCAAGAAAAGGCTTTCCCATTTCTTCAGAATCGCATCGCGATTCTTGGCCTGCCAGGCAAAGTCCATTGGATAGAGTTTGATCTCTGACAATTTTGGCATATCCGTGCGGGTGGGGATTCCAGGCAGGGTGACCCCTAATTTAAATTCCGAATAAAGTTTCATGGCACTCGGACTGATAGCCCAATCCAAAAATTTCTTTGCCGCATTTGGGTTTTTGGCACCTTTAAGGAGAGCATTCGCCTCCACTTCATATCCTGCCCCTTCCACAGGGAAAACAAATTCGACCGGAGCTCCTTGCTTTTTCAGCTCACCCACGACGAAATCGAAGGAGCATCCCACAGCAAATTCCCCTTGTGCCGTCATCTTGGCCGGTCTCGACCCACTTTTAATATATTGGCCCATATTTCTATCCAAACTCTTTAAAAACTCCCAACCGTCTTCCTTTCCCTCTTTGGCTCCATACATTTGAAGGAGGCTTGCCACCTGCAGAAATCCGGTTCCTGAGGCTGCGGGATTGGGCATGGCCAGAAGACCTTTAAATTTGGGATTGAGCAGATCGTACCATCCCTTTGGCATGGGAAGATTTTTCTCTTTCAGGACTTTTGTATTCACACAGAAGGCAGCGATGTACATATCGATCCCAGCATAAAAATATTTCGGATGGACAAACCTCTGATCCAACTTCTCCACCCCTTTGGGTTTATAAGGCTCTAACATTCCCATTGGAATAAACTGTTCGGTGTTGGTCACCGCCCATCCCCAAATGCAGTCTGCCTGAGGATTGTCTTTTTCTGCCAACATCCTTGCTCCCAATTCCCCTGTCGAAAGTCGGATGATATCGATCTGGAGTCCGGGGAGCTCCTTTCTGGCCAGCTCCAGGTATTTAACGGTCTCATCCGTTTCTAAAGATGTATAGACGGTCACCTTCTCTTGGGCGACTGCAGTTCCTAACACAAACATCATCGTCATAATGCTGATCATTAACATCATCCATTTCCCCTTCATACGTTTAACCTCCTTTTTTTTCAGATATCTTTGATTATTCCTTTTTTTCTTTGAAACTCTTAAATCTTCACCTCCCCTCCTTTGCTTAAGATTTTGGAATCGATTGGGTATTGTTTTTTTTTATATCGAAAAGAATTTTTTTTGTCAACCTTTTTGCTGTTGACAAAAACTATTTTTTAAATTAGTCCTGTGTAAACAGGAAGGTAGCTCGATAAAATCATTTTAGGGTTATGGTTACGAAGCCCGTTTGGTTATAGGGTAAACGGTTATGGGTGACGAAGCTGGTTTCGAAGCATGAAGTTTGAAAGATGAAGCTCGAACGTCCAGTCTCCCTACACGAGTATCGATACAAGGTTCGACAACGACGGACGTCAATTTTAATTTAACGATACGGGCATCTTTACCCATTACCTTTAGACGATAACCTTTATTTTTTAGGCAATGGAGGATATGAACCATGAAAGATCAAGCCAGGGTGGTGATCATCGGAGGCGGAATTACAGGCTGCAGCATTGCTTACCATCTGACCAAAATGGGATGGAACGACGTGATCCTTTTGGATAAGGGAGAACTCACCAGCGGTGCCACCTTTCATGCTGCCGGTCTGGTGGGTCAATTACGCTCCTCGGTAAACATTACGAAGATGCTGAAATACAGCATCGAACTCTACTCTCGGCTGGATGAAGAGACAGGCCAACATACCGGTTGGAGCGAAGTGGGCGGTCTTCGGATCGCTTCATCAAAGGACCGGATGGAAGAATTGCGCCGATCAGCCGCCATGGCCAAAACCTTCGGATTGCCCATGGAATTGATCAGTCCTAAAGAAGCTTGTGACCTTTTTCCCGTGATGGAAAAGAAAGGGATCGTTGGAGCGGCCAATCTTCCGACAGATGGTCAGATTGATCCAAGTGGAGTGACGTATGCCCTGGCTAAAGGAGCCAAAGATCGTGGGGCGACGATTTATACAGAGACCCGTGTGACAGGGATTACTTTAAAGAACGGGGCAGTCGATCAGGTTCTAACGGAAAAAAGAAACATCAAAACAGAAATCGTGGTGAATGCTGCTGGGATCTGGGCACCAGAGATTGGAAAGATGGTGGGTGTTTCCATCCCCATTATTCCAATGGAGCACCAATATATCATTACCAAACCGATCAAGGGAGTCCGAAAGGGAATGCCCACCATGCGAGACCCCGATCTTCTTGTATATTTCCGTGAGGAAGTGGGGGGCCTCATCATGGGAGGGTATGAACACAATCCCATTCCATGGGCGTTGGATGGGATTCCGAGAGATTTTACCAAGACATTACTTAAATCTAACTACGAACATTTCGAACCTCTCTCCCTTCTGGCCATCAAGCGGGTTCCGGCTATTGGTGATGCTGAAATCATCACATTGCTCAATGGGCCTGAGGCGTTTACCTCCGACGGAGATTTTGTGATGGGGGAAGCGGCAGAAGTGAAGAATTTCTTCGTCGCCGCAGGTTTCTGCGCCCATGGGATTGCTGCCGGAGGAGGAGTTGGAAAGATGATGGCCGAATGGATCATCGAAGGGGCGCCCAGCTTAGATCTTTGGCGTTTGGACATACGGCGATTTGGAGCCCACCACGGAAGTCAAAAATATGCCCTCGAAAGATCCATCGAAGTCTACGCCCACCACTATTCGATGAGTAGGCCCTATGAAGAGATGCTTTCCGCAAGGCCCTTACGGACAAGCCCACTTTACCCACGCTTAAAAAAGATGAGGGCGGTTTTTGGAGAAAAATCGGGTTGGGAGAGGCCGAACTGGTTTGCCCCCAAAGGGGTAGCTCCAAAAGATAAATTAGGGTGGAGACTTCCAAATTGGTTTGAACATGTTGGAAAGGAACACGAAGCGGTTAGAACCAAGGCAGGAGTCATCGACCAAACCTCGTTCGGAAAAATCGAGATCAAAGGTCCTGGGTCGCTTCCATTTCTCCAGAAAATAACAGCTAACCAAATGGATAAACCCATCGAGTCGATCACCTATACCCAGATGCTGAATGAAAAAGGAGGAGTGGAGTGTGATCTCACCATCAGTCGCCTTGGGGAGGAACACTTTTATATTGTCACAGGAACTGCCTTTGTGAAACATGACTTATCCTGGATCCAGAGACATCTCCCCAAAAACTCTCTTATATCGGTCAATGATGTGACATCCAGTAAAGCCTGTATCACCCTTTGTGGCCCTCTGTCGCGGCAAATCCTTAAACCATTGACCAAAGACGATCTTTCCAATGAGGGATTTCCCTACATGACCTGTAAACAAATCACAATCGGTCACGCCCCTGCCCTTGCCCTTCGAATCACCTATGTGGGTGAACTGGGATGGGAATTGCATGTACCAGTGGAATATGCCTTGCATGTCTACGATGCCATCTGGGAAGTAGGGAAACCCTTTGGGCTGATCAACGCGGGATATCGCTGTATTGAATCTTTACGCCTGGAAAAAGGATACCGATATTGGAGTGGAGATATTTCACCTGAATACACTCCTTTTGAAGCGGGTCTTGATTTCTGTGTCAAGCTGGATAAAGGAGATTTCATTGGCCGAAACGCTTTACTGATTCAGAAAGAAAAAGGGATCACCCGTCGCCTCTCTTGCCTGACCATCCATTCCGGGCCTCTGATGCCCATTGGAAAAGAAGCCATTCTTGATGGAGACAAGGTGATCGGTTTGGTCACCAGTGGAGGCTTTGGGCACACAATCAAAAAGCCCATTGCCTATGGATATCTCCCCATCCATTATACGGAACCCGGGACCCGACTACAAATCGAAGTCGCTGCCAAGAGGTATGAAGCCACCGTTGAAAGAGAACCGCTTTATGACCCCGAAAACCTGAAAGTAAAAAGTTAGTTGGTTCGGAGTCTCAAGTATAGAAACTCGGGGAAAAAGCCTAACGCTCCTTCAAACTCCATCCACGATCTCGCGGATACCAGGCAAGAAAAAATGCCCTGTTTTATTCATAAGTATAGGTCAGTTCCTGTTTGGGTTTGGCTTTAATCGCCTCCTCTTTCAACAACATCGGTTTATATTGGAACCGGTTAAACAGTTCGAGCTGGTCCTCATAGTGGGCACTCTTTGTCCCATCAGGTTTGACCAAACCGCTTGTACCAGGGGGAACGACCATCATTCCTTCTGCCCCCTCCTTTTTTAATTCGACAATATGATTCTCCGTCCCTCGCTCCATGAAGAAAGTCCCCTTGACCTTCTCTCCTGTGGAAGTGACTCCGTGAATGGTTGTTGGAACATAACCCATCGGAGTAACCGGTGTCTTCCACGTGTTCATTTCGGATGTTCCAAATTTTTTCTCCACCCTGTCGAGAGCTTCGCTTAGGCTCTTCACAAGAATTTCATCTCTTTTTCCATTGAAGTAATCAAGTCCAGTGGGATTGGGTGCCTTCTTCCCAAGGAGTGCCCGCAGAAAAAGAGAATTCCCAGGATATCTTTTTCTTCTTTCCCAGGCATAAGGGCCACCATAGCTTGTCTCAAGAGATACCCAATAGTCTCCCAATTCATCTTCAAAAGTGTTCTTAAGCACGATATCCCACCAGGCATTGAAGATCGTGAGACCAGGATGATCATAAAATCCATCATTATTTTGATCGGACCATCGATCATCCCATGCCTTCAGAATTTCAAGAGCCTTCTCAATCCTTGAATCAGAACTCTTGTATCTCTTCCCCGCCTCCATAAGGAAAGGTTTGAACCTCTGAGCTCCAAGGTGAGAAAAAGTAATATCCTGAATCATCTTCTTTAGATCATCGATCGAAATCTTATCTTTCCCCTTTACGATCTCCATCAGAAGGGAGGCACGGTGATCAATACCCCATCCTCCTACACCCCCTAATATTCCACCAAGATCTCCATTCCACCAATCTCTTGCAGGTTTGTTATTCCAGTTGGCAATAATTCCTGTTGTTGGATTCATCACATGAGGGTTTTTATCAGTCGGCATGAATCCCTCCCATTCGAATTCTCCCGTCCCTGGTGTTGGAAAAAGGAGATTTACCTTTCCATTTCGTTTTGGATATCTCCCCTGATGAAAATATCCTATGTGGCCTGATGTATCTGCATAGTAGACATTGACCGAAAGGGAACTGAGGGAAGCGGCCTTCTTAAAATCTTCAGGCGTCTGAGCCTTCATCAGTTCATAGAAGGATACGAATCCAGAAAGGTAGTCTTCTTTGCAGGCAAGTTGCTTAGAATAGGCAATTCCCTTCCCTTCATCCATTCGAATGATGGGCCCATGAACCGTATAATAAAAAGTAAACTCCTTAGGCTCCTCATTCTTCACCTTGAAGACCTCTTTTCGCGCATCCATGGCACGCCACTTTCCCAAAAACCAATATTGACGAGGATTTTTGGGATTTAGCTTCTCTTCAAAGATATCTGTAATATTATCCACTCCAGCGGTCGATGAAAAGGCACTCTTTTCATTATGGCCGAACATCAGACAGGGATACCCGACTAAGGTCGATCCGATCACATTCATCCCTGGCCCATGAAGTCCTGCTTCATAGAGGTCGGATGGAAGGTGGAAACCAAATTGAGGTCCACCCATTAAAAGGGCATTTCCTGTTGCCGAGCGTTTTCCTGAAACCACAAAAGCGTAACTGGATGCAAGGATGTCACCTGGAGGAAGGATGCCCAATTGGAGGTAAGCCTGGCGAAGCGTCTCTGACTCCTTCATCAGCCCCATGGCAACAGAGTTGGGCTTAACATGTTCAGCCTTTCTCTTGGTAACCGGCGTTGCTTTGGCAATGGATGGGATCGTCGTAAAACCACTGGGATCATTTCCCCAGACACAATCTTTAAAGATCGCTTGTCCTTTCTTTTGCCCGTGTTTTTTGATGAGGAAATCGAGAAGTGCCCGGTTTTCCAATTCCCTTGAGAAATCCATAAAGACACCCATGACAGAATTAAAAACGGCTGCGACATCTTCTGCTTCCCACTTTTCGGGGTCAACTCCAAATTTGCCGAATTCGGCAGGGGCTTTCTGCGAGGGGTCGCTCTGAATCTCACGAACATAAGCATTGATACCATCAGCAAAGGAACGCAAGACGCTTTGATATTCCTTATCCAGGGCCCCAATCTGGTCCTTCACTTGAGCCCGTGTCAGATTGTCCCGACGCATGGATTTATCAAATTCAAGAAATTTGGCTCCATGAACTTCCGCGACCCTTCCCCAATAAGTTCTTCGAAGCATATCTATCTGAAAAAGCCTGTCCTGGGCCGTGGCATAGCCAAAACCGTAAAAGAGCCCTTCGATGTCCTGAGAAAAAATATGGGGGACTCCGTAGTCATCCCGATAAACCGTCACTAAAGAGGTTTTTGAAAGTGAATCCGTTGATGAAAAACAGTAAATGCAAATCAAACAGAAGATACTCAGTGCGAACTTTTTCATGGCTTTCCCTCCTCTGAAGCCTCCCTCACCTCTGAAGCGAGGGGTTCCTGAAATATATCGACTTCAAGTCGACTTGGGTTCGAATTCCCCCTTCTTGATCGGTTTCGTCCTTATATTCGGCTCATGTTCACATTTCCCCTATTTTCGCTCCACCTCAAGGAAAGGAGTTCCTACCATCCCCGATGGTCACAGTAAATTCGATTAAAAATCGCAAAATTTTAAATCGCGGATCGAGTTGACCACGAAGTCAGCCACCTTCTCCAATTCTTCTTTTGGAGTCACCCCTCCTTCAAGAATTCCAATGGTCAACGCCACACCGGCCCTTTTCCCCATCATCATGTCTGTGACCGAATCCCCCACCATGACTGTCTCTTCAGGAGGAATGGAGAGCTTCCGGCAAATGGTTAAGATGGTCTCAGGATGAGGTTTGGGTGGTTCCACCTCTCCTGCGCAGAGGATGATATCAAACAACCCCTCCATTTCAAGATGAGAGAGAATAGCCTCCGTATCCTTTCGCTCGTCGTTGGTTGCAAGGGCAGTATAGACGCCATCGCATTTCAATCGGGAAAGAAAAGTTTGGATGTCTTTAATGGGAACCACCTTCTCTCGCCAATCTCCATCTGCATCGGCAAGGTCAAATGCTTGCGCTACGAGACTCTTCGATTCATCCCATGGAAACCCATGCTGATAAAGAGCCATCGTCCCAATAATAATTTCGTCCGATCTCGGCGATACCGGGCAAGGTCCTCTTGGGTCAACTTTTCCAGTCATTGGATCTATCCCCCAAGATTTCAATAAAAAGGCTTCTAATCCTCCATTTCTTCCTAACTGCTTTAATAAAAAAGCAACCCTTTTTCGAATCAGAGGAACCCAAGTGGCTGCAAAATCGATCAGCGTTCCATCCTTATCAAAAATGATAAGGCGGCAGGGAATGTGCTTCCCTTCATGTTCAATGCCTGCTATCTTCCGATATTCCCCCATGGTCCTATCATAGCCCCATCCATTTATGAGTTTTTCATCCCCCTTTGGCAAACGGTGAAATATTTCCCCTCCCTTTGGTAATCTTTTTCCTGTCAAAGACAGGCAAAGGAAGGTTGGGAGGAATTTCTCAAGAGAAATGCATATTCCCGAAAATGTGAAGCTCCCCGCCCACAGGACGGGGCTTCATGGCAAGGGTGTCTCATTTATTTTGTGCCCCTTGACCCCGCCTACAAGGCGGGGCTTGCGGGGCACGTTCCGGTCAAACGCTGCGAGTCCCCCAGCAGAGCCGGGAGTTTACCTAATGGCTAATTACTTTTAAAAATCTCCTCTCCCCCCTCTATGCCAAAAAGGGGTACGTGGATACAGGTATATGACCTGAACCCTTAATCGAGGAGTTGTCTCCTATCATAAAAGAGACTTGCAATGAATTCAATCTCTATTATAATAGAGGGGCGATCCCCCCTCTCCCCCTTTGGTAAAGGGGGGTTGGGGGGATTTTATTGATTCTTTAAACGCTATCGGGGGTGTCAATGAACCAAAAAAGATTTGATGCTGAAACACTGGATGAAGAATCGATTAAAAAGTTAGCCGAATTGGCCAGGTTGGCACGTGGCGATATCCTGAAGATGACAACCCTGGCTGGATCAGGACATCCAGGGGGATCGATGTCGTCCATTGATTTTTATTTGGTCCTTTATTCCTATGCCAATGTTCATCCCCAGTATGCTTCGGATCCCAACAGAGATCGAATCGTCATCAGTCATGGGCATACCTCTCCTGGCGTATATTCGGCCCTTGGCCGTATCGGCTTCTATCCTATTGAGGCTGCGATTGCAACCTTTCGGAAAGCAGGAAGTCCTTTCGAAGGACATGTGGAAAAAGGAATTCCGGGTGTGGAATGGAATACCGGCAACCTGGGCCAAGGATTATCCGCAGGCTGTGGATTCGCATTGGGATCAAGAATATTAAAAAGAGGATTCCATGTTTTTGTCACCATGGGTTGTGGAGAACAGCAGAAAGGCCAGATCTCTGAGGCCCGCCGCTTTGCGATCAAATATGGCCTGGATAACCTTACCGTCATCATCGACTACAACTTAAGACAGATCAGCGGAGTCACGCCAGAAATCATGCCCCAGAATATTTCAAAAAATTATGAATCAGATGGATGGAAGGTCATTGAAGTCGATGGCCATCAATTCCAGGAGATCTATTCTGCATTTCGAAAGGCGAGCATCAACCACCACCCCACGATGATCCTCGCCCACACCACCATGGGAAAGGGCGTCTCTTTCATGGAGGGAAAAGAAGAATTTCATGGAAGGGCCTTAAATCTGGAGGAGTACAAAAAGGCCATCCAGGAGCTGGGAGTGGAGGACGATTTAGATCGCTACCGCCAAATTCGGGAGAAAGAAAACCTTCCCTTTTCCGGGAGAAAATATCCGATCGAAATCCCTTCCATCCAAATAGGAAATCCAAGAAATTATGAAAAAGATCAGAAGCTGGATAACCGTTCAGCCTTTGGAAATGCTCTTCTGGATCTCGCCAAGGTAAACCTAAAAAAGGATGGTTCTCTTCCTATGACCGTTTTCGATTGTGACTTAGCCCCTTCAACAAAGACGACCGCTTTCGCCAAACAATTTCCAGACCATTTCTTTCAAGGAGGAATTCAGGAGCATAATACTGCCACCATCGCGGGTTCGATCTCCACCCTCGGTCTTCTCTCCCTCTTTGCCGATTTCGGCGTCTTCGGGATTGATGAAACCTACAATCAACACCGCCTCAACGATATCAATGAAACAAACCTCAAATTGATCTGCACGCATAACGGCCTCGATGTCGGTGAAGATGGCAATACGCATCAATGTATCGACTATGTTGGGGTAATGCGAAACCTCTTTGGGTACAAAATCATCATTCCAGCAGACCCCAACCAGACCGATCGGGTCATTCGATATGTTGCCAAAACCCATGGGAATTTTTTAGTCGCCATGGGTCGCTCTCCCATCCCCATTCTTCTCACTGAAGAAGGAATCCCTATGTTTGGCCATGCCTATGAGTTTCGGTACGGCGATGCTGATCTGGTTCGAAAGGGGAAAGATGCGGCCATCATCACAACAGGAGGTATGGTCTATCGGGCAGTCCAAGCTTGGGAGAAATTGAAGGAAAAGGGAATCGAAGTTCAGGTCCTGAACATTTCTTGCCTGAGCGATTTAGATGTTGAAGCCATCCTCAAGGCTGCCCACACGGGAACGGTCATCACCTATGAGGATCACCAGATTCATACGGGTCTCGGAAGCCGTATTGCCAATGTGATCGCAGAACATCGGTTGTCCATTCGTTTTCGGAAGTTAGGGATCACACAATACGGAAGTTCTGGGAAACCGGATGATCTTTACAAGATGCAGGGATTAGATGCCGAAAGCCTCATCCAGGTGGTACTCGATGAGATCGCAAGGAAATGAGGCGGAAATCACCAAACACCAAATTCAAAACACCAGACCATAATCAATTTCCGAAATTTCTGTTGTTTGGTTATTGGAAGTTGGCCATCGGAGCTTTATCATTATGGACGTTCTCATCTTTGATATGGATGGGGTGTTAGTGGACGTTTCAAAGTCCTATCGTAAAACCATTCAGCAGACCATCCAAATCTATCTAAAAACCTGCATGGGGTTTCAAAGACAGGCAGGGGATTGGGTGACAGATGGAGAGATCTCTCTTTTCAAATCGGCAGGAGGGTTTAATAATGACTGGGATTTGACCTCGGGGCTTCTTCTCTACCTTCTCTCCGTTTCAGGGATTCCCCCTCTTCCAAAACAAAAAAGATTTTCTTCTATTGAAGAGAATCTCTACTATCTCAAAACGAAAACTTCCAAATTCCGTCAGAAGAAGATCATCCGGTTGAGAAGAAGGGATCGTCGTATGTTCTTAGAAAAAGTCAAAAGGTCAGGAGGAGGGCTGAGAGGGATCCACCGAGTTTTAGGAACTTCATGGGACGGTTGGGTCTATCGATCAGGAGACCTGAATAAAAATAATTTGATCAAGCGTATTTTCCAAGAGATCTATTTAGGGGAAAAATTTTCTTCTCATTATGATCTTCCTCGTCTTTTCTATAAAGAGAAGGGTCTTTATCGGCAAGAAAAGATGCTGGTCCCCAAAAAGATTCTGTCCACTCTCCGAAAAAAAATCCAAATGGGAATTGCGAGTGGCCGTCCAAGATTCGAAGCGGAACTCGCTTTGAAGCGATTTCGTCTTTTCCCCTATTTCAAAAGCATGGTGACCCTAAATGAATGCGAAGAAGAGGAGACCCGCCTCTTTCGTTTAACTGGAAAGAAAACGAGGCGGTCGAAGCCCCACCCCTATTCTATTTTAAGGGCCGTCCAGGAGATCGGTATTCCCCGCCCCATTTGTGGTTACGTCGGAGATGTCGTCGATGATATGATAGCCGCCCAGAGGGCGAAAAAAGATCTGAACCTCCATGCCATTGCTTTTCTTCATGGTCCAAACAATAAAAAAACTGTTAGAGAATTAATGATCCAGGCCGGGGCCGATGTTGTGATCCAAGACCCCAGGGAACTCTTCTGTTTCGTTTTTAAACAAAACTATTGACAAAATGATTATTTTCTTTTATACCTGTCTACATAGGTAGTTAGCTTAATCTTGGAGGCCTCTCATGGTATTCGGTTTTAAAAAGAGAAAGGCGTTTCCCAATGGGGAGGGTCGATTTTTTGATATCCTTTCGCGTCAGTCCTCGAAGACTGTGGAGGGGTTGGAAGCCCTCTGGAATTTTGCAGAGAACGGAACCAAGGAAAACGCCAATCTGGTTCGAAACGTAGAAAGGGAGGCAGATGAACTTCGACGGATCCTCATCGAAGAACTGGATCAAACCTTTGTCACCCCTCTGGATCGAGAGGATATTTATGCCCTTTCCCGTGCCATCGATGATGTCGTCGATTACGCCAATACCACCGTGGACGAAATGGAGATTTATGAGGTCAAAGGGGACGAACATATTAAAGATATGATTAACATCCTTCGGAAAGCGGCCAGAGAATTAAACGATGCGGTCAAAATCTTGAGAGATTATCCGAAAATTGCCTCTGAGCATGCGGTCAAGGCGAAGTCTTATGAGAACCAAATGGAAAAAGCTTACCATCTGGCTCTGGCCGATCTCTTCAAGGGAACCGATACCGTGTACATGCTGAAGATGCGCGAGATTTATCGACATCTTAGCAACGCTGCCGACCGGGGCGACGAGGCCGCCAACATCATCTCCAGTATTGTTATGAAACACACTTAATTAAAGTTCGGATTTCAAAACGAATTCGCCCATCACTTCCCACCGCTGCCTGAATGAATCCAAAAAGGGGATTGGTTGAATCAACTCTTTCAAAAAATCAGAGCAAAAGACAATTTTTTGTACTTAAAGGTATCTACGCAGAATAACCTTATTTAAAATAACATATAAAATACAATTAGTTATCTAATCTCAAACAAAACGGTATGATAATTGCTTAATCTTCAATTTAGAAACGAATAGGGCAGATAAAGGTTTAGAGATGACAAGAAGTAAAACATTGGTTTTAGGGATACAGCCTGTTAAGGTCCATTGGTTTTCATTTAGAATACGATACTTAAAATCGTTGTTAAAAATTTATAGCTTCATCATGAGATTCAGGGACAAGATCCATAAGATATACCCATCCTGGAATAGAATAAGTGGAATTCGTGGAGAAGGATAAGAGTTAAAATATGTTTAAGGGTGAAGAATTATTATTGGGTATTGAACAATATGGCCGATGGAATACTCTGGAATTCATAGCCAGAAGTCAGGACGTGATGGATGTATTGCCTTATCTCAGACCATCTCCCAACCCAATCAAACCATAGAAGAGTAAATAGACTAGGGATATCCCACTTAAGATCATGATAACCGTGAAAGAAGAGGAGACATGAAACCCATGAATATTAAAAAGGAAGGCCATGCCCGATGAATATTGAAGAAGGAGAAAGATTCAAGCATAAATTCACCGGTCTGTGCTATGAGGTAAAGACCGTTAAAGAAGGTACATGTATCTTAGAGTCTGTCGATTCACCCTATCGGATGTGGTTTCGGGAAAGAGATATAGAATTATTTTTTGAGACGGCAGAGAAAAGAAAGGCTAAACTGTCTTCCACCGTGGCATTCGATTCTAATTCATCTAAAAAAATTTGATAAACATAAACTTCAGGCAAATGCGGTAGTTCGGTTCCCCTTTCAATTCATCCCTCTACCTCAATGCAAATGATTCTTTTCCATTAAAAAAATAGGATTGGGCAATGTATTAAAAGGAAATGCCCAGATCGTGGCAGGTCATGCCCATTCTTTAAAAGGTGCTGCAGTCACCCTTGGGTTAAACAAAATATTCGACTATGCCAACAAAGTGGAGACGGAGACCCGGATCAATCATCGAGATGGTATGATGGAATTAGCCAACACGCCGGATGCCATCTTCATCGATTTGATTATGCTTCATATCAGCGGAGAAAAATTATGCCAGATCATCCGCAGCAGACCAAGGTTCAAAGATATAAACATCATTATTCTTATTCTTTCAGCGATCATGGTACCCCACATTCTCTTAGCTCTCGAGAAATCCAACCAGGAACCTTCAGCGTTGATACCAGGTCAAACCATTGGCCTTGAAGATGTGTTCCCACGTCACATCACAACAGAACTGCTCTCCATCAAGAGGCCATTTGAGTCAGATTCTGAAGGGGATCCTTACGCACCACTCATCATCTTTGATTTCTGAGAAAGGTTTCTCGTCCTACTTCATGGGAGGAGTTCTCCTCCTTGAAGTCTCCGCTGTCAAATATTCCTGTTGACTTTTAAATGCTCGTTCTATAGACTACGCTCAGAATGAAGAAAATCCTTCTGTTGGTAAGCCCTCGATTATCGGTTAGGCACTCCATCGTCCCGACAGGGAAGGACGATTTCGGTTTCTGAATTGAATTTGACACACTCATGTTTTAACGATAGGATGAAAGCGAGAAAGGTAGGCTTCAATGAGCCCCCAACGGCATGGAACATGATCGGCTTTTAATATACGTGTATTTTGGAGGTCTCCCCAAATGATTTGAGGGGCAAGAGAGGGGGAAGAATATGAAAATAATTCTCAATCGAATGGTCTCTCTCACTTTATTTCTGGTCTTGCTGCTCCCGGGGTTAGCTCAATCCTTCAACCCCGCTGCGCATATCTATATTGCCGAAAATGTATTTCCAGAATGGGGCTATAACCTTGACCTTTATTATGGCAGTTTTGCACCGGACATCTCTATGTACGTTCTTCAGCCCGAGAAATGGCCTACCGGATATGAGGATACTCATCGTGACTTCATCTACCTTAAACCGAATCGTCTGAGCCAGGCCCAAAAGGCATTTAAAGACGGCTGGTTAATTCATAATGGAGTATGGGGAGCTGATTTTTACGCCCATGGGAATTTTCCTGAATCGGAAGAGGGGTATGTCATTGACCGGGCTAAAAGGTTGTTAGAATCTTTTGGCCCCATTTCAGGAGACTTTACAAAAGACCGCGAATTTGCCCATAGCATCGTTGAAGCAGCGATCGATCTCCTTCTTAAAAACGAATACCCAGAACTGGGGCCCAAATTGATAGAGGCCAGCACTTCTCGCTCTCCAGAGGACCTCGGTCTCATGCTGAAGGCGTTTGTATGGAACCGAAAAAATAAAAGGACGGATTGGCTGACATTAACCTCGGCAGAACGGATCTTTCTCAATTTCGTTCGTCAATATGCCGATGCGTTCAATTCATCTCATCTTAATGACTTGGACCCCATGAGTGAATTAGGGGCTAATTTAGCGTCGCGAATCTATGATATTTCGATTGAACCCAATGAGGTGAAGGTGTTAATCCAATTAGCGATCTCTTTATGTGAACAAGAAGATTTTCATTATAAAGATGTGATCCAGGAGGCGATTGACGGAATTAAGGGCCATCTCCCCTAACCCTTACGGAGTTCCTCCGGCATGATAAAAAAAGTTCAGGCCCATTTCTAAAAAGAAGAAAGAGAGAACCGTGACAGAAATCATCGAAATTTTTCTGAAGTGCCCCTTTAGTTGGGAGAAATTAAAGGAGATG
Source organism: Syntrophaceae bacterium (assembly GCA_013388645.1). Classification (GTDB taxonomy): domain Bacteria; phylum Desulfobacterota; class BSN033; order BSN033; family UBA1163; genus UBA1163. The sequence continues at coordinate 3,050 of JACAEV010000154.1, read as the reverse complement.
AAGAAACAAGAGATTAAATTTTGGGCTGCGGATGGCCTCAATCTTTTACGAATCGTCGAAATCGATGAGAAGCGAAAAAGTTTCTATCTGATTAATCAATCAGGAAAAATCACTTGGCCTTTGAAATATGAAAAATTAGAGGAGGTCCATGATAAAATTCATCGAGGAGAGGTCGCGCTCCTCTCCTACGAAATTGATAAATTAATTCCCACATGGGGAAATTACATCGCTGGTCTGTTTAAATATCTTGGATGCGATAAAGTTTAACTTTTGTTAGGATAATGAAAGCCACAACGAGGGGCGGACCGAAGATAAAGGGAAAAAACTTTGGGAGGAGATGAAGAAGATGCGATCAAAATTTCTGCCTGTGCTGATGGGTGGAGTCATCTTGTTGGTTTTTTCTTGTGCGACCGTACCCACCGGACCCCTTGCTCCGGGGGAATTAAGACTGTTAAGGATGGAAGCCCCGCGAGAGGGAGAGATCAGATTGGGTATCGCATTTACCGTAAAGATTCAATTTGAGGCAGACGGTAGACCCGAGGTGAGAAGAGCCTGTTTCTTCTGGTCAGGGGACGGACCTTACTGCACAAAGGCCATCAAAACCAGTTATGGATCACCCAAGACAATTTATGTCGATCTTGTTCCGGGGTCAAGTGGTCAATATTTCTTAGAAGGCTATGTTCAGTATGTTCAAGACGGGAAGTCAAAGATGACCAATGTGGTAGGGACGCATATCTTTATTATCCAGTAAAGAGAATGGAGCCCCCCGGGAAGAGCCCGTGGTCTTCTGCGTAGGTGGATAAAGTTATGAATTACCCCATCTATTCAGCTAAATCCTAAGCTTCGAAACTTTCTTGAAATTCCCTCACGATAGGGTCGTCTTCCTTTGACAGACCTGCGGAGTTAATCCCCTTCTAAAATTTTCTCCAGCATCCCTGTCGATCCTGCTTTGTACCCAAAACTGGGGGATGACGACGGGATTGATATTTTCTCTAAAAAGTATAAATTATATTTCTAAGAGATGGGGTCCAAATGAATTTTACGAAGGCACGTCCTATCTCCTTGACGAACACTGGCTGGATTATTGGATGATTTAATAACTTTTAAAAAAAATCGAGGGGGAATGTGAGATGATGAGAAATAAAAAAGGATGGATTTTTCTGATGGCCATTCTGATATGTTTTTTAAAGCCCGCTCCATTTATTTCCGCTCAAGATAATGAAAATACTCGTCTGACCCTACGAGGTCTTCAAGGAGTCTCTCTCTTTGTGGAACCCCTCGACCCTCAGATAGAAATGAGCGGATTGACCAAGGTTCAAATTCAAACCGATACAGAGCTTAGGCTCAAATCTGCAGGCATTCCGGTATTAGTAGGGGGAGAATTTCTTAAGGCAAGTGGACACCCTTTTCTTTATGTGGATGTTAATATTTCTATACTCAAAACCCAAATTACGAGATATCTGTTCTATATCAGAGTTGAATTGAATCAGGAGGTCAACTTGGTCCGGACTCCGATGACCAAGGTCATTGCGGTCACCTGGTCAACAGGAGGATGGGGCATTGATTTTAGTTCAGACAACATCCGCCAAATGGTGAAAACTCAGGTCGATAAATTTGTCAATGCCTATTTAACAGAAAATCCGAAACCTTGATGCCTTTCATGAAGAATTTGGATTTTTATCATCACCCAGACTCTCTGACCCCTGCGTCAAGCACTCTCCGCGGAGGGAATGAGCATAACCTTGTATGATTCGAACGTGGACTAACTTCCCAATCAAACGGAGGTCCCCTTCGAAATTAACGATTTTATTGGATCGGGTTCTTCCCATCACCTCTTGATGGTGCTGTTTGCTTCGGCCTTCCACTAAGACCTCCTCCACTTGACCTTCCAATTTCCGATTTTTTCGTAAAGTGATTTCTTTCTGAGTTTCTTGAAGGAGGGACAGCCTTTCCTGTTTGACCTTCTCTTCAACCTGATCTTTAAATTGGGCAGCCTGGGTCCCCTTTCTCGGCGAGTATTTAAAGGAAAAGAGGTCATCGAATTGAACCTTTTCCATGAGATCGAGAGTTTCTCTAAAGTCTTCTTCCCCCTCACCTGGGAACCCAACCATGACATCTGCCGTTATGGATATAGAAGGACAGGTTTTCTTTAAGTGGTCTATTTTTTCGAGATAAGATTCTTTTGTATATCCCCGGTGCATGGCTTTTAACACCTTATTGGAACCCGATTGAAATGGAAGATGGATATGTTCACAGAGCTTCTCTAACTTTGAAAAAGACTGAATCAGTTCCTCTGATAGGTCTTTCGGATGAGAAGTGGTAAACCGAATTCTTTCAATCCCTTCAATCGGGTGGATCCGTTCGAGCAGCTCAGGGAAATGGATCTCCTCTCCCGATCCTTTGCGATAACTATTGACATTCTGGCCGAGGAGACAGATCTCCTTGATGCCCCTCTCAGCCAGCTGTTGAACCTCCTCAAAGATTTCTTTGCTTGAACGACTCTTCTCCCTTCCCCTTACATAAGGGACAATACAAAAAGAACAGAAATGGTCGCATCCTTGCATAATTGTTACAAAAGATTTCACCTGACGGAAGGGTTTTTTGGGAAGAACCGCCTTTAAATATTGCCCGTTTTGGTCAAAACGGGTCTCACAAACCCTTCCTCCCTTCTCTTCTATTTGTTTTAATAATTGAGGGATTTTGGGGATGGCATGAGTTCCAATGACTAAATCCAGATAAGGAATTCGATCCAGAAGTTTAGGTCCCTCCTGTTGGGCAACGCAACCGGCCACCCCGATCAGGGCGCCCCTCTTCTCCTTTAACCATCTATATCTTCCCAGTGCACTGTAGACTTTGTGCTCCGGTTTTTCCCGAACACTACAGGTGTTAATCAGAATCAAATCGGCTTCTTTAGCATTTTTTGTTTCAAGGTAATGAGCTCCCTCCAAGAGGTGAAGGATTCGCTCGGTATCGTGTTCATTCATTTGACAACCATAGGTCTCGATGTAAACATGCTTTTGCATAGGGGGTTTTGCTGAAAAAAGTTTAAG
>JACAEV010000101.1 GCA_013388645.1 Syntrophaceae bacterium | reverse complement strand
TTTGAGTTCTTCAGGGATGTTGAGGATTCGGATGATTTGTGGGCTGAAAAGGATGCCGGCTACGGCGAGGACCATTCCAGTCCCTAAGGCCACAAGAAGAGAAGAAAAAATGGCTCTCGTCAATTCGTTGCGATCCCCTGAGGTGTATAACCTTGAAACAATGGAGACAGTGCCGACGGTGAGGGCATTGGCAATGACGATAAAAATAAAATATAGCTGAATCACAAATCCGTAAGTGGCTTGAATCTCCTTACTGACTTTGCCCGCAATATAGACATCGGTCAGGCCGATGAAAAATTCAAAAACCATGATCAGGGTTAAAGGCCAACTTAACGACCAGCTGCGAGAGAGATAAACCCGAATATTTTGTTCTTTAAATAACGAGACCACCTGAACCAACACCTTCCTCCTGCATCGGGATGGCCAATGTTCATTCCCGGCCGCGATAGTCATAGACTCCTCTTCCACTCTTTCGCCCAAGCCACCCCGCTTCCACCAATTTGATGAGCAGCGGAGCGGGCCGGTATTTTTCGCCCATTTCTTTATGGAAAGTCTTCATACAATTGAGAAGGACATCCAACCCAAAGGCATCAGCTGCGGCCAAAGGGCCTAAGGGGAAACGGAGGCCTTGCACGCAGCATCGGTCAATTTCCTCGGCGCTCGCTATGGAACTTTCTAAAACATAAAAGGCCTCGTTCACCATGGGGAGATAAAGGCGGTTAATCACAAAACCCGGTGAATCTTTGACCGTCACGGTTTCCTTACCGCATCGATGGAGAAGATCAATCACTTTTTTGTGAGTATCGTCAGAGGTCTCTGATCCGCGGACCACTTCCACTAAAGGCGTGAGGGCTGCCGGGATTAAGAAATGGATTCCGATACACTGATCCGGTCGGGCTGTCACTGCTCCCATCTCAGTAATGCTTAATGTGGAAGTGTTACTCCCCAAAATCGTTTGTCTTGGACAGAGATCATCCATCTTTTTGAACAATCCCTTTTTCACATTCATGTCTTCAAAAACCGCCTCGATGACCAATCCAACATCCGAAAGGGCCTTGCCTAAATCGAGGGTTGTATTCATGCAAGAAAGGATCTGATTCATCTCGTCGGTTCTCATCTTTCCCTTCTTAACTTGATTGTTCAGAAAGGACTGGATGCCCTCCATCCCTTTTTCAATCAATCCCTCTGATAAATCGACCATGGTGGTTTGATAACCGCCTCTGGCAAAGACGATTCCAATCTGGCTACCCATGGTTCCCATGCCGACGATGACCACATTTTTGATCTCCATTTAAATTCCCTCCTTATTCTCTATGACTCATGCCTTTCTTTTAAGATCCATTTCCAGACCGAGATTAATTTACCAACAATTTCCCAACTTATCAATTTCATCTTTCCTTTTATTCCAAGATAGGTTAATAATTAGCTTCGAACCTAACCTCTGATTGTATTTTAAGATTGAAAAGGGAAATAGATGGATTTCTTTTTCGAACCGAATGGGATAGCGGTAGTGGGGGCCACCCCGGAACCCTATCATGGTGGGCAATATTTAGTTACCAATCTCTCCCTGGGTTATCATGGACCCATTTATCCGGTCAATCCCAAATATCATGAGGTCCTTGGCTTGAAATGTTATCCCAAGGTCACAGATATTGACGGCCCTTTAGATATTGCATTGATCTTTGTCCCAGCCCAAGCCGTGCCCCAGGTATTGGAAGAATGTGTGATGAAGGGTGTACGCGGGGCGATCGTCGAGTCCAGTGGTTTCGCAGAGGTGGGGCCTGAAGGAAAAATGTTGCAGGATCGATGCCTGGCCATTGCCCGAAAAGGAGGACTCCGAATATGGGGGCCAAACTGTATGGGTTATATTGATACGTCAAGGCGATACGTCTTTTCATTTATTATTCCAGAGGCCTGGAAAGAACTAATGAATCCAGGTCATGTCTCTCTTATCGTTCAAAGCGGACTTCTATCTGCAGGCTTCATTACAACCCTCATGGCCAATAAAACCCTTGGGCTCGCCAAGGTTTGTTCAATTGGAAATAAAAGTGATGTCGAGGAGACGGAGCTATTAGAGTACCTCCTCAAAGACCCTGAGACCAAAGTGGTTGCTCTTTACCTCGAATCTTTCGTCAAGGGACGACGTTTTTGGGAATTAGCGGCCTCATCGAATAAGCCAATTGTAGTGTTAAAAGGAGGAAAAAGCGCACTCGGTGGGGAGGCGGCAGCCAGCCATACCGCTTCTCTATCCGGCAATCACAACCTCATTGAGGGAGTCTTAAAACAGGCAGGTATCCATCAGGCAGATGATTTTTTTGAGATGGTGGATGTCGCTCGGACGCTTGAAAAAGATTTCTATTTACAACAACCTCCCCATGGAAAACCCCGAATCGCCATTTTGAGTTACAGTGGCGCATCAGGAATTGTCACGACAGATCATATGGAAAAATATGGCCTGACCTTAGCCCATTTATCCCCTCACATTCAAAAACGACTCGAGGAACTATCCCCCTCCTGGATGCCAGTTAAAAATCCGGTAGATTACTGGCCAGCCATGGAAAAATATGGGCCTGTTCTGACTTATAAGCATGCGATTGAAGCCCTCCATGATGATCCGGAAGTGGACGGGATCATCGTTCATCTATTTGCCGGATTTGGAATCTGGTTTTTAAACATGGAAGAGATCATGGGTGAGATCAAGACGCCTCGAAAACCTATTTTATTTTGGTTGATAGGACATGAAAAAGGCAGGGAGCCAACTCGATTGACTTTGGAAAGGGAGGGTTGGCCCACTTTTTCCGAAATCCATCGTACTGTTAGGGTGATGGCTAGTCTCTTCGAATATAAAGGGAGAAAAAGTATCCATTCTAAGATTTCGCCTTTCGACTTTATAAATAGTACGCCCTTAAGGGAACGAATACACCATGCCGATGAACAAGGAATTAAGATTTTGGACGAACACGAATCTAAAAAATGGTTCAAAGCCATGGGGCTTCAGGTGGTTGAAGAAATGGGCATCAAAAATTTAGATGAAGCCCTGAAGGCGGCTGATCGTTTAGGTTATCCTGTGGTTCTAAAAGGAATAATCGAAGGTAAAGCTCATAAGACGGAATTGGGCCTGATCCGGACGAATCTCTGGAGTGTTGATCAGTTAGCATCGGCTTATCATGAAATGCTTGCCAGTAAAATCAAACCAAAATCCTTTTTGGTTCAACCCATGTTAAAAAGCGACCTGGAACTCATCGTAGGAACCCTACGTGACTCCCAGTTTGGTCCATCCGTCATGCTTGGATTGGGTGGAATTTGGACAGAGATTTACAAGGATACTGTTTTCAGGTTAGCACCCCTTAATCAAGAAGACGTCCTCGAAATGATTTCGGATTTAAAAGGGCAAGCGCTGTTGAATGGATATCGAGGTTTAAAACCAATCAACACCGAAAGCCTCGGTGATTGGCTGATTAAGTTAGGAGGGTTAGCTTTGAATTTTGAAAAAATCAAAGAAATTGACGTCAATCCACTTTTAATCGTCGATGGCGAACCGATCGCTGTGGACGCCACGATTATCCTTCAATAGTTACAAATTATCATTTTTTGTAATCACTCTCCCTGCCCCCATATCCCCCTTATCCCACTCCGCATCGTTGACCGATGTTAGGTTTTATTCCAGCCCAGGGCAATCTTTTCAGATGGCAAGGGGATGATAAAAACAGGCTTTCGAGTTCGATGAAGCACCGCCTTCGAGACACTCCCAAGAAAAGTATGTGATAAAAACCCTTTCCCATGGGTTCCAACAACAATCACATCGCAACCTTCTTCATCCGCCGCATTTAAGATTGCCTCAGGAGGATGGCCAACCGGAACAAGAATTTTGGATACGAGTTCAACGCAGGGAGACCCGACTTGAGACTCTGCCTTTTGGCAAAACCCTTGCAGGTATTTCTTCATCGATTCAATGATTCCCTCACGCTGCCTTTTTTTAAATTCCTCCGTCATCACTCCATAAACTTCTGCATAGGCAGGAATAGGTTCAAGGGCGTGTAAGAGGATAATCGTTGCATCATGTTTTTTCGCCAAATCGATCGCATAGAAAAAGGCATAAGAAGAGTTATCACTAAGATCGGTGGCATACAGAATTTTCTTGATTTGTGGAATCATACTCACCCTCCTTCCCATCCATTGATATTCTAATTAAGGAATATCAGGAGACGCCTTAATTTTAGGTTAGATCCGTTCACTCTTCTTACTGATGACGGATCTTGAGGAACCCATGTTAAATCTTAAGTGAACCTCTAATAATTCCTAATTCGTCACCCCCGCCCCGTATCAAGTACGGGGTAAACTCCAGCGGGAGTCCAGTAATTTCAAAAGTTTATGGATTCCTGCTTCCGCAGGAATGACATTTTTAGAGGTTGCCTTAACAACAGCAACACGTCCCACCGCAACAAAGATCGTAGCATGAAGAAGTATACCAGCAACAATCAACCATCATTGGTGCTGTTGATTCGGTATTTTTAGATTTTAATTTTTTATCCTTTTTATTCATTACAAACACCTCCTTTTTTACTTTATATCAAATACCCACACACCCATTCAATCCATTTCGATTCTTAATGCCCATTGATCCGTCCATCCCTCCGTGCCTAAGTTATCGTGCGAATGGCTGAACGCACTTTATCCATGAGTTCTGTTGGGATTTCTTTGATGTGATGGACTGTTTGGGCATGCTCAGATGCTTTGCTTAAAACCTCCTCCTCTGTTCTGCCGCGAACCACATAGTCACAGTCCGAACCCACATCCCTGCACCGAAGTTCTTTTTCGGCTCCCTGCATCGAACGAACATATTCATAGGCTTGATTCACCTCTGATTTAAACTGCTCATAATCCACCTGCATACCATTTAAATAGGTGCTCCAACCTGCACTCGACTTGGCAAAATGAACAGCATCTTCGATCTCAGCATCTGTGGCTCCGTTTAATTTAGCGACTTCGGTATGGTAAAGGGAACAATAACGGCATTTAGTGATCGCAGCAATCCCAACGCCAATGAGTTCACGATATTTGTTAGGGATGGGTCCTTCATCAAATTGGACTCGTTTGAACAATCTCCATTCCAATTCAAGAGATGAATCTGGAATTAATTTAAAAAAACTCGGCACCAATCCAAAAGTTTGCTCTATTTCTTTATATATTTCCTGTCGGCTCATCTTTCATTCCCCCTTTCCTAAAGCACCCCCCCTTAAAATTAAGATATTTATGCCTTCTTAAAAAAGCAAGCTGTGTGAAAAGTTTAACATAAAGATTTTGGTATCCGTGGGATCATGAGGGCGGGGAAATTATATCTTTAATCCAGAGGCTAATTCTTCCAAGGCTTCTCGATTTAAGATGAAGATCTTATTTTTCTTGACTTCGATTATCTTCTTCGCCTTCATCTTTGCGAAAGTCCTCGAAAGAGTCTCACTGATTGTTCCCAACTTTGAGGCTAATTGCGTTTTGCTCAGATCGAGCTCAATCTCTTTGAGAGACTTCCCTTCTTTTGAGGATTTCAAAGAGAGATCGATGAGATATTTCGCAATTCTCGATGAAACCTCTTTAAGAGAAAGCTCCTCAATCAGAGAGGCGAATCTCTTTAAATATTGAGAAAGCGAGACGATCATATTGATGCTGAGCTGAGGGTTTTTCTCTATTAATTGGATAAAATCTCTTTTGGGGAAAAAAAGTAATTGACTATCAACTAAAGCCTCAGCAAAGGCTGGATAACTTCCTTCAAGAAAGAGAGCGGCTTCAGCAAAGGCATCCGGTGCGGAGACGACATGAAGAATTTGTTCCTTCCCCTCTGAAGAAATTTTGTAGAGTTTTACCTTCCCCGAAAGGATGACATAAAATCCTCTTGCCTCTTCACCATCTGAAAAGAGAACCTCCTTCTTCCCCACCTGTTTGAGTGAGGTAATGGCTCTAATCTTTCTAAGATCTTCTTCTTTCAACCCTGCAAAAAGAGGGCATCGTTTTAACAGTTCAACTGACAATTTAAATTCCCTCTGAAACTTAAGGGAACCTCTAATAATTCCTAATTCGTCACTCCCGCCCCGTATCAATTACGGGGTAAACTCCAGCGGGAGTCCAGTCATTTCAAAAGTTTATGGATTCCTGCTTCCGCAGGAATGACATTTTTTAGTGGTTGCCTTAAATTATACATTCTTGAACCTGCTTACCTTATTTGTTACAGAGCTCATCCATTTCGCAGAGGTTTTGGTTTTCCATCTGGATCACTGTGTGACGGATACGATGATTCTCTTGAAGCATCTGATTGATCTCCTGGATGATTCTGTCCGTGTTTCCTTTTCTGTCACTCACATCCATACAGATATGGCAGGAAAGAAAGACATCGTTTGAGTCAATTGACCAGATGTGAAGGCCGTGAACACTTTTTACCCCTGAAACCCCCAAAATATCCTGAAGGATCTTGTCAAATTCGAGGTGCTCAGGAACCCCCTGCATGAAGATATGAATCGTTTTTTTGATCACCCCAAGACCGCTCCAGAGAACCATACCAGCGATCAGAAGGCTTACTATTAGATCCGCTATAACCCAACCGGTTAAGTAGATGAGGAGGCCCGAACCGATGACCGCAAGGGAAGAAATCGCATCGTAAAAGAGATGAAGGTAGGCCGCCTTGATATTTAAATTGCTTTCCTTCTTGCCTAAGATGACCATTGAAAAGAGATTTCCGATCAACCCGATCGTAGCGATTCCCAGCATTAACCCTAAAGACAATTCAGGAGGGGATGATATTCTCTTCAGTGCCTCCATCACAATAAAAAAGGCAATGCCAACCAGGGATAGAGAATTGATCAGGGCAGTAAAAATCTGTGTGCGTTTGAACCCAAATGTATGTCGTCGGGTGGCTTTCTTTTCGGAAAGCTTTTCCCCCAAAAAACTCAATACCAATGAGATTACATCAGAAAGATTGTGGCCGGCGTCTGAAAGGAGGGCGAGACTTCCAGAAAGTGTTCCCCCAATTGCTTCGGCGACAGTGATTCCAATATTGATCAGTATCGCCCATCCAATATTCTTAGCATGGTGATCGTGTCCTTTGTTGTCCATTAAGCTTGTCCTTCTTACATACCCAACATATTACATTTTAACCCATAACATACACGCAAGCTAAAGCTTGCGGCTACGATCATGATCTTTTACTTTAG
>JACAEV010000070.1 GCA_013388645.1 Syntrophaceae bacterium | reverse complement strand
CGTTATTCATTCTTTCAAATGGTAATCATCAACCTTTGATGTAGACCGATCCTCACTCTTTGTAGGTGAAAACCGCAAAGGGACAAAGCCCAAATTCCTGTCACCTTTTACCCGAAAATTTGTCAAACCTCTAATCTCCTACTTAGCAAGTTCTCGATTTTGCTGCCTTTGAGATCCAGGGGGAGAGGTCTTGGGAACCGAAGATCAAAATGATTAAAGTCCTTCATTAGGAAAATTCACAATACCAATAAGGAAATAAGTAAGGGGAGGGTGATTTGAAGACTTTGAACAACGTCCCAGGTCCTAATTTAGAAACTGTAAAGTGTAGCTTGACACACGACACTTTTTGGGATAATCTTACTTATGAAGATTCGAAACGTGGTCCATCGGGGACTGAGACGCTTCATTCAGCATAACGATGCTTCCGGGTTACCCCCCACTGTTGTGGAGAGGGTCCGCAACATTGTGACCTTCCTCCAGGAAATGGAAGACGCTAAGGAGCTCCACGATGTACCGAGCTGGAAAGGGCATCAGCTTACTGGCAACCGCAAGGGAACATGGAGTCTCACCGTCACCCGCAATTGGCGGATCACGTTCAGAATCGACCAGACCGAAGGGGAAATCCTTGACCTGGATTATGAGGATTACCACTGAAAGGAAATGAAAGCATGATACGTATGGCACGCCCGGCCCATCCGGGACAATTCATTAGGATGGAGGTGATCAAGCCTCTTGATCTCTCCGTTACCCAGGCTGCCAAGGTTCTTGGCGTAACCAGGTCCGCTCTTTCTGCCCTTCTCAACGGCCGCGCCGCGCTCTCCCCTGATATGGCGCTTCGGATCGAGAAGGCTTTCGGCCCGAAGATGGATACTCTTCTTCGCATGCAGACCGCCTATGAGATTGCCGAGGCCCGCAACAGGGAGGCAGAGATCAAGGTTAAGCGCTACGTGGCGAAGCCACCCACTGCCCGCGACCAGGCCACGTTTTAAGCAACGTCATCGTTTCAGCCGCATTATATGAAAAAAGTTTACCCGCCTTACTTCTTTGCAGATTTAGGAAGCATGACAGTAAAAGTGCTTCCCTGATTCGGGGTACTCGTGGCTGTGATGTCACCACCGTGAGCCCGGGCAATCGCCCTCGCCAGACTGAGTCCCAAACCAATGCCAGGCTCAGATCGACTCTGATCGCATCGATAAAATCGTTCAAACACTCTTGGAAGATCGACGGGAGAGATGCCAACGCCAGTATCTCTGACAATGATGACAACCTCTTTTTCATCATTTTCTGATAGTGAAATCTTAACTGCTCCCCCTGAAGGAGTATATTTGACGGCATTGTCAAGAAGATTGGAAAGCATTCTTTGAATCATTCGATTGTCTCCCATGAGATGACACTCGTTGGGCACATCACAGCTCAGGGTTACCCTCTTATCTTCAGCGGTGGGTTCAAACAATTCGCATGCCCTCCGAAGAAGACCTGCAAGGTTGATTTGCTCACGAGAGAGTTTACCTGCACCCGACTCCGTTTTTGAAATCAGCAGCATCGTATTAATCATGTCCAGAAGGCGATCGCATTCCTCTATAGTGCTGGCGGCCATGTTTTCATACTCATTCATAGATTTCCCGTTAGTTAGGGTCAGTTCTGCGATCCCCCTTATTCGGGTGATGGGACCTTTCAGGTCATGAGCGATATTGTCACTCATCTCTTTAATCTCTATTACCAGGGTTTGAATGCGATCGAGCATTTGATTGAAGGTCATTGCAAGTTGATCGATCTCATCCCCTCTTTCTTTGACGGGAACTCGCTCTTCGAGAGTCCCTCCGGTTATATTCCGAGCCGTTCGAGTGACCGCCTCAACCCCAGAAACCGCCCGTCGGGCCATGAACCAACCTACGCCTGTGGCGATCACAATGAGGAAGGTCATGGTGGTGATGAAGATTCCCTTAAAGGCATCAAGAAATCGGGAATAACTCTCCATGGCCTGGCCAACCTGCAAGATGATTCTTGGGCTCAGGAAGGCATAAAGTATACGGACTTTATCCTTGTGGTCTGGGATGGTGATGGTTTCAAAAACATGGCTGCTACCTTGAAGCAACTTCTTGATAGCCGTTTCATTAATATGGATGTCCTTCCAATAAGAAATGTTAGATGAGGAAAAGACCTGCCCATTCATGGAAAGGAATCGAAAGAACACCTTTTTTATTCCTGCTGCCTGGGCTTCAATCACCGCATCGTTTTTGACTGCTTCCACCCCTTCTGCAATAAAGAGCGCTGAAAAGCGATTGGCTTGGTTTAAGAGTTCCTCATCGGTGCGTCCTTGGATAAACGATGTAATCAGGATGTAAAACAGAAGAAAAGCGACAAAAGACGAAATGGTGAAGACCCCTGCATACCAAAGGGTTAATCGAAAGGCGAGGGAGTTTCGAAAGTTAATCCATTTCCTTAAGGACATATCCTACTCCCCGGACAGTATGGATCAATTTCTTATCAAAATCCCTATCGATTTTGTCTCGCAGTCTACAGATTCTCGCCTCCACCACATTGGTCTGGGGATCAAAATTGTAATCCCATACATGTTCCATGATCATGATTTTTGAAACAACCCGTCCCGCACTTCGCATAAGATACTCCAGTAAGGAAAATTCGATCGGCTTGAGTTCAATCTTCCTTCCCCCCCTTATCACCTCCCGTGTGAGGAGATTCATCGATAAATCCCCTACAGTCAGGCAGGTTGGTTCAACAAGACCACTTGCTCTCCTTATTAAAGCCTGAACACGAGCCAAAAGTTCGGAAAAGGCAAATGGTTTGGTGAGATAATCATCTCCCCCTGTCTGGAGTCCTTTGACCCGATCATCAATCGAATCTTTCGCGCTCAGGATGATGACAGGAGTACGGACTTTTTCTTTACGCATTCTTTCAATCAGCGTTAAACCATCCAGTTTGGGTAACATAATGTCGATAATGGCTGTGTCATATGGTTGGGTTAAAGCCAGATGGAGGCCATCTTCTCCATCTGTGGTATGGTCCACTGCATAACCCGCAGCTCTTAGGCCCTTTTCAATAAAAGAAGCGATTTTTAGATCATCTTCAACTAATAAGATTCGCATAGAGAACAACTTTTGGTATAAGGTTAATGCGGATGTCGTTTATAATTGTCTATCATTTTACAATAACTATCCAGTTTCTGAAAGTTTGTCAAATGACTGGGACTAAGCTTTTAATAGAATTTTAGCTTTTTGAAAATCCCTCCCGACCTCCCCTGCCTACCGGCAGGCAGGCTTTTCCAAAGGGAGGAGATGATTATTTCCCCCTTTGGAAAAGGGGGATTAAGGGGGATTTTATAGTGATTCTTTAGATTTCATTAGGTTTGAAATTAGTTTTTCCATAAAGCTATATTGTTAAAACTTTTTTAAACCAGTCCAAAATGGGTTAAAATAGAACGAAAATGATGGGAGAAGATTTTTACTTGGAAGGAATATATTTACACCCTAAGATTTAAAAGGTCCAGGCCCTAAACGATGGCCAAAGTGGGTTCTATAAGAGGAGTTAAATGTCTTTTCATCTCTTATTCTTGATCTCCATTGTTGCTGGATTTGTGGGTGCCATGAGTGGAATGGGGGGTGGTATTATCCTGATACCAGCTCTCACATTCTTTGGAATGGACATCAAACATGCGATCGCGGTGAGTATCGTTTCTGTGATTGCGACATCGAGTGGTTCAGCTTCAGCCTATGTGAGGGATCGCATTACCAATCTGAAGGTCGGTATGTTTCTCGAAATGTTCACGATTGTGGGAGCTCTGGCAGGAGCCTCCATCACACTCATATCAGGGAGAAAGTTCCTCTTCATCCTATTTGGTATGGTTTTACTCTCTTCATGGGCCGCATTGTTTCGGCAACGACACGATAGTTGGCGACAAATAATTCATCAAGATTCCCTCTCACATTGGTTGGAATTGAAAGGAAAATACTACGATCCATCGGTTGGAAAAATGATAGAGTATCGCGGCTCCCGAGCTTATCTGGGTGGCCCTCTTATGTTCGGAGCTGGCATGGTTGCGGGGCTCTTAGGCATCGGCGCAGGAGCTTTGAAGGTGCTGATCCATGACTTGGTCATGGGGCTTCCACCGAAAGTATCGACGACCACCAGTAATCTAATAATTGGTGTGACCGCTCTGGCGGGAACCAGCGTCTACTTGGCAGCGGGAATGATCGACCCCGGGTTGGCAGCGCCAATCATCCTGGGTGTTGTTTTGGGAGCTGCCCTGGGTACACGTCTTCTTGTTCGGTTAACCAATCAGACCGTACGCCTCTTCTTCCTGTTAGTGTTATTCATTTTAGGAATTGAGATGATTCTTCGAGGTATTTGGGGAGCCTAATGGATCATCGGGTGAAGAAAAACAGAAGAGTTGAGTCTTTCGATATGGAGATCCTAATCGCCTATATCCTGTTGGCAGGTGTCCTCATCAGTTCAGCGTTACTTGCTGTTGGCCTGGTTTGGCATTGGGCGAGATGGCGGGACCTACGATTCGAACATTCAATTACCGGGATGAATTTCTTTGAATTCATATTATCCACCTTTCGTCAGGTGTCTTCTCATGAAATCCGTCCTCGTTTTATCCTCAATTTGGGAATCGGTATTTTAATGTTAACGCCTTTTGTGCGAGTACTGGCTTCGGTATTCTACTTTATTCTCAAAGAACGAAACTGGAAATATACTCTGTTTACAGGTTTTGTCTTCTGTGTTTTGACTTACAGCCTTTTTCTAAGATAAATCAATGAGGAGAACAATGTCCAAATTGACACTATAATCATGCTCGGACCGTAAACGATCTTTGGCCTCCTGCCGGTTTTGACTCATCATAATGATGGGTGCTTGTAATGCAGCAAGACATGAAAGGGCCAAATTGAGAAGAATAAATGGGAATGGATAGAATGGCTTCCGAATGAATGCGAAGTAGTTTATCGCTATCCATAAAAGAAACACGCCTGAAAAACTGAGAATGAACTTCCAGTACCTGTTTTTCTAATGTTGAAAGTTCCCCTTTCTCCGTTTCGAGAACATCCTTGACATACTTCGCCCGGAACTGATTAAGGTCAACAATACAAATATAACCACTGGGGGACCAATCAGGATGGGTCTTTCGAATGATCTCAGAAATAGGTTCTCGGATCAATTCCGCAAGTAGGGCCTCTCTACGTCTCTTTTGTTCTTTAAAGATTTAACATAAAACAGTCTCTTGTTGCTTGTTTGCCATGATATTTTCGCCTCTTCAATACCTATTTATAATTAACAGTAGCTCATCGATGCTTAGCCCTGGATGGTTTAACCCTCAGTGGTTCGTTAGGTGATGATGATTAAGCTACTGCCTGAGGTTGAAAAAGGATGTCTTTTTCCCTTTAGGTTTTTCTAAATTTCTTAATGCTTCTTAGATACCAGAAAATGATTCCGCTGGAAATCAATATTACAAAAACTATAATTGTAATATGTTCAACTCTCGTTATATCTTTCTTCAACACTTGAACACTGTTTCCGCCCAGATAGCCTACCCCTCCCCATAAACCGATTGTAAATAATGCTGAGATGGCATCCGCAACGAGAAATTTTGTTGCAGACATTTTCATCACACCCGATACAAGAAATATCTGTGCCCTAAGGACAAAAATATGCCTTCCAAAAAACACCACTAAACTTCCCCATTTTTTAAAACTATCTTCGAGTTTGGATAGTCTATTGGGTGAAATCATTTTCCGAAATCTTTTATGTTCCACTATCCTTCTGCCATATTTTTTACCGACTAAATAGAGTGAAAAATCAGTTATTAATAATCCGAAATAGACGACTAAAAATGCTGGCAGCGGTTTGATGATATGGTGGGCCATCAAAAACCCGCTTAATAGAAGTGTTGTATCTTCTGGGAAAGGTAATCCAATTCCTCCAAGGATCAGGAGCAGAAAGATTCCCAAATAAGGGAAGTGATTTATGAACGAAGGCGACTCAAACATAATAAGCAATCTACTGATTAGGCACGCAAACGTCAACAAGAAAAACGAAAGTTGAAAATATACCAAATCGGTCATTATGTTCTATAGCTCACTGTCAAGAAAGTGGAATCTTACGATATTGATTGCCACAATTTCCCCAAAACCTCGCCTGTCAAAAAGTCAGTTTGAAATTTCATCTTCTGATGTTTACTCCAAATTATATAAGGATGGAAAAGGTCAAAGAGGAATCGAAATCACTTTAAGAGCGTTAAGGTAAAAGTTGTGGATAATACCCTATCCTTTTTCATTGGCCGATCGGGCAGGACTTCACACAATTAAAGCAAAAATATTGGAATCCAATAAAGCCAGCTTGGTAGAGACGCCAGAAATTTACATCTCTTACCATCTTTTTTTGTTCTTCGGCTGGACTCTCTGCAAATTTGGTCCAGAAACGAATCGCACTTCCGATGCCATAAGGCTGGCTGTGCTTAAGACATTTCATGTCATCCGTTTTACCTTCTTCATCCAGCGCATGGGCAGGGCAGTTCTCAACACAGATATTACAATCCGTGCAGAGCCTTTCAGAAACAGGAGGGTCTGAGGGTAGATCCAGATTTGTGATGACGGCTGTAAATACCACCCTGGACCCTATTTGGGGATGGATCACTAAGTTATGTCTGCCAAAGTTGCCGAGACCAGCAGCCACGGCGGCGTGGCGGAGAGAAACATCTCCCAATGTACCTTTCGTTTCATAACTCATATGAAGAGGATAGGAGGGAGGCACGGTCATGGCTTTCGCCTTGAATTCCCTTTCAAGAAATCGGGCTACCTGGTAATTCGAAGAGCGTGAGAATTCTAAGGCATCGAGCCGCCCACCCATGGCAATCTGCATGTTTTCACTCTCACAATTTGAAAGCTCTTTATAGGCAAGGACAATCAGCGATTTGGCTCCGGGAAAGGTGCCTTGCAAATCTGGAGACTTTGGGCTTTTATAGTCTTTCACTGAAGCAATTCCCACATCGTCGATCCCCAAACTTAAAACAAATTTTTTGATTTTTTCTTTCATCCGTCTCCTCCATTCTCATACTCCGTTATGGCATTCCATTCCCATTCGCATTTTTTATTCTCTGATAACATCTTTCTGCGATCCATCGGATTTCTCCAATTATATTATAACGCTCGATTGGAAGCAAAACTTCGTTAGCTTCTTTTGGCTGAAGTCCGGACTTAGGATCAAGGGCGAAGGATATAGAATGGTGAATCGTTTTTCAAAGGGTTGCTTTTTTGTGTTTTATAAATTAGGATTAATTCTATTTTTACATAAGGAGGATCGATCATGACTATGATTAATTTTGGTGGAGTGGAAGAGAGAGTCGTCACCCGTGAAGAGTTTCCCCTTTCAAAAGCCCAGCAGGTGCTTAAAGGAGAAATCGTTGCTGTACTGGGGTATGGTGTTCAAGGACCGGGGCAGAGTCTTAATATGCGGGACAATGGGATTCGCGTGATCGTCGGACAGCGAAAAGATACGGCCTCGTGGAACAAAGCTTTGAAAGATGGGTGGGTTCCCGGTGTGACACTTTTCCCTTTAGAGGAAGCCTCTGCAAAAGGAACGGTGATTGAATATCTGCTTTCAGATGCAGGTCAGAAGGCGTTCTGGCCAACCCTAAAACCCTATCTCACTGAAGGTAAAACCCTTTTTTTCTCTCACGGTTTTTCTATTACTTACAAAGAATTGACGGGCGTTATCCCACCTCAAAATGTGGATGTAGTCTTGGTCGCTCCCAAAGGGTCAGGACTTTCTGTGAGGCGAAACTTCCTGGAGGGAAGTGGCATCAATAGCAGTTTTGCGGTGTTCCAGGATTACACTGGAAAAGCGGAAGAAAAGGCGATCGCCTTAGGGATTGCGATGGGGTCAGGATATCTCTTTCATACCACCTTTGAGAAAGAGGTCTTTAGTGATTTAGTGGGAGAGAGGGGTGTTTTAATGGGAGCGATTGCCGGAATCATGGAGGCACAGTATCACGAGCTAAGAAAACATGGTCATAGTCCCAGTGAAGCCTTTAATGAGACGGTCGAAGAGCTCACCCAGAGTCTGATTAAGCTCATTGCCGAAAAAGGGATGGACTGGTTATATGCAAACTGTAGCACAACGGCCCAACGGGGCGCTTTGGATTGGAAGGGGAAATTCCGGAATGCTGTCGCTCCTTTGTTTTCTGATCTTTATGAACGCGTTGCCAACGGGACTGAAGCCAAAATCGTGCTTGAAAAAAATAGTCAGCCGGACTATCGAGAAAAATTGAATACTGAGCTTGCTGAAATGGGAAATTCTGAAATGTGGCGGGCAGGGGCAAAGGTTCGGGAACTTCGGCCGGAAAATTGGAAGAAGACGTAATTTTTCTTCGATTCAGATAAATTTACAGGTGAGTCCGCCATCGACAATCAGTTGTGCACCGGTGATATATTTTGCCTCATCCGATGCCAAAAACAGAGCAGCATGGGCCACATCCCAAGCCTCTCCCATTTTCCCTGTCGGGCACTGCTGATTTCGGATTTCAAGCATTTTGTCTATATCCCCAGCGGCATAGAAATCCTTCAGCGGTTCACGAATCAATGGAGTATCCATCAATCCCGGCAAGATACAGTTGGCACGAATATTTTTAGCTGCGTATTGTAGCGCAATCCCTTGGGTTAATCCAAGAATTCCTGCTTTGCTCGCATAATAGGTGATATAAGGGATACCCGTATAACGAATCGCAGCAACGGAAGCGATGTTGATGATCACACCCCCCCCTTGACTTTCCATGTGTGGAAGGCAATATTTGCATGTCAAAAACATGCTCTTGAGATTAATCGCCAACACACGGTCCCAGGTTTCCTCGCTGGTTTCCTCCAATCCACCGAGCACAACGATGCCTACATTATTGTGTAGGATATCGATCCGGCTGTAAGTCTTGATGCATTGATCAACCATGGATTTGACTTCGTCAGACTTAGAAACATCGACCTTCATCACCGTACAAATCCCACCCTCTTGATTTATGATCGATTTCGTCTCCTCGGCTGCAGCAGGATTAATATCCACAGCAAAAATCTTTGCCCCTTCACGTGCGAATAATACCGCAGTGGCCTTTCCATTTCCCCAGCCCGGCCCTACGGATCCAGCTCCTGTAACAATGGCCACTCTATTTCTTAAGCGTTCCCCCATTTTTTCTCCTTTACTCGTTGATTCCATTTAATCCATCTTTCACCTTCCGCCTCCTCCGAGAGTAACCCTGGGAAGCCATAAGATGATCTCTGGATAGACGATACATAGAAAAAGTCCGATTGCCTGGAGAGTGACGAATGGAACAACCCCTCTGTAAATATCCCATGTGGTGATTTCAGGAGGGGCAGCTCCTTTGACAAAGAAGATGGCATAGGCAAAGGGAGGAGTCAAAAAGGACATTTGTAAGTTGACGCATACGAGCAATCCAAACCACAATTGATCGAAGCCCAATGCCGAAACCACGGGCAGAAAGATGGGAACAAGCATGTAGAGAAGCCCCTGCCATGAGATAAAAAAGCCCCCGATGAAGAGGATGAACATCATGGTGCCCAGAATGAACCACCTGCCAAATGGAAGGCTCAGGAGGGCATTTCTTACCACTTCGCCCCCTCCCAAATAAATAAATACAGCGTTAAATATTCCAGCGCCAACAATGATGAAAAAGACCATTGCTGTAACAATCAGGGTGGTGTAGGCAGCTTCCTTCACATTTTGAAGGGTTAACTTACGGTACCCAGCGGCCAAAACCAGGGCGCAAAATGCTCCGACTCCTGATGCCTCGGTGGGGGAGGCGATCCCTGCGATAATAGACCCCAAGACTGCAACAATCAAGCAAAAGGAAGGCAGCATATGAATAGCAACGTTCTTGAGCAGCTTTAAATCAATGGGAGGTCTCTCTTCGGTGGATATAGCAGGTGCGGTGCTCGGTCGAAGCCAAGATCGTATAAGAATATAGCCCAGGTACAGGGCAGACAGAAGAAGTCCTGGGATTAGGGCCCCTGCAAAAAGTTTCGCCACCGATAGATTTGCCAAAGGTCCGTACATGACCAGCATCACACTCGGAGGGATGAGAATCCCTAAGCTTCCTCCAGCGCAGACGACCCCAGTGGCTAATCCTTTGTCATATTTTCGCTTAAGCATGGATGGAATCGCCAATAAGGTCATGGTGGTTACGGTGGCGGCAATGACGCCCGTGCATGCGGCAAAAATCGTGCAGGTCACAATGGTGGCAATGGCGAGTCCTCCCCTCACCGGGCCGAAGAGTTCATATAGACCTTGGTAAACCTTTTCGGCGACCCCAGTTTTCTCGAGGATGGTTCCCATAAAAACGAACAGAGGGACTGCAATAAGAATTTCACTTTCCATGACATCATAAATCTGTAACATAGACATGGGAAAGATGGAGGGGCCCTGAAAGATGAGACCGAAAATGACGCCGACGAACATCAAAGAGAAAGCCAGATGCACCCCCCCGATCACCATGGCCAGGAGGAGGAAAAACATGACAATTGCAGCAACCTGATCAATGCTCATAACGCTTTCCCCTTTACCCCTTTAGAAATAATGCCCCGCTTTTCTACGACCGGGGTTAGATCTTAGAATCATTCGGGCGGAGTTTAATGCCCCCGTTGGAGTTTCTAACGGGGTTAAAGAGAGTTGAAATACTTCGAATGAGTTCAGTCAGAGATTGGAGACTCAGCAGAAAGAATGCAATAGGGATGACTGTTTTAATTGGACCGGAAGGGAAGAACCAGTTCGTAGTGGAGAGCTTTTCGTTAGTGGCCCATGCCTCGTAGGCAAATCTCACACCGGCCCAGGTGAATAGGATCGCGATGAAAGAAAACACCACAGCGTAAACAATTGTATCGAAAATAAGCTTCCCTCGTAAGGAGAGTGTATTGTAAACAATATCTATCCTGACGTGGCCCTTTTTGAGAAGGGTATAGGCCCCTCCAATCATAAACTGGGCGCTGTAAAGCATCCAACACGTGTCATATCCCCATCCAGTGGGGGCATTGAAGAAGTGTCGCATGATGACCTCGTAAACGACCACAAAGGTGAGGGGGACGATGATCCATGAAACAACGATTCCCGTCCATTCGCTAATCTTATCAATATAGTTAAGAACTTTCATTCATGCTCCCTCATCGAATGCCAAATTACCCCTTAGGGGGTAATTTGGCAAAACGATCTATGGTGTGGACTATGTGAACAAATCTTAATCGAATTTGGTTAAGTCATAGTAAGGTTTATATCTTTGAATAAAGTCTCTTTGCGACTTCCATACTTTGGCGAAGAAGGGATCTTGTTTTGATTTTTCATCCAGTATTTGCATTGTGAGCTCTCTGGTTTTAGCCTGGTCCTTTGGTGAGAGCTTGGTTGTGACGACCCCGTAGTCTCGGATCTTCTTATCAAATTCAATTGTTTCTACCCACCACTTTGTATACCCCTGGAACGTCGCTGCCATCGCAGCTCCTTCAACAACCGCCTTCAGGTCAGCAGGCAGTTCCTTCCAAGACTTCGTCTTGATCATCAACTGGAATATATTGTTGGACATGTGCACGGGCGGACCGAACCGATATTTGCAAACCTCATGGAGGCCAATTGTATAATCTGCGGATGCCTCTAAAAATTCAACTCCATCGATCAACCCTCTCTGAAGAGCGGGCACCACCTCTCCAGCAGCAAGCAAAACCACAGAAGCACCTAATTTCTCCCAGAGTTCCATGCTGAGGCCTGCCGCTCTAATCTTCATACCCTTTATGTCCGCCAGGCTTTTGACGGGCTTCTTAGACCAAACTTCTTCCGGAGGGGTCAATCCTAATGGAAATACAATAAGCTCTTCTTTATACATTTCCTGAGCCAGCTCCTTCCCTCCCCCGGCATACATCCAGATGATCAGGTCGTTAAACTCCAATACTCCTCCCGGAAGGGTGTAATAAAGATCTCCTGCCGGGTATTTTCCCTTCTGCCATGCGGGAGTATTCATCCCGAAATCGAGAAGCCCATCGCGGACAGCATCATATATCTTTGTGGGAGGAACGATCTCACCCGCGTCATGGAGTTGAATGGTCATCCTACCGCCACTCATTTTTTCTACATTTTCTTTCCAGAGTGCGATGGTCAGTTTACCCAGTGGGTTATTGAGCGGGAAGCAGCCCTGGCCTTTCCACTTAACCTGTTGGGCATGACTCTGCCCGGCAGTGATTAAAAATCCAATCACGACCACTAATACGATATAAGCGGCACATTGTTTCTTTATCATTTCAGGCCTCCTTTCAAATTTCACATCTGGTAAAGCAAATTTACCTTTCAAGTCGTCATCATCATTTTCGTTTCCATTAATTCTTTCCTACCTCTCCTATCGTTTTGCATTTTTCTTTTATGAATCACCTCCTTCCTTACTACCCAAAAACCACTGCTCCCTTGATGAAACCGGGTGGCGGTTTCTCGGTTTCAGCCAAAGCGCGTCCCAATTGCGGCAGCTGATATTGAAAGTTGTTGATCTTATCAAAGGGGTATTTGCCAGAATTAATGAGATGCATGGCATCGACTACATTTCCAGCCTGTCCTTTACCGCATACCAATGTGATGTCCCGCCAGACGAGATCATCGAAAACAATAGGGGTCAGCTTGCCGCCGGACAAACCTATGGAAACCACTCGGCCGGATCGTCGTACCATTTTGATAGCGGTCTGAATGGCTATTGGTACACCCGAAGTTTCGATGACCACATCAGGCGCCCCGCTCAGGAGATCCGGCACCGACTGAAGAGGGTCCTGACGGTCCACCTCAACAATGTGATCCACCCCGATTTCCTTGGCCAAGGCAAAGCGTGCCTGATCGGAAGACAGTCCTAACATGACGATGGGACTCACGCCGGCTTCTCGGGCGGCCGCCAAAGCACATAAACCCTGAGAGCCCGCTCCACTGATCACCAAGCTCTGACCAAAGCTCATCTGTCCCAAGGTTTTGACCCAGCGTACCCCATTACCCACCACAGAGGAAAGGCTGCCGGCAAGATCGGGTGTAGCTGGCGCCAACTTATGCAAGATTGTCCCGGCTATCAAATACACATACTCCGAGTAGCCTCCCAACAAGTGGGGTGGTTGGTTGCAGGCCAGAGATATTCCATAGAGTCCAACTGTTGCGCAGTTGTGATAATGATAGTCCGTTCGACACCAAGCACAGTGGCCGCACGGGATATATGGCTCCGGAGTTACCCGGTCACCCACTGCAATGGAGTATTTTTTAACCGCTTGAGATCCGATCTCTACCACTTCGCCGGTAAACTCATGCCCCATGATTAGCGGATAATGCGCTGAACTTACCTGACCATGAAAGACTTTAATGTCCGTTGAACAGATTGAGGTGATTCGGGTCTTGATCAGAATCTCTTCCGGGGCTGGTGGCTGCACATCGAACTCTTGAAGCTCCAGACGCCCCGGCTCCACGAGCACCATTGCCTTGGCTTTCAAGGTTTTTTTCCTTTCAGGGTTTCTTTAAAATGAGCGAATTTTACGCAACCCCCTCCCTACCCCTCTCCTCTTGAGGGGGGAGGGGAGGGTGGGGGGTAAAATAAATTAATTCGTTTGTATTAGGTCTGTATAAGTAAGTCTTTCGTCTTCATGGAAATTGAACTCATTTTTCTACCTTGCTTTTTCTGATGGGGTAATCACCCTTATTCCAATTTCCGTGTCTTCCTCCCTTGAGAGAGAGACCTCATCAAATTCCATGATGATGACATCAAGAGTCAAAAGGACCGGATTTCCCCCTGGGAGGAAATGACCCCCGTAAACCTTTCCCTTTGCATCGCTAAAAATGGCATGGAAGTGGATGAAGAGTCCGTTCTTGCTTTCCCGGTCTTGGCTTATGAATCCCTTGCCGGAAAGGATTTCGAGTGGTCCTAGGACCGTCTGGGGTTCTCCATAACTGACCCCTTTCTTTGTTCCTTTTTTTATGACAGGGAGGACGAAGGTCGATTTTTCAAGGCTTCCGATCACACTGAAGGCTCCACTTTCAATCTTGTTCTCGAAACAAATCTTTTCGATCCCTGAGATGAGGTCTGTTCCTGGGAGAACCCTGGCTGAAACGATCTTCCGTGTTTTCCCCTTTGCCCATTTTACTCTTATCTTATTTTCCATAATCTTTCTCAAAGAAGAAGTAGTGAGGGATTTTCAATCAACATTTTAATGCGATTCAAGAAGGGTGAGGCTGTAGCGCCATCGACGATCCTATGATCCGAGGATAAACTGAACCAGGCCATGGGCCGGATCTTGATCTCCCCGCCCATGACGATTGGTTTTTCAATCGTTCTCCCAACCCCTAAGATTGAGCATTCCGGAGGATTGATAATGGGATTCAGTTTATCGATTCCGAGCATCCCCATATTGGAAAGGGTAAAAGTTCCTCCTTCCACATCTTCGAGAGAGAGTTTTCCCTCCCTCGCCTTTTGCGTCAGGTCTCTCATCGTGATGGCAATTTCGGTCAACGATTTCCGGTCCGCATGATGGACCACTGGGACGATCAGACCATTTTCGATCGCGATCGCCACACCAATATTGATCTCATCTAAGAGATGGATTCGATCCCCTTCGACGCGGGAATTGATGATGGGATGATCTTTGATCGCCGATGCCACCATTCTAACCAATAGGTCTGTAAGTGTTAACCGGACCTGAGTCCGTTTCTCTACCTCCTCTTTCAATTGTTCTCTTAGCAACAGACAGGCGGTCATATCGACCTCAAGAGAGAGGTAGAAATGAGGAATATTCTGAAAACTCTCGGTCATCCTCTTGGCGATGATTCGCCTGATCCCCTTGAGCGGAATGATTTTTTCTGCCGCTTTCGGAACCTGTTGAGGAATTTCCATCTCTTTTATAGCCACCTTTTCGGGAGCCTTCATCACGTCTATCTTAATGATTCTTCCTCCCGGACCAGAACCCTTCAGAGAGGAAAGATCAACCCCTTTTTCCTGAGCGATCTTCCTGGCAATGGGGGAGGCAAAAATTCTTTTAGTGGGTTCCTTCGATTCTTTCCTTGCGGCAACAAAAATGGGCTTCTCTACCGAAACTTCGGGTTTCATTCCTTCAACCTCTACTACGGCCTCCTCTTCTTCGGCAATGATGGCGATGGGTGTGGTCACAGGGACAACCTCCCCTTCATGATGGAGAATTTTTTGTAGAATGCCGGAGGCCGGAGACTCGTATTGAAAATTGATCTTTTCTGTGATGATTTCGACCAAGGGCTCTCCCTTTTCAATTCGATCTCCTTCTTGTTTTAACCATTTCTCAATTGTCCCCTCTGTCATGGTCAGGCCCAATTTGGGCATCACAACGGTTGTCGCCATAATCGATCTCCAGGTTATCCCTCTATCATTTAGATCTACTCATTTCAACTTTAGCACCACAACACTGCAGGTCAGCGACACTCAAACTTATCCTTTCATCATGTGAATCGCTTCATCGGAGGTATCCAGGGCTGCCTCAAAGAAGGCCTCTGAAAAAGTGGGGTGGGCAAAGATCATCTCTTTGATCCCCTCTATTCCAATTTCATGCCTCATCGCCATGGCACCCAAATGGATGAGGTCAGAAGCCCGGGGACCAAGGAGATGGACCCCTAAAATCTCCCCATACTTTTTCTCAGAGATGATTTTTACCATCCCTTCCTGGTTTTGTGTGGCAATCGATTGACCACATGCCATAAAAGGAAATTTCCCAATATTCACCTCACCCCATTCCTTTTTTGCCTCTTCCTCTGAGAGACCGATGGATGCAGCTTCCGGATTAGAATAAAGGCAAATGGGGATCAACCGATCATCGATCTGGGTAGTTTGACCCAGCATATTTTCTACAGCAATTCTTGCTTCCATAAAGGCCTTGTGGGCTAGGCAGTCTCGGCCGACCACATCCCCTACAGCATAAATTCCAGGAGATGTTGTTTTCATGTGCAAATTGACCGGTATAAATCCATCCTTCAAAGTGAGCGAGGCCTTCTCGAGATTGAGCCCACTCACATATCCCTGCCGATCCCCCACCCATAATATTTTTTCGCAGTGAATGACCTCTGATTTATGTTTGGAAATTACTTGAAGACGGACTGTTTTTTGATCGCTTGAGATTTCCATGCCGATGGCCTCTGTATCGGTTAGTACTTTTATATTGCTTTTGGCCAAAAGGCTTTTGTATCGAACAGAGATTTCTCGATCCATCTTTGGAAGGATACGATTCTGCTTTTCAATCAGGGTCACTTGCACCCCAAAGGTGTTAAAGAAGGTTGCAAACTCCACCCCCCGTCTCCCCCCTCCGACAACAGCCATGCTTGTTGGAAGTTCCGTCATTTTCAAAAGATCATCGCTTCCGAGAACCTTTTGTCCATCCCTTCTGAATTGGGATTCTTCTTTTAACATGGCCCCCGTGGCAATGATGATTTGATTGGAGCGGATCGTGTCTAAGGTTGTCCCATCTCTTAAAACCCGGAGGGTATGGGGATCAGTAAATGAGGCTTCTCCCTGGAAAACCGTCATGCGATCACGATTTAGGAGATTCCGGAGGCCGCCCACAACTTGCTGAACAGCCATATCCTTCTTCTCCATCGCCTTTTTAAAAAAAATGTGGATCTCCTCTTTATTATTCCTGACTCCGGATTTAATCATTTCATTTAAAAGGTTGGCCTCTCTCAACAGTGCTTTGGTTGGGATGCAACCACGGTTTAAACACGTTCCACCGAAATCGCCTTTTTCAATGATGGCTGCAGATTGTCCCTTTTGAGTAACTAAAATAGCCGCAAGATAACCGCCAGGGCCGCTCCCAATGATGATCGCATCAAATTTTTTAACTTCTTTTTCCAAAGGGCCTACTCCTTTTAAAAAAATCTCGGTTCGTTAACGGTAGGTCACTTGTCTGGCGGCCTTAACAATGTCTTCCACACTGGGAAGGACAAACTTCTCCAGAGGTGGAGAGAAGGGGATGGGGACATCCTTCGCTGCCACACGAAGTACAGGAGCGTCCAGATAATCAAAAAGTTCGCTGCTAATCCTCGCAACTAATTCAGCACCGAAGCCCCCTGTCAGGCACGCCTCATGGACCACCACCGCTCTATAGGTTTTTTTCAAGGACTCGGCGATCGTTTCAAAATCAAGAGGTTTTAAAGTGCGAAGATCAATCAACTCGGCTTCAATACCCATCCCAGAGAGTTCCTTCATCGCCTCTGTACTTAAATAAAATCCAGAGCCGTAAGTTAAAATGGTTACATCACCCCCACTGCGTTTGACTGCTGCTTTCCCCAGGGGAATGACATACTCTCCTTCAGGCACAGGGCCCTCCTTTGCAAAAAGTTTCTTGTGTTGGAAAAAGATAACCGGATCATCATCCCGAAGTGCCGCCGTTAGAAGTCCTTTCACATCGGCGGGTTCACTCGGTACCACCACCTTCAATCCTGGGGTGTGGATGAACCAGCTCTCCAATGATTGAGAATGGTGAGCAGCTGCTCCCAACCCGGCTCCATCCGGTGCCCAGATGACGAGAGGAATCTTAACCTGTCCTCCAAACATGTATCGGATCTTTGCGGATTGATTGGCAATCTCATCCATCGCACAGGTCGTAAAATCGGCAAAGTGTAAATCAACCAGAGGTCGCATGCCTGTCAGGGCAGCACCCAAACCAGATCCCACGATGCAGGTCTCGGAAATGGGCGTGTCGATGATTCGACCAGGAAATTTTTCAGGAAGGCCTTTGAACTGGCCAAAAATGCCGCCATGATAAACCAAATCTTCACCGATGACAAAGATCCTATCATCTCGGGACATCTCTTCGGTGAGAGCTTCTGCAATGGCGGCGGAACAGCTTATGATTCTCTCTGACATGGCATCCTCTCTATTGCGTTAGAAGTTAAAGAACAGATCCTCCAACGCCTCCTCTGGTTTGGGCCACTCACTCTGTTCGGCGAATTGAAGCGCTTCTTTAAGATCGGCATCGATCCCGGCAGCGATCTTATCCTCCAGGTCTTGTGTCAATAACTTTTTTTCTTTGAGGATAGAGGCGAAGCGGAGGATGGGATCATTTTTTTGCTCCCATTCCACCACCTCTTTCTGATCCCGATACCTCTGGGGATCTCCCTCAAAGTGGCCGCGGCGGCGGTAAGTCTTGTTCTCAAGCAGCGTGGGCCCCTCACCCCGTCGAGCCCGATCCACAGCTTCAGCAGCAGCGTGCCTCACAGCTAATACATCGTTCCCATCCACACTTACGCCAGGGATGTCGTAACCTTTTGCCCTGGCAGCAATATCGATGACGGAACAGGCATAGGAGGTCCTTGTGGTTGATGCATAACAATTGTTTTCGCAAACAAATAAGATAGGAAGCTTCCAGATCGCTGCCATATTCAAGGCCTCGTGGAACGGTCCTCGATTAGAGGCACCGTCCCCGAAGAAACAGACAGCCACTTGATCTGTTTTGCGAAGTTTGATGGAGAGACCAGCTCCTACGATGATGGGAAACCCACCTGCTACTACACCGTTTGCACCCAGGATGCCCAATGAAAAATCAGCGATGTGCATCGATCCACCTTTGCCTTTGCAATATCCTGTTCTACGCCCCATCAGTTCTGCGACCATCCTCTTCAGATCCCCTCCCTTAGCAATGACATGGCCGTGGCCACGATGAGTCGTGATGATATAGTCGTCTGGTCGAAGTATCGAGCAGACACCGGTCGACGATCCTTCCTGACCGATGGATAAATGGATGAAGCCAGGGATTTTCCCAGCGGCAAACAGCTCACCGGCAAGAGTTTCAAATTTGCGGATCGTCACCATCTTCTGATAGAGAGCGAGTAACGTTTCAGAATCATAAGCCTTTATGTGGTTTATTGGCTTCGTTTTTTTCCCTTTCATCTCTTGCTCGGAGGCACCAGTACGCATAGGCCAACTCCTTCTTTATTTCCGATACTTTCTCCCCGGTGAGGGATTGCTGGATTAAAATAGGCTGCGTCCCCTTCCTTGAGGATAAATACCTTGCTTCCATAAATGAGTTTGATTTTTCCTTGGAGAATAAACACCATTTCCTCCCCTTCATGTTCGAAAAGCCTTTTGACATGACTTCCTGGAGGATATTTGACAATAAAGGGCTCCATGGTTTTCTTCTTTTTCTTAAAGGCAAGAGACTCATAGGCAAAGCCAATATTGGACCCTGGCCCAACGATCTTCTTCCTCTGTCCCTTTCTTACTAAGATGATATCCTGATTTGTTTCTGGAACTTCATCCAATAATGCAGAAATACTGACCCCTAAGGCAGTAGCAATTTTAGAGAGGCTTGCAATGGAAGGGGAGGTGGCGTGATTTTCGATTTTGGAAATGAAGGCTTTGGAGAACCCAACCTTTCTTGCCAACATGTCTTGGGTCATTTGACTCTCCTGGCGGAGTTGCCGAATCTTTTTTGCAATCTTAATTTCGATCATAAAGTTAACTATTTGTCAACTTGTTGAGTAATATTTAACATATTTTGAAAATTGTCAAGAAAAATATTGCCGTCATGGTTAATTCATAAGAAAGATTGAGGAATAGAACAATCAGGTAGGGGAGGAAGGCATAAAATGCTCCTCCGACAATGGCCAGGGTCACCCGTATCAGAAGGGAGTTAAAAAAAACCATTCTATTTTCTCATCTTTTTGAAACGAAAAAGGTTCACCAGAGTTTTTGCAGCCCTTTCCGGGGTCGGATAATTTGGAATGCCCGCTCCTTCAAGTTGTTTGATTTCATTGTCCCAAATTCCAGCGGGGGCAGAAAAACAGCATAAAATCGGCTTGTTCACTCTTTTTTCGATTAACAGGTCTGTTAGAATTCTGACAGCAGATCGATTGGCCGATGCAAACATGATGCAAATGACGAGGGCATCGATATTTCCATCATCCATGACGGTATGAACTATTCCTTTAATCGCTTCCGAGTCATACCAGGCTGGGCCCATATCCACAGGATTGGTCCTGATCGCAAGGGGAGGGAGTAATTCTTCCACCCTTTTTTGAGTGTTGGGGGTAAAAGGGGGGATGGATAATCCCTCCATCTCACATACATCACAGGCTGCCATTCCAGGCCCGGCCTGGCCTGAAAGTACGGCCACGCGATTTCCATTTGGGAGGGAACACCTGCTTAGAGCCTTTGCCGTATCCAGAAGTTCTTCTGAACTTCCAACCGTCAAAATCCCGGTCTGTCTAAAAGCACTTTCATAGATTTCATGTTTTCCTGCCAGTGAACCCGTATGAAATTGAGAGGCCCGGTCACTCGTATGAGAGCGCCCTACCTTATAAGCAAGGATCGGTTTTTCTCTGCCTCTTGTTCTAACTATCTCCATCAATTTCTTTGGATGATCGATTCCCTCCATATACAGGGCAATCACCTTGGTTTGAGAGTCTTCGATTAAATATTCTACCATCTCAGCGAAATCGACATTGCAACGATTTCCCAAACCAACGATCTTGCTAAATCCCACTTTATATTGAAGAGACAGAAAACCCATCAGGTGAGACATTCCCCCGCTCTGACTGATAAAACTGATTCCCCCTTTTTCCACCAGAGAAAATTCTGGTGTAAATGAAGCATTGATTGGGAGGTGAAGGTTCACCATTCCAAAGGTGTTGGGACCGATGATCTTGATGCCAAACTGGCTTGCCAGTTCCGTGATCTCTCTCTGCAAACGCTCGCCCCTTTTATCTTCGATCTCTTTAAACCCAGCGGTGATCAGAACAATCCCTCTCACCCTTTTTTCTTGGCATTCCATTATTATTTTTGGGACCTGATCCGCGGGGAGGACGATGATTGAGAGGTCAACGGCATCGGGGATTCTGGAAAGGGTAGGGTAGGTTTTTATCCCAAGGATTTCTTCTTTTCCTGGATTAACCGGATAGATCAAACCCGGGTATCTCCCCTCAGTGAGACTCCTCATTACATGAGAACCTAACTTACCTGGGTTGTCTGAAGCGCCAATGACTGCAACAGCCTTCGGATTAAAGATCGCATCCAGTGCCACCCAATTTTTCTGCATAAAATTCCTTTCCTCACCTTCCACCCTTCCTATCCCTATCTGCCGGTCGTCAAAGGTGATGGGTGTTCGTACCGATTTTCAAAATGAAAATGGCATTTGTATTAATTTAAACCAAATATCGATTATGATCAAATCATTTTATTCAAGAATCGGTTATTTGACAGGAATCTTTTGATTTTGTTATGAGAACAAAATGAGAGAGATGAAAAGAAGCTGGGAAGAGGAATATAGAATTTCCTTTTATGAGGTAGACACAAAAAATAAAGTGTTCCTGCCCGTCCTCTGGAGTTTGATGCAGGAGACAGCCTGGCACCATGCCCACCATTTAAAGTTGGGTTATTCGGATTTGGAAGAACATCAGCATTTTTGGGTTTTATCCCGTTTGGCCATTCAAATGGTGGGCTATCCCCGGTGGGGAGATCGGATAAAGATAAAGACTTGGTTGACAGGAATCGGTCGCTTGTTTGCCTTTCGTCAGTTTTCAATTATGGGGTCAGCGGGAGATGTCCTTGGGACAGCAAAGAGTGCTTGGTTGGTCCTTGACCTGAAGAGCCGCAGACCTCAAAAGATTGAACCGGTATTCAAACATATTTTGCATTTGTTCAATGACCTACCGACCAACGGGGAACCTGAAAAACTTCCTTCTCCTGTTCAGTCTAAAATGGGAAAGTCTCATACCGTCCGTTACAGCGATATCGATATGCATCATCATGTAAATAACATCAAATATATTGAATGGATATTAGACAGTTGCCCTTTTGAGATAAACCAGACCCATCAAATCCATACCTTTGTGATCAACTTCCTCGCGGAATCTTCTCATGGAGATATCATCTCGATCCATACAGAGATTCTGAAAACCTCTCCCCCCACTTTTTTTCATAGTGTTTTTAGAAAAGAGGATGGCCGGGAACTCTGCCGGGCAAGAACCGGATGGAAAAGGGTGGATGGGATAGAGGCGAAAGAATCCCATTAAATCAAGATGAGGAAGGAGATTATTCCCGAATCACACGCCGTGCCTTACCCTCAAATCGGGGAAGTTGGCCAATCTTCATGACTTCCACCTCTGGGGTCACCCCGATTCGAAATTTAAACATTTCTTTGAAATGCTTCACCGCTCGGTCCATTTCCTCTCTTGAAAAGGAAGGGGAAGAAGGTTCGATGCGAATCCTGAGATGTTTTCCTGTGCCCATTTTAGGGGCGATGACTTGATATTCATTTGAAAATTCTTTTGTGTCTCGAATAAAATTTTCGATGGCTGAAGGGAAGATGTTCACCCTCCCAAATTGGAACATGTCGTCTACTCGACCAATAATGCCTCTCTCTAATCGGAGGAACGTTCGACCACAATCGCACCTCTTATCGTCGAATTTAACGATATCGCCCATCCTCCATCGGATCAAAGGCATTGTATTCCGGTCGTCCCAGTCGTTTGGAAGACCCTCACTCCTTGTTCCTGAGAGATGCAATGAAAGTCTCCAAAGGGAGGATATTTCTCCTGGCTTTGCCTCAACTCCTCCTTGACCGTGAATGGAATTCTCCTGAGATCTTCAGAATTCTTAATCTGTTCAGGCCTGATGCCAGCCTCATCAAACTTCCTTCGGTAGAAGGGGGTTCGTTCATAGACATAAGCCATCTGCTTTCTAAATAGGTTGAGCTGATATTCTTGGAGTGCCTCCCGTGGCATCGTCTCCAGCTTCGGTTGATACATCATCACTTTTTCCATAAAGCCTCCAAAACCTTTTCCGGCGTCACAGGAAGGGTTTTGAAGCGCACTCCAATGGCATCATAGATGGCGTTGACGATCGCGGGGGCAGGGGCTAATTGAGTTCCCTCACCTGATTCTTTTGCGCCAAAGGGACCTTCCGGATCATTCGTTTCAACTTCTATCGAGACAATTGAAGGAACTTCCATAGCCGTTGGGATACCATAATCCAGAAAGGAGGGGTTAACGACTTCTCCTTTGTCCGTGATCACGTCCTCGTAAAGTGCCTGGCCCATCCCTCCCACCACAGACCCCTCTAACTGACCTTCCACCAGCATTGGGTTGATTGCCCTTCCACAATCGTGGCTCGCCACCATCTTCAAAACTTTTATTTTTCCCGTTTGAGTATCTACCTCCACTTCAGCCGCCTGGGTCATAAAGGAGTAGGCCGGAGAAAAATTTCCGTCTTCCTTCAAAAGGGTAGTGGGTTCTTTCGCTGGAGGGAGGTAAGAGCCACGGCCAATGATCGGCATGGGTCGATCCGAATATTGATAAATTTTAATGGCTTCGATAAGAGACATTCCCTTTTCAGGTTGGTCTTTCATATAGATTCGACGATTTTTTGCTTCTAAGTCCTTGGAATGGACCTCCATCTTCTCGGCCACTGCCTCAAAGAGCTTTTCTTTAGCAGCCAGAGCAGCCATTTTGGCTGCATTGCCTGCCCTCAATGTGACGCCACTCCCGAAAGTCCCTGGATCGAGGGGAGTGATTTCTGTATCTGCAGCAGTGATTCGGATATCTTCGAGAGTTACCCCTAATTCTTCAGCAACAATCTGGGAGATCACGGTCTCTGCCCCCTGGCCAATATCTGCAGCACCTGTCAATAATGTCACCGCTCCGTCCCGTTCGATCTTCACAATGGCACCGGAGGAGATATGACTCATGTTGCTCACCCCACTCGGAAAACTGGCCCCTGCCAGACCGACCCCTCGACCAAATGGGAGCTTCCCTCTTTTTTCTTTCCACTCAATTCCCTCCGCCGCTTTCACTAACGTATCACTAAAACCACAGCTCTGGACCAGAAGTTTTCCGGGGTGAGGCTCTCCGGCTAAGAAAGCATTCTTCAGCCGAAGCTCCAAGGGATCGATTCCCATTTTCTCAGCGATCATATCGAGCTGGGTTTCCACAGCAAAGCGGACTTGCGGAATGCCATGACCCCTCATCGCTCCTCCCACAGGTTTATTCGTATAGACGTGATAGCCTTCGAAGAGAAGATTTTCGAGGCGATAAGGCAGCATAATGAAATAGCAGGCGAGGGTGATCATCAGAGGGGCGGTGCTATTATAGGCCCCACCGTCTGCAACGACTTTGAACTGCTGAGCCAGGAGGGTTCCATCTTTTTTCATTCCGGTCTTGAGTTGGATATGCATGGGGTGGCGTTGTCTTGTTGAAGTGAAGACTTCTTCGCGTTCGTAAACAAACTTAACCGGTTTTCCTGTTCTCATGGCAAAAAAAGCGGCGCAGAAATCCTTGGCGTAGAGATCGATCTTCTGACCAAATCCTCCTCCCACCTTGGGTTTGATGACCCGAACTTTACTTTCGGGAATATCCAGAGTGGTGGCGAGATTTCTGCGAAGAAAAAAAGGAATTTGGGTAGAGGACCAAAGCGTGACTTTTCCGGATAGATCCACGATTGCCAAGGCAGCCTGTGGTTCGAGAGGCGAGTGATTGACCGGTTGAGTCTCAAAAGTATCTTCGTAAACAACGTCCGATTCGCTAAAGGCTCTGGCCACATTTCCAAACTCCTTTCGGATCGAGGCGCTCACATTATTGGGGACGTTGCTGTGGAGGATGGGGGCGCCTGGTCTCATTGCCTCAAAGGGGTCGAAAACAGCGGGGAGTTCTTCGTAGTCCACTCGAATTTTTAAAATCGCCTCTTCTGCAGCTTCAACCGAAGTTGCGACGACGGCTGCGACTTCATCACCAATGTAACGCACTTTTTCAATGGCCAGAGCATATTCATCTTTTGCCATGGGAACAATCCCATACATTTTCTTGGGGATATCTCTACCGGTGATGGCATCCTTGACTCCCGGAACGTTCAGGGCTTGAGTGAGGTCCACCTGAAGGATTTTTGCATGGGCATAAGGGCTTCTAAGAATTTTTCCAAAGAGCATTCCAGGAAAGCTTAGGTCATCCGTAAATCTGGCCTGGCCAGTGGCTTTTTCCCAAGCATCGAGCATCACTTCTCTTTTCCCAACCACATTCAATTTATCCATTAAGGTCTCCTTCATCCTGAAACAAAAGGGTTCAGGGATTGGAGGGTTCCTGGGTTCGAGGTTTCTTATCAGATTTATGGTACTTCGTTTATTTCACTTGAACCCTGGAACCCTTGGCCCCTCGAATCCTACTGATTTTCATTTACTGATAAAATGGCTTCCACAATTTTGACATAACCGGTGCAACGGCAGATATTTCCGGAGATGGCCCTCTTCGTTTCTTCTTCAGAAGGATAAGGGTGTTCATCAAGAAAGGCCTTGGCTGTCAAGATCATCCCGGGCGTACAGAACCCACACTGAATGGCCCCTTTTTCAATGAACGCTTTCTGTAGAGGATGGAGTTTTCCTTCTCGGGCTAAGCCTTCGATCGTCACGATCTTCTTTCCTTGGACCGCTATCGCTAAGGTTAGGCAGGAAAGGTAAGGTTTCCCGTCAATGAGGACCGTACACGCTCCACAGGCACCCAGATCACAACCTCTTTTGGTCCCAGTAAAACCAAGATCCTCCCGTAATACTTCAAGAAGTGTCTTATTCATCTCAGTAAAGATTTCAAAATCTTCTCCGTTCACATGAAGTTTAAGGATGTGTTTCATGAAGGTCTCCCTTGAAACAGCTCGAAGTACCTCGTTCATCGTTCAGAACAATTGATCCAGTAACTCCGAACTTAGGACTTGAATTTCTCTAATCCTTGTCTCAATAAAATTCCTGCCATCTTTCTTTGATAATTAGGGGAGGCGATGGAGGTTCGCATGGGAGAGATCTCTTTGACCATCTGATTGGAGATTTTTTCAATCACCCCATCGTCAAGGGATACGCCCTTAAGCATTTTTTCTATCTCAAACGCCTCCAAAGGGCCTGTGCCCAATCCACTCAGGATGACCTTTGCCCGATCAATGTTCCCCTCTCCGTTTTTTTCAAGATGAAGGGCTAAGGAAACCATAGGGAATTCGAGTGTCCCTCTCAGTCTCCATTTAAGGTAGAGCGTTTGACCAGAGGGTGAGGGAATAAAAATTTCCTTTAGAATTTCGCCTTTCCTCAACGAGAGAGGTTTTTTCCCAATCTGAGTATAAAGCCTTTTAAGAGGAATGGTCCGGTTGCCCATCCAACCCACGAGTTTCACCTTGGCATCCATGGCGATGAGAACAGGAGCCATATCTCCACGATAAGTCGAATGGCATTCTTTCGATTTTCGAACCACATGGCAGATTTCCCCTCCCACCTTGTAACATGGAGCTCTCGCACTTCTCCAGAAAACGGATTGGTTATAGTAACGGCAACGGTTTTCCTGACAGAGGTTCCCCCCCAACGTTCCCATCACCTGATGCGTATAAGCGGCTACCTCCAGCGCACATTGACCAAGAACAGGGTATTTGTCTTGGACCAGAGTGGAAGAAGCGAGGTCATGAAGTGTAGTCAGGGCTCCGATCCTTAATCCATCCTTTCCCTCCGTGATATAATTGAGATGAGGAATGGCCTTGAGGTTGATCAGACGTTTAGGCTGAATGACTCCATGCTTCATGTTGACGAGGAGATCGGTCCCTCCGGCGAGAAGGAACGTCCCTTTAGGATCGGCGGTGAGCGCTTCAGAAGCCTTTTTAAGTGATCTCGGTTCCAGGTATTCAAATTTAGGAAGACGCATCGTGTTCTCCTTTATGGAATGCGTAAAGCGCCTTGGGCACCGCACAAGCTGAATATTTTAAATGGTATCATGGAGTGAGACGGAACGGCGACCCATTTTTAAAAATTCTAATGGCTAAAGATTTATCTTGTCAAGGAGTAATATCGAGATTCTGAAAAAATCCAAAGGTCTCGGATGACATGATGATGAAACGATTGCACAGATTACAAATTTATTGAAAAATGATTAAAAGCTACGTCATCTGTGGGGTATTTGACAAAAAGTTGATGTTTTTGTTATGGAATCATTCGTGAGGGAATTAGAGATGAGAAGAATTCTCAGTGAAGTGGCTTTGGGAAACATACCTCCTGATACGGTGATCACAAACGGGACTGCTTTTAATGTATTCACAGGGGAGTTTATTAAGAACCAATCCATCTGGATCAAGGATGGAAGAATTGCTTATGTGGGTCCGGATCCTCATCCCCATGGGGACAATCAAACACAGGTGATCGATGCGGAGGAGATGGTTCTCCTTCCCGGGTTGATTGAAGGGCATACCCACCTCAGCAGGTCCGGAATAGAGGAGTACGTGAAATATGTGATCCCCAGTGGGGTTACAACTGTCGTCATGGAGACGATCGACGTGGGGATGATTGCTGGAAAGAAGGGAATCGAATATTTTGTGAAGGGGCTCGAGGACCAACCCATACGATTCTATTATACCGTTCCTCCCTTATGCAGTCTCCTTCCCTCTGAGGAAATCAATGCTCCTCAGAACGAAGAATTTCTATCTTTTTTAAAAGATCCCAAATGTCTTGGGGTAGGGGAGATTTATTGGGGGAATATTTTTCTGAAAGAGAAACAAGGAGAAAGGGTGAAGGGCCTCGCTTCCATGGCTCTCAAATTAGGGAAGATGGTTGAAGGACATACGGCAGGGGCTTCCGGGAAAAAACTTCAGGCCTACACTCATTTTGGTGTTTCCTCTGACCATGAACCGATTACCGAAGAAGAAGTGATGGAAAGACTGAGACTGGGTTATTGGGTGATGATCAGAGAGGGGTCTATCAGGAAAGAGCTTTCTGGCATCAAGGGTATTTTTGATAAGAAGATTGATTTTCGTAGGATGGCTCTTACCACCGATGGGATGGATCCTCAATCATTCATAGAAGAGGGCTATCTTGATGCCTCTTTAAAGACAGCATTGCAACTCGGACTATCTCCTGAGCGTGCCTATCAGATGGTGACGATCAATGTGGCAGAGCACTTCCACCTCGATCACCTCCTCGGGTCTCTTTCACCCGGAAGGGTGGCCGATATCTTGGCCATTCCTTCGGCCAAGGAATACTCCCCCCAATGGGTGATGCGCGAGGGAAAGGTCATCTTCAGGAATGGAAGAACTTTGACTGAGCCTAAAAAAGTTTTTTTTCCGGAGAGCATGTTTCACACAATCAATATTCTACCGAGTAAATTTTCCTCAAACCATATTGCCTTGGTCGGCCCCACCGGATCTTTAGCAAAGGAGGGGAAAGTTCGAGCGATGGAGTTGGTGACAGAGCTTGTGACCAAAGAGGTTATTATCGATCTCACCCTTTCTGGGGAATCCAAAGATGTCATGATGGCACTTGCCATAGATCGAGTGGGTGGTGGTGGGGCCTTTATGGGATTTCTAAAAGGGTTTGGGCTTGAACGAGGTGCTTATGGAACCACCATGTCTTGGGATACCATCGACATGTTCGTTGTCGGATGTGATTTCCACTCCATGGAGACGGTCATCGAGCGGCTCAAGGAGATTGGAGGGGGAGGGGTCTACGCAATCGGAAAAGAGATCATCTCAGAATTTCCGGCCCCTCTTTGTGGTTTCTATTCACAAAAACCAATGGAAATACTAAACTCTGAGGTC
Source organism: Syntrophaceae bacterium (assembly GCA_013388645.1). GTDB lineage: Bacteria > Desulfobacterota > BSN033 > BSN033 > UBA1163 > UBA1163. The sequence goes on along the minus strand of JACAEV010000070.1, from coordinate 6,569 downwards.
AAAAAACTTGAAGAATCCCTAAAGAAAAATGGTGTGAAACTTGGAAAACCTGTTCTCACGATCGATACTCTTGGAACCCCTGCCATCCCTCACCTGAGAATTACCCACAATGGTTATGTGAATTTGAAAGACAGAAGAGTCCTTCCCCTAAAAGTCTGATCAGGTGAGGCATCCCATTAAAAGAGGAGACTATGTACATCATCCGGGTCATACTTTTTTGAAGGCTTTTTATCTTTTTCTTTCAACTTGGCATGGGCGGCGGCGAGCCTTGCAATCGGGAGACGCGGAACTGAGCAACTGACATAGGAGAGCCCAATATTATGACTGAATTCAACCGATTCGGGGTGCCCCCCATGTTCTCCGCAGATTCCGATCTTGAGGTCCGGCTTTGTCCTCCTTCCCCATTCAATGGTGATCATCATTAACCTTCCCACCCCTTTCACATCCAACACTTCAAAAGGATTGTCCTGAAGAATCTTCCTCTGGTTGTAGAGGGGTAGGAATTTATTTTCAGCATCCTCTCTTGAGAAAGAAAAAGTGGCCTGGGTGAGATCATTGGTCCCGAAAGAGAAGAAATCAGCCACTTCAGCCAGTCTCCCAGCTCTCATGCAGGCCCTGACGACTTCGATCATGGTCCCAAATTTAAATTGGATTTTAACTCCATATTTTTTTTCAACTTCCTTTTGTACCTTTTTGACCAACTCATAAACCCATTTTAATTCTTGGGCTGTGCAGACTTGAGGGACCATGATTTCAGGTTGTATGTCGACTCCCTCTTTAATGAGCTCGGCTGCTGATTCAAGAATGGCTTGAATTTGCATTTTGTAGATTTCGGGATAAGTAATTCCCAGCCTGACCCCGCGATGGCCCAACATGGGGTTGACCTCCATCATCTCTTTCACTTTTTTCAGAGTCTCCTGCTCTTTACGGATTAACTTCTTGTCAAGTTTTTTTTCTTTAATCTCAGTAATTTCTGATACGGTATGTTCAAGAAGCTTTAAGGATTCACGGGAGGAGGGGTCTAAAAACTTCATGGCATCGGAAATGGTCTCCATCGAGGCGAAGGCAGATTCCAAATCTCTCAAATTTCTAAGCTCCGATGCCAATTCTTCGGCAGAGGGGAGAAATTCATGAAGCGGTGGATCAAGAAGGCGGACGGTCACCGGCAATCCCTTCATGGCTTTGAAGATCTCTTTGAAATCGTTTTTTTGCATGGGGAGGAGTTTTTCGATGGCCTCTGCTCTCTTTTCCTTGGATCCTGCCAAAATCATCTCCCGGACAATGGGCAGCCGGTCCACTGCATTGAACATTCTTTCCGTTCGGCATAGACCGATCCCTTCGGCCCCTAATTGCCGTGCTTTGATCGCTGATTCAGGGGTATCCGCATTAGCACGAACGCCCATGGTCCTGATCTCATCAGCCCAATTCAGAAGTGTCAGAAGATCTTTGCTGATTTCAGGATCAACTGTAGGGACCTCCCCCAAGTAGACCTCTCCCCTCGACCCATCAATGGTGATGAAATCACCTTCTTTGAGGCGAACATTTTTGATGATGGCTTCTTTCCCTTTCGGATCGATCCGGAGATCTTCACATCCAGAGACACATGGTTTTCCCATGCCCCTTGCGACAACAGCAGCGTGAGAGGTTTTTCCTCCACGGCTGGTCAAGATTCCCTGAGAGGCAAAAAAACCGTGGATATCCTCGGGCTTGGTTTCTTCTCGGACCAAAATGACCTTATCGCCCAGTTTTCCCACTCGTTCAGCTTCATCCGCATCCAATATGGCTTTTCCAGAGGCCGCTCCCGGTGAGGCAGGAAGGCCGACGGTGATCGGTTTCCCTTTGAAGCTTGGATCAATCCGTTGGTGCAAAAGTTGTTCCAGCTCCTGTGGTTTCAATCTCAGGACCGCCTTCTCTTTGTCAATCAATTTCTCAGAGACCATCTCTTTGGAAGTACGAACGATCGCCTGAGCATTCATTTTTCCATTTCGGGTTTGAAGGATATAAAGAGTCCCTTTCTCCACCGTAAACTCGAAATCCTGAACTTCATGGAAATGTTCTTCCAACGTCTTTCTGACACGTTCCAATTCCCGATAGATTTTTGGCATCTCCTTTTTCATCTCTTGAATGGATTTCGGTGTTCGAATCCCAGCCACCACATCTTCTCCCTGAGCATTTACGAGATATTCACCGAAAAGGACGTTTTCTCCAGTTCCTGGGTCTCGGGTGAAGGCAACCCCGGTGGCTGAGTCAACACCCATATTCCCAAAAACCATCATGCATACGTTGACGGCGGTTCCATTGGCCCTTTCAGGAGTGATATTGAATTCTTTTCGATAGTCCACTGCCCGCTTTCCCATCCAGGATTTAAATACGGCTTCGATGGCAAGTTTTAACTGAACCATCGGATCCTGGGGGAAAGGGTCTCCTGTCCTCTTTTTAACAAGTGCCAGATATTGATGACAAATATCCTTAAGATGATCACCACTGAGATCAGTGTCCTCCTTGGCCCCCACCCTTTCTTTCGCCTTATAGAGGATCTGATCAAACTCTTTTTCATCCACTCCCAAGGCAACTTTCCCAAAGAGTTGAATCAAGCGACGGTAAGCGTCATAAGCAAATCTTCCATCCATGGTAATCTGGATCAAACCCTCAAGGGTCTCATCATTTAAACCCAGGTTGAGAATCGTGTCCATCATCCCGGGCATAGAGATCGCTGCACCAGACCGGACGGAGAAGAAGAGTGGGTTTTGAGAACTTCCAAAATGTTTACCTGTTTTTTCCTCAACGGTTTTCAATGTTGCATGAACCTCTTCCATCAGGCCTTTGGGAAGTCTCTTTTTATTCTCGTAATAATGAAGGCAGGCCTCTGTGGTGACAATAAATCCGGGTGGGACAGGCAGCCCCATTCGGGTCATCTCAGCCAGACCTGCTCCCTTTCCTCCAAACAGCTTCTTGTTCGTGCCATCCGCCTCTTCAAAAAGGTAAACATATTTTGAGCTTTTCACGAGTCTTCCTTCCTTTTTAACTATTCATGTTAATGGTAATCTATTGAAAAATCAATCTTCAATTCCGCATCGGTGTTAAAGGGAGAGACCGAAAAGCAGTTTTTCACTCATGAATCGTTCTTGACATTGGAGTCGTGTTCGGATAAATTTAAATTCATATCAGTAACCTATCGTAATATTTACATTTACAAATAACAGTAAAAATAAATAATCCCGAGGAGGGGATCATGGGCAAAAAACCTTACATTCTTTGGTTTGATGAAATTGGGCTGGATGATATTCCCATTGTAGGAGGGAAAAATGCCTCCTTGGGAGAAATGCGAAAAGAACTGACAAGCCAAGGGGTGAACGTCCCGAATGGTTTTGCAGTTACCGTCAATGCATACCATACCCTGTTAGAGGAGGGGATGGTACAAGACTGGCACGATACCAAAGGTAAATTAAAAGCTAAAGATAATATCAAAGAGATACTCAGCGGTCTGGATGTTGAAGATGTGGAAGCCCTTTCCGAGAGAGGAAGTCGTATTCGACGGCTGATCTACAGCCTTGAGTTCCCCCGAGAAATTGTTGATGAAATTGTTAAAGCTTATCGAAAATTGTGCAAGGAATATGGTGAGGATACGGATGTGGCGGTCCGGAGCAGTGCAACTGCCGAGGACCTTCCTGGTGCGAGCTTTGCAGGTCAGCAAGAAACTTATCTGAATATCCGTGGAGAATATGCTCTTGTCCAAGCCTGTAAGCGTTGTTTTGCCTCCCTTTTTACCAACCGAGCTATCTCCTATCGGACCCATAAAGGATTTGACCATTTTCAGGTTGCTCTCTCCATAGGAATTCAAAAGATGGTGCGATCGGATAAGGCCTGTTCAGGAGTCATGTTTACCATTGATACGGAGTCCGGCTTTCCACATGTGGTCTATATCACTGGAGCCTATGGATTAGGGGAGAATATTGTTCAAGGGGTCATCAACCCTGATGAATTCTATGTATTCAAGCCCTGCATTAAGGGAAACTACAAACCGATTATTCAGAAAACCCTGGGGACCAAAGAGATCAAAATGATTTATACCCTGGAAGGGGAGGGGTCGACCAAAAATGTCCCTGTGTCTGCACAGGAAAGGGCAGATTTCATCCTCAACGATGACGAGATTATTCAGCTGGCGAAATGGGGGATAACGATTGAAGAACACTATTCGAAAAAGGCAGGGATTTACAGACCGATGGATATTGAGTGGGCGAAAGATGGAATAACCCAAGAACTTTTTATCCTTCAGGCAAGACCAGAGACGGTGAAATCCCAGGGGGTGAAGAATGTCTTGGAAACCTATTCCCTGAAAGAGAAAGGGAGAGTGCTGGTTCAGGGGAAGAGTGTTGGCGAGAAGATTGGTGCAGGTCCCATCAATGTCATCACCAGTGCGAGAGAGATAGGGAAGTTTAAAAAGGGCGAGATTTTGGTGACCCAAATGACCGATCCGGATTGGGAGCCCATCATGAAGATCGCCTCCGGTATCGTGACGGACCGAGGGGGAAGGACTTGCCATGCAGCCATTATCAGCCGGGAACTGGGTGTTCCCTGTGTCGTCGGGACCAGTAATGGGAGTGAAATTTTGAAGGATTATCGAAGCGCCACCGTCTGTTGTGCGGAAGGAGAGACGGGGTTGGTGTATGAAGGAATCCTCGATTATGAGGTGAGGCGATTCGATATGGCCCATTTAGAAAAGCCCCAAACGAAAATCATGATGAATGTCGGAGATCCAAACAATGCCTTTCACCTCTCCTTCATCCCTAATGATGGGGTGGGCCTCGCCAGGCTGGAATTTATTATCAATAATTTTATACGAATTCATCCCATGGCACTGGTGCGATATGAGTCATTGAATGATGGTCATGCAAAGAAAGAAATTGAGCATTTGACCATTGGATATGAAGATAAGGAAGCCTTCTTCGTTGATCGACTGGCTCAAGGCGTAGCCAAGATTGCAGCCGCATTCTATCCCAAAGATGTCATTGTCAGGATGAGCGATTTTAAAAGCAATGAGTATGCCAATCTTATTGGGGGAAGCGAATTCGAACCTGTGGAGGATAATCCCATGATCGGTTTTCGGGGAGCTTCCCGTTATTATGATGAGTCTTACCAGGAGGGGTTTGCTCTCGAATGCCGAGCCATGAAGAAGGTACGGGATGAAATGGGCTTGACTAACGTTAAATTGATGATCCCCTTTTGCCGAACCGTGGAAGAAGGAAGACTGGTAGTGGCCGAAATGAGGAAGCATGACCTCATCCAGGGAAAGAATGGTCTTGAAATCTATATGATGTGTGAGATTCCCAGCAATGTGATCTTGGCGGATGAATTCGCTGAGGTGTTTGATGGGTTTTCCATCGGATCGAATGATTTGACCCAATTGGTATTGGGACTGGATCGTGATTCAGAGAAGGTTTCCCAGATCTTCGATGAACGAAACTTGGCTGTCAAAAGGATGGTTCAATCGGTTATCGAAAGTGCCAAAAAGAATGGCAAAAAGATAGGTATCTGTGGCCAAGGCCCAAGCGATTATCCAGAATTCGCCGAGTTTTTAGTTCGATGCGGAATTGATAGCATCTCTCTCAATCCAGATACCGTCGTGAAGACGACCGATCGAATCTTGCAAGTGGAGAAGGAGCTGGGAATTCCACGAAGAAAAGAGCCTGAAGAATTAAAGTTAGCCGCAAGTTAGACGGATGTTTGATTTATTAACAGCCTTATAATAACGGCTGCATTGATTAATAAAATCCCTCCTGCCCTCCCTTTGCCAAAGGGAGGGACAATTCCCCTCTTTGGTAATCCCTTTCCTGTTTGTAGACAGGCAAAGAGGGGGAGGGGGAGATTTTCATAATGATGTCTGTTCGAATGAAGATCCTTCTTCACATCTGCTGTGCCAACTGTGCGATTTATCCTCTTGAACAATTGAAAGGGAAAGGGGAGGAGATCGTTGGCTATTTTTTTAATCCCAATATTCACCCCTATCAAGAATATCAGAAGAGACTTGAAGCATTAAAAGTATTTTCAGAAAAGGTTGGGCTGAAAGTGATCTACCGAGATGAATATCTTCTTGAGGAGTTTTTAAGAAATGTGTCTCATCGAGTCAGGGAAAGATGTCAATATTGCTATTCAGTTCGGCTCGAAGCCACAGCACAGGAGGCGAAAAAAGAAGGGTTCGATGGATTTTCAACAACTCTCCTTCAAAGTACCCATCAAAATCATGGTCTGATCAGGGAGACCGGAGAACATGTGGCCCGGGTGATTGGAATTCCCTTCTACTACGATGATTTTCGACAGGGATGGAGGAGGGGAGTCGAAGTCTCGAAAGCGATGGGATTGTATCGTCAGCAATATTGTGGGTGTATTTACAGCGAAAAAGAAAGATTTATGAAATCAAACAAATAAAATGACCAATTTAAAATTTAAGGCAACCTCTAATAATTCCTAATTCGTCACTCCCGCCCCGTATCAGGTACGGGGTAAACTCCAGCGGGAGTCCAGTAATTTCAAAAGCTTATGGATTCCTGCTTCCGCAGGAATGACATTTT
>JACAEV010000173.1 GCA_013388645.1 Syntrophaceae bacterium | reverse complement strand
TTGCTGCGTCAGGGTTTCCCCCATTGCGCAAGATTCCCCACTGCTGCCTCCCGTAGGAGTCTGGACCGTGTCTCAGTTCCAGTGTGGCTGGCCATCCTCTCAGACCAGCTAACCATCGTTGCCTTGGTAGGCCGTTACCCTACCAACAAGCTAATGGTACGCGGGCCCATCCTTGAGCAGTAGCTTGCATGCAGAGGCCACCTTTGATTCCAGTTCCCGAAGGATCCGGAATATTATTCGGTATTAGCCCCGCTTTCGCGGAGTTATCCCCAACTCAAGAGCAGGTTACCCACGCGTTACTCACCCGTGCGCCACTTTACTCTCCCGGTTGCCCAGGATTTCTCGTACGACTTGCATGTGTTAGGCACGCCGCCAGCGTTCGTTCTGAGCCAGGATCAAACTCTCCAGTTTATATTTGAAAATGATCCTTTTCATAGGAAAAAACATAAAGACCCAGAATAGTAACCCCTATTCTTTTGTCAAAGAACAAATTTATGCGAACCTTTTAAATTTAAACCAGATTAGCCAGATTGTCAAGAAAATAATTTTTCAAAGAAGGAAAAACTCAATCGAAGTAAATTTAATATAGCAAAATAAATTTTTTTTGTCAAGAGGTTTTAATTTTAAGTCGGTGGTATTTTTTCTTCCCCACCCTTAACGAGGCTTCCCCTTTTTGATCAAGATCATTCAATGTGATCATCAGATCATATCGATCCACTCTTCTTTTGTTAAAATATCCTCCCCCCTGTTCAATTATTCGTCGAGCTTCTGAACCTGAGGCACAGAGGCCAGTTTCTTCAAACAATTTAAAAATTGGAATCCCCTGAGTCAACTTCTCTATTTCTATATAAGTCGTTGGGATCAAATCTCCATCTTTCCCTTCCCCTAAGAAGAGAGCCCTTGATGCCTCTTGGGCTTTTTTAGATTCCTCCTCACCATGTACAATTTGGGTGGCTTCGAATGCTAAAATTTCTTTAGCCCTTCTGAGATCTGCCCCTCTGAGCTTTTCGTATTCCTTTATTTCCTCCATCGAAAGAAAAGTGAAGAGAGCCAAAAACCGGATGACATCTCGATCATCTGTATTAATCCAAAATTGATAATATTCATAAGGAGAGGTGCGTTGAGGATCTAACCACACCGCTCCTTTTTCAGTCTTTCCCATCTTTTTCCCATCAGCCGTCATGATCAAGGGGAAAGTGATCCCGTAAGCCTGTTTCCCTTCCAGTCGGCGGATGAGATCGATTCCCGCCACAATGTTGCCCCATTGATCACTTCCTCCCATCTGGATTAAACAATGATAGTGTTTAAAAAGATACCAAAAATCGTAAGCCTGGAGGAGCTGGTAATTGAATTCGATAAACGAAAGCCCTGTCTCTAACCGTATTTTGACTGATTCAGTAGCGAGCATTCGATTGACACTAAAATGAACTCCAATATCTCGGAGGAAATCGATGTAATTCAGCTTTGTCAACCAATCGGCATTGTTCAAAAGAAGTGCCCTTTTTTCGGAAAAATCTAAAAATTGAGCGAATTGCTTCTTCTGGGCTTCAGCATTTTTCTCTATTTCTTCATAGGTCAAAATCTGCCGCATTTCATCTTTGCCACTCGGATCGCCTACCAATCCTGTTCCGCCTCCCACCAATGCGATCGGCTGATGGCCATGTCTTTGCATGTGTGCAAGGGACATAATCGGCACTAAATTTCCAACATGGAAACTCGAAGCCGTTGGATCGAAACCGATATAACAGGTGATCTTCTCTGATAAAATCTTAGGCAAGATCGCCTCATCCGTCACCTTCTCGATGAATCCCCTCTTGATCAAGACCTCATACACGTTTTGGTCCTTTGTGCTCTCCATATCCTTCAACTCCGTTCATCTAATGGAACTCTGATCCTGCGTATCGTTTGGGATTTCCCTGTTTGTGAATCAATTTCAATGATGACCCCTTGAAGTTCGATCTCCTCTGTGGCGACATCAAATTTCCATGGGATTTGTGTCAATAACCGTTCGATAGCGATCTGTTTGCGAATTCCAATCACCGAGGCTAATGGACCTGTCATCCCCACATCGGTAATATAAGCGGTTCCTCCATCCAATATCTTTTCATCGCTGGTTTGAACATGGGTGTGGGTTCCCAATACAGCGGTTACCTTCCCATTTAAAAACCAACCCATAGCCATTTTTTCTGACGTGGCTTCCGCATGGAAATCGACCAGAATGATAGGCGTTTCTTTTTTCAATAACTCCGCTTCCTTCTCTCCGGTTCGGAACGGGCAATCCAGATGCTTCATGAATACCCTGCCTTCTAAATTGAGAACACCCACTTTCTGCCCGTTGGTTAAATGGAAAACAGCGCTCCCTTTCCCTGGAACATGGGGAGGGTAATTCGCGGGCCTTAAAATCCGTAGCTCCTCATCTAAGAAAGGAAAAATTTCTTTTTTGGCCCAGATATGGTTTCCAGAAGTCAGGACATCCACTCCTTGATCCAGAATCTCAATGGCGATCAGAGGTGTTATGCCCATCCCTCCTGCGGCATTCTCCCCATTCGCAATCGTGAAATCAATTCTTTGATCTGCAATGACCTTTCCTAATATTTCTTGGATGGCTTGCCGACCGGCTTTCCCTACGATATCTCCTATGAAAAGAATTCTCATCTCATTAAACCCATTAAAACAGTGAGCAGTAATCAGTGATCAGTAACCAGTTGCCAATAAGACGTACAGCGCTTGTCCTCTGTAACACACCGAATAGAGCACTAAGCATATGGTTCTTCCTCATTTTTTTTTCTTGTTTCCCCTCTGCTTTTCTAACCTACTGATCACTGGTCACTGATCACCGATCACAGGACTATTTGGCGTAATCGACAGATCGCGTTTCTCTGATCACTGTCACTTTGATCTGTCCAGGGTACGTTAAATCCTTTTCAATCTTTCGAGCAATGTCCCGACAGAGAACGACGGAATCTTCGTCTGAGAGACGGTCGGGCTGAACCATGATGCGGATTTCCCTGCCTGCTTGAATGGCATAAGATTTTTCCACACCCGGAAAAGACTGAGCGATTTTTTCTAAATCCTCCAATCGCTTGACATAGGTCTCAAGCATCTCACGCCTTGCCCCGGGTCGCGCCCCAGAAAGGGCATCTGCGGCTTCCACCAAAATGTCGAGGATGGTTTCCGGTTTTTCTTCTTCATGGTGGGAGGCAAGGGCATGGACGATCATCGGCGATTCCCCATACTTCCTCGCCAATTCAGCCCCGATCTTTCCGTGAGAACCTTCCACCTCGTGGTCGACCGCCTTTCCAATATCATGGAGCAGACCTGCTCTCTTCGCCTGTTTCACATTCACTCCAAGTTCTGCAGCCATCACTCCACAAAGGAAAGCCACTTCTAATGAATGTTGATAAACATTTTGGGCGTAACTCGTCCGATATTTGAGCCGGCCAATGAGTTTGATCAGCTCTGGATGGATGCCATGGACGCCCACATCAAAAGTGGCCTGTTCCCCTGCTTCGCGAATGGAGGTTTCTACCTCCTGCTCCACTTTTTGAACGATTTCTTCAATCCGCGCAGGATGGATGCGGCCGTCGCTCACCAAACGTTCCAAGGCAATCCGTGCGATCTCTCTCCGCACAGGGTTGAATCCTGAAAGGATCACGGCCTCTGGAGTATCGTCGATAATCAGATCAATTCCTGTGGCCGCTTCGAGGGCTCGGATATTTCGACCTTCACGACCGATAATTCGACCTTTCATCTCTTCATTCGGCAGATTGACTACCGATACCGTTCTTTCAGCGACATACTCCCCGGCATAACGTTGAATCGCTAAACTAATGATCTCCTTCGATTTTTTATCAGCGATCTCTTTTGCTTCTTCCTCGATCCTCTTTATCTTTTTAGCGGCTTCGTGTTTTGCCTCAATCTCCATGGACTCCATGAGCAATCGCTTCGCTTCTTCTGACGACATCTTAGCAATACTCTCTAACTGCGTGCGTTGCTTTTCGAGAAGGGAGGCCACCTTTTTTTCTTGCTCTTGAATCACTTTTTCCTGCTGCATCAACATTTTTTCTCGACGTACAATCTCTGCTTCTCTCGTATCCAGAAGCTCGATCTTTTTGTCTAAATGCGATTCCCTCTGGATGATCCTTCTCTCCAAATTCTGGATCTCTTGACGTTTTTCGAGCGTCTCTTTCTCCAACTCAGCTTTTTCTTGATAGAATTTGTCTTTGCTCTGAAGAAAGGCCTCCTTTTTAATGATCTCAGCCTTTTTCTCGGCTTCTTCGATCAACCGCCGGGCGACCTCCTTTGCGGAAACAATCCTGGCCTCTGAGAACCTCTTTCTCACCAGGAATCCAATAACGCCTCCGAGAAAGGCAATGATAGAAACAAGAATGATATACATCTCAATCGATAACTTCAATGTGTTACTCACCTCCTTAGGGAGAAATTTCCTCCGACCATGTAAGAATCACAATGCAAAACTATAATAGGGATGCTCGGAGTTTGATCCCGACACCACTCATATGACTCGTTCCCGTCGCTCTTTAAAATAATATCGTCAAATTACCGTAGAAAAGGAGGTAAGAGGGAATAGAGAGAGCGGCAGATTCAATGGAACCCGATGGGAAAGAAAAAAGGAGGCGGCCCTTGAGGTTAATTTCTGATTCGTCTCCATTATATAACGAAACCCTACTTCCCTTCGAAAGGAGGGGTCCATGGTGTTGATTTTTTTCTTTATGTTTAGATCGGCCTCAAGAGAGGGGTGTTCGAGCGAGTGGAGAGTTAATTGGATGATGACTTCAAACCACTCCCTTAAACAATCTCCTATCTCCTGAAATTTCTGTAGGATTTCTATCACGTTCCACTGGACCATAGGGACCAAACCCTTTTTTTCTTCCCTGCTTAAATAAGGTCAGATAAAGAAGTTACATCGGAGTTGAAACTACCCTTCTCTTCCCACTTTCTCGCTTACCTTTTCATCGACTGATGGCGATACTGCCCTTAACCTCTCATTGGATGGCCGAGGCTGGCAATCCATTAAAATTCTAAAAAAGGGAGCCGGCTTGTCGGCTTTTCTTAAAAATGTTCAATCCTCCTTGAATAGCATTTAGGAACGTCACCCCATGATGGGATTTTTTTCTCCATCCATCTTTCCCATTTTTATATCTATTTTCTCAACTAAATCTTTTGATTTGGCTCTGACCTCTCGGAGTAGCGCAATTCTTTTTTCCTTTTCCTTTAAAAGATCATCTGCAATATTTAGAGCGGTTAAGATGGCAACGTTTAACGTTGAGACACTCTTTGTTTTTTTTAATACCTCCTCCATTTTTTCATTAACATATTTAGCCACTTCCTGAATATAACCTTCTTCAGCATCTGTTTTGACCGTATAGGTTTGGCCAAACACCTTGATCTCGACCAATCGCTCTTTCACCATCTCCAACAGACCTTCTGAACAATGTTTCGCAGCAAATTATGGTTCCATGTTTTTAAAACGATGAAGAAGTAGATCAATCCGTGTTTTGACTTTATCTCTATCTTGCGATAGGAGCTTCAGTTTCTTTTCCAATTGGATTACTTTCTCCCTCTCCATCGCTAAGATCGTGTTTAAATGGTCTCGTTCCTTCTTCAATTCATGAAATTCTTTCAAGAGATGGCTAATCTTCTCCTCTAAATTTCCAAGCCATCCCTCCTCTTCGGGAGCCATCTTCTCTGTATCGTTCTCTAATGATATTTCTCCACTCATAAAAAGTCAACCCACTAAACCAATAAGTCTTGTAGTCTTATAACCTCGCGGTCTAATCGTCCTATAATCTTGAATGTCCGACTACCAGACTACGGGACTACGAGACAATTTAGGCTGTACTAAGCAAATAGGCTTTGATCAAATCGTCGATCTCTCCATCCATCACTCGATCTACCTGGTGGATGACCTTATTGCTACGGTGATCTTTAACCATCTTGTAAGGATGCAGGATATAAGAACGAATTTGGCTTCCCCAGGCAATTTCCTTTTTTGAGTTGTGAAGCTCCTGAAGTTTTTCCTCCTTCTCCTTTGTCTCCAGTTCATAAAGTCTTGCTTTTAATATTTTCAAGGCCGTCGCTTTATTTTTATGCTGAGACCGTTCATTTTGACACTGGACAACGATGCCTGTGGGAAGATGAGTGATCCGGACAGCTGAATCGGTTTTGTTCACATGTTGCCCTCCAGCTCCGCTGGAACGAAACGTATCCACTCTCAGATCTTTTTCGTCGATCGCAACCACAATATCATCGGAAACCTCGGGAATGACAAAAACGGATGCAAAGGAGGTATGCCTTCTTGCCCCGGCATCAAAGGGGGATATTCGAACCAAACGATGAATCCCTGTTTCAGCCTTCAAATATCCATAAGCATAACGGCCATTGACGATAAAGGTAACATTCTTTAAACCCGCCTCCTCGCCTGTCAAAATATCAATGATTTTTGTCTCAAAACCTTTTTTCTCGGCCCATCGGAGGTACATCCGTAAAATCATTTCTACCCAATCCTGAGCTTCTGTGCCACCGGCCCCTGCATTAATACTGACGATTGCATTATTGGGATCATGTTCTCCACCTAACATCCTCTTGAATTCTATTTGCTCAATGGACTCTTCACTTTTTCGTAACTTCTCCAATAACTCTTGAGCCTCTTTGTCATCCTGTTGCTCCTCAATCAACTGGAGGAGGATTTCCATTTCCTCCAAGGCCTTCTTTTCCTCTTGCCAAGGTGTCAGACTCTCTAAGAGAGAGGTCCGCTCCTTTAAAATTTTCTGCGCGGCTTCACCCCCTTCCCAAAAATCAGGTTTCATCATCATGCCCCCAATCTCGTCTAATCTTTTCACCTTTCCTTCTACGTCAAAGAGGACCTCTTAGGTTTTCCAATCGGTCTCTTAATTCTTTCAACCTGTCTCTCAATTCGACCAACATAAATAAACCTTTCTTTTTAAGGATTGATATTTATCCTAACATAAATCAACAAAAAGATAAACGTCTTTATGTAATTTCTTGAGTTTATTGGGTTTGTTGAGTTCATTGGCTTTACAACAACCCCCTATTGCCGTGTTGCAGTTCTGCCGTACTGCAGTGAACCAGGTGATAATCTCGAAGTTGAAGAACGGCAGCACTTCAACACTGCAGCACAGTAGCACAGTACAAACGCTATGCTCTATGCGCTGAGCGTTTTTTTAAGATGTCTTCCAATTCTTCACCAACCAAAGCTGGGTTTTTGACGACCTTTACACCTACTTTTGCCAATGCTTCCATTTTTTCTTTAGCCGTTCCCTTTCCCCCCGCAATAATTGCACCAGCGTGTCCCATCCTCCTCCCCGGAGGAGCAGTTAACCCAGCAATGAAGGCTAACACAGGTTTGCTGATTTTTTCTCCGATTAATTGGGCTGCCTCCTCTTCTGCTGTCCCACCGATCTCGCCAATCATAATGACAGCTTCTGTTCCCGGGTCCTTTTCAAACATGTTCAGTAAATCAACAAAGTTCAATCCAATGATTTGATCCCCTCCAATGCCAACACAGGTTGACTGTCCGATTCCCTTCTTGGTTAATTGATCTACGACTTCATAGGTGAGCGTCCCACTTCGAGAAATAATTCCAATCGTCCCTGGTTTATGAATATAACCTGCCATGACCCCGATTTTACATTTCCCCGGGGAAATAATTCCTGGTGTATTTGGACCGATTAAATTTAATTCTTTCTCACGGAGGTATTCTCGCACCATGAGCATATCCATTGTTGGAATTCCTTCGGTGAGACAAACAATGACTGAGATATTAGCATCCGCTGCCTCCAAAATGGCATCTCCTGCAAAAGCAGGAGGAACGAAGATCGCAGAGGCATTGGCACCTGTATTCTTAACCGCTTCTGAGACCGTATTGAAGACCGGAATCCCGTCTATCTTCTGACCTCCTTTACCTGGAGTCACCCCGGCGACCACTTTTGTTCCGTATTCCACCATCTGACGGGTATGAAACATTCCTTCATTTCCAGTGATCCCTTGAACGACCACTCTCGTTTTCTCATCTACTAAAATGCTCATGCTTGCCTCCATTTAAGACCTAAGGTTGAGGCTGAGGCTAAGGTTTAGAAAATAGGTTAACTCCTTAACCTGAACCTCAACCTTAACCTCTCCCTTTCAATGCCTCAATAACTTTCTCGGCGCCCTCTTTCATTCCTATAGCGACGGTGAAGTTAAGACCTGATTCTCTGAGTATCCTTCTCCCCTCCTCCACATTTGTCCCTTCCAGTCTCACTACGATGGGAACTTTAACCTTCACTTCTCGAACGGCCTCGGTCACGCCCTTGGCCAAGGTATCGCATCGTAGAATTCCTCCAAAAATATTGATGAATACCACTTTCACCCCAGGATCAGACATGAGGATTTTAAATCCATTCTTTACCATCTCAACAGTAGCTCCACCCCCGACATCAAGAAAGTTAGCTGGCTCTGCACCCACCACTTTAATAATATCCATCGTGGCCATAGCAAGCCCTGCCCCATTCACCATACAACCCACATTTCCATCCAATTTGATATAATTCAAATTATATTTTGAGGCCTCCACTTCGAGGGGAGCTTCTTCATTGAGATCTCGCAGCGCGGCGATCTCTTTATGTCGGAAAAGACCGTTGTCATCAAAATTAATCTTTGCATCAAGGGCAATCCATTCCCCTCCTTCGGTCAGGACAAGAGGGTTAATCTCAGCAAGCAAACCATCCTTCTCATAAAAAGCCTTATAGAGACCAAAAATAACATTCCTCATCTTTCCAACCTGAGCTGCTTCAAATCCAAGCCCATAACCAATTTTATTTGCCTGAAAAGCCCTCAGACCAACACTGGGATTTATCCATTCCTTAATAATTTTCTCGGGAGACTCTGCTGCCACCTTTTCAATCTCTACTCCTCCCTCCCGACTGGCCATGATGACCGGGCAGGCCTTTGATCGATCGATGACGACTCCTAAATAAAGCTCCTCCTGGATCTCCATTCCTTCTTCAATTAAAACTTTTCGAACAAGCCGACCTGCAGGCCCGGTCTGATGAGTGACCAACGTCATCCCAATAATCTCCTTGGCAGCCACCTCTACTTCTTCAGGATGGTTTACAATTCTTATGCCTCCTCCTTTTCCTCTTCCCCCCGCATGGATTTGGGCTTTCACAACGATCCTCTTTTCTCCAATCCCTTCTGCAATTTTCCGCGCTACTTCCGGAGTTTCAGCCACGCCACC
>JACAEV010000057.1 GCA_013388645.1 Syntrophaceae bacterium | reverse complement strand
TTCATCGATCACATAACACGGGGATGGGATTTGGTTGAAGTCAATGGACATGATGCCTATGTCATTAAATCCGAAATCCGAATTTCGAAACTCGAAACAAATTCAAAATTCGAATTTTCTAAATTCTAAACTTCTGTTTGGGTCATTTGTAAATTTGATATTCGTGCTTGTTTCGGATTTCGTGCTTCGAATTTCGTATTTCAATAGCCCTAATTATGTGCGGCTATACTTCCAAATCTACATCATGCAATTCGTGCCAGGGAAGCCCGTGGAGTTTCAATTGTTCCATGAACGGGTCTGGATCGAATTCTTCGGTGTTGTAAACGCCGGGCCGTTTCCATAATCCCTTGATGAACATCATGGCACCGATCATAGCGGGGACCCCAGTGGTATAGCTCACTGCTTGGGCCCCTGTCTCTTTATAAGCCTCTTGGTGTTTACAATTATTATAGATGTAGTAGGTTTTCTCCTTATGATTTTTGATGCCCCTGATCCGACAGCCGATGGAAGTCTCCCCGGAATAGTGTTCGCCGAGTTCGGTTGGATTGGGCAATACCGCTTTAAGGAATTGGAGAGGCACAATCTCTTTGCCGTCGTATAGGATGGGTTTAATACTCGCCATCCCAATATTTTGAATCACCCGCAAATGGGTTAAATACTCTTGTCCGAAAGTCATCCAGAATCGAGCTCGCTTCAAAGTCGGGAAGTGTTTCACCAACGATTCTAATTCTTCGTGGAAAATCAGGTAAGATTCGCGGGGCCCAATATTGGGATAATTTAGCGTTTTGTGAATTTTATGAGGTTCTGTTTCCATCCATTTTCCATGTTCCCAGTATTTTCCTTTTTGGATGACTTCCCGAATATTGATTTCCGGATTAAAATTGGTGGCGAATGGTTTTCCATGGTCGCCTGCATTGCAGTCCACAATATCCAGAGTGTAAATTTCATCAAAATGGTGTTTCGCAGCATAAGCAGTGAAGACCCCTGTCACCCCAGGATCAAAACCACACCCTAAAATGGCTGTCAGTCCTGCTTTTTTAAATCGTTTGTGGTATGCCCATTGCCATTTGTATTCGAATTTAGCAACATCGGGTGGTTCATAATTGGCGGTATCTAAATAACTCACACCTGTTTGAAGACAGGCATCCATGATCGTTAAATCTTGGTAAGGCAGTGCAACGTTGATCACAATTTCGGGCTTAAAACTTTTAAATAAATTCACCAATTGTTGAATATGATTCGCATTCACCTGTGCGGTCTTCAATTTATTGGAACCCACCGCTTTCGCGATGGCGTCACACTTTTGTTGGGTGCGGCTGGCCAGCAGGATTTCCGTAAACACTTGTGGCACTTTTGCAACTTTATGAGCCACAACGGTTCCTACTCCTCCTGCTCCGATGATTAGTACTTTAGCCATGGTCCCCCACCGGCTGTCCCAAATCCCTCCGAGGATAGTATAAAAAGAATTTTGTTTAGTACTTTGTAAGACATTATAAGAAGAAATTAGTTTAATAAATTAAACTAAAAGAATTATAACGATCTTTCCGAATTTGTCAAGACTTTTTTGCGAAATTTCTGAAATAGTCCAAAAATCTCTGATGTCATGATAATGAAATGCTTGCACAGATTACAAATTCGTTAAAAAGGGAGCTCCACGGGCGAAGCCCGTGGTCTTCTGCGGAGATGGATAAAAAAAAATCTGTGTAATCAAGAGAGCGGAAATTAGTTCTTCAGAGCTCTCTTTGCGAAATAATATTCCGATGGGGTTTATCCCGTTAGAAGTAAAATCCCTTTGCTCCGAAGCCTTACCTGTGGTGAAATCAAACTTTTGATTAATTTCAGCGGAGGTTGATCCCCGTTTGACCTCGAGTCCAATGAAGTGAATTTCCAACGGGGTTTACACCTTTCAGATTTTCTGTTAACTTTTTGTAAAGAGAAAAAAATGGAAAAGATCGTCATCCGGGGCGCCAAGGTTCACAATTTGAAAAATATTGATGTCGAGATTCCACGAAATTGCCTAGTGGTGATCACAGGGCTGAGTGGATCGGGTAAGTCCACCCTTGCCTTTGACACCCTCTATGCCGAGGGTCAGAGGCGGTATGTCGAATCCCTTTCGGCCTATGCGCGGCAGTTCTTAGAGCAGATGGAAAGGGCTCATGTCGAATCCATCGAGGGCCTGTCCCCCGCCATTGCCATTGATCAAAGAAGCATGTCTCGAAATCCGAGATCGAACGTGGGGACGGTGACGGAGATCTATGATTACCTCCGTCTCCTTTACGCGAGGGTGGGAGAACCTTCCTGTCCCCATTGCGGCTCCCCGATCTCATCACAGACCCTTCAGCAGATGACGGAGATCATCTTCCGCCTCCCGAAAGGGACATCTCTGACCATTTTTTCTCCTATTGTCAGGGGGAAGAAAGGTGAATATCGGAAGGAGTTGGAAGAACTCCGAAGAGATGGGTTTGTGAGGGTGAGAATTGATGGGCATATAAGGGATCTCAGCGAAGAAGTTCATTTGGATAAGAACAGACGACATGAGATCGATGTCGTCGTGGACCGCTTGGTGATTAAAGAAGGGGCTGGAAAGAGGGTCAACGATTCCTTAGAGATTGCCTCCCATCTTTCAGGAGGAATTGTGAAGGTAGAACGGGAAGGATTCCCCCCTACTATTTTCAGCCAGAAGTTCTCCTGTATTGATTGTGGGTTCAGTTTTCCTGAGATCACTCCCAGAATGTTCTCGTTTAATAGTCCACAGGGGGCTTGCCCTACATGTAACGGATTGGGAACGAAATCTTACTTTGACCCCAACCTCCTTGTTCCGAATCCGTCTCTATCATTGAATGAAGGGGCCATCCATCCATGGAAGAATAAGGGAGAGTCATTTGTCAGGCCTCTTTTGGAGGGATTGGCTAAACACTATGATTTTAGTCTTCAGACACCCTTTTATCGATTGCCAAAATCGATTCAACATCTTCTTCTTTATGGGTCAGGGGGAGAGAAAATTTCTTTTAGGGTGAAAGGGACAAGAGGGGCTCATCTTTTCCGGCAGGGATTTGAAGGGATCATCCCTGAGATGGAGAAAAAGTGGCAGAAAGGTGGGGAGGAGCGTGAAGGGTTAGAGGAATTTATGAGCCAAACTCCCTGCCCAGATTGTAAGGGGACACGCTTAAAGAAGGAAGTGCTTTCCATCAAGGTGGGCGAGAAATCTATTTCAGAGGTGACCCATCTTTATGTAAAAGAAGCCTTGGAATTCCTAATGAATTTGGAGCTACCCCCTCGATCTCAAAAAATTGCACATGGAATTTTGAGAGAGATCAAAGAGCGATTGAAATTTATGGTGGAGGTGGGTCTGGACTACCTCACCCTGGATCGGACCGCCGCCACTCTTTCCGGAGGAGAGTCTCAGCGCATACGTCTGGCAACACAAATTGGCTCAAGCCTGGTAGGGGTTCTTTATATTTTAGACGAACCGAGCATCGGACTTCACCCGCGAGACCACCTGCGCCTTCTGGAAACATTGAAGCGCTTGAGAGATTTGGGGAATACGGTCATTGTGGTAGAACATGATGAGGAAACGATTCGTTCGGCTGATTATATTATTGATATGGGTCCCGGTCCAGGAGAGCGAGGAGGGGAGGTGGTCTTTGCAGGACCTCCCAACGCCTTGACGATAGCTGAGCATTCATTGACAGGGCAATATCTCTCAGGGAAAAAATTCATTCCACTCCCCAAGCAGAGAAGACCCATTGGAGGGAAATATCTTATCATCCGAGGAGCCAGGGCAAATAATTTGAAAAATATTGATGTGAAAATTCCCTTGGGAGTATTTAATTGTATCACAGGTGTTTCGGGATCGGGGAAATCAACATTGATCATCGATACACTCTATTGTCTTTTAGCCCAACAGCTTTATCGTCTCCCCCAGCATTGCCTCTCCGTTCAGGGGGTTGAAGGGCTGGAGGATATCGATAAGGTCGTCCATGTCGATCAAATGCCTATCGGACGAACCCCTCGTTCAAACCCTGCGACCTATACAGCCGTGTTCCAACCCATTCGAGAGCTCTTTGCTCAACTTCCGGAATCGAGGATGAGAGGGTTTCTTCCAGGACGTTTCAGCTTTAATGTCTTCGGAGGTCGATGTGAGACATGTCACGGGGATGGGATTTTGAAGGTCGAAATGCAATTCCTCCCTGATGTCTATATCACTTGCGAGGAGTGCCATGGGAAACGTTATAATCAAGAGACCCTTAGCATTCGGTATAAAGGAAAAACCATTTCTGACATATTGGAAATGACAGGCGAAGAAGCCCTTGATTTTTTCCAGGCGGTTCCAAGAATCCATCAAATACTACAAACCCTCTGTGAAGTTGGTCTGGGGTATCTCAAGTTAGGTCAACCTGCTACCACGCTTTCAGGAGGAGAAGCACAGCGGATAAAGTTGGCGAAGGAATTAAGCAAAAGGGAGACCGGAAGGACCGTTTATATCTTAGATGAACCGACCACGGGTCTTCATTTTGCTGATATCCAAAGATTGCTGGATGTTCTCAACCGACTTACAGATAGAGGAAATACCGTTATTGTGATTGAACACAATATGGAAGTGATCAAGTCAGCCGATTATATTATTGATCTGGGGCCGGAAGGTGGAGAGAAGGGAGGTGAAGTGGTTGCTGTAGGCACTCCTGAAGAGATAACGAACATTCCGAATTCTTATACAGGTCAACATCTTAGGAAGGCCCTGAGTAAAACCCCAATGGCCTCTTTTTGACTTGACAGATTTTTAAAATTGCCATATTGCTCAATTGAAAAAAAGGGAGTAAAAATACCAAACCCATTTCTTGTTAGGAGGAACATAATGGAGGAGAAAGACAAATCAAGCACTGGATTGGATGAAAATGTGGCGGGGTTCCTTTGTTACCTTTTCGGATTTATCACTGGGATCGTCTTTTTGGTGGTGGAGAAGAAGAGCCGTTTTGTAAAGTTCCATGCTATGCAATCAACGATCACCTTCCTTAGCTTCTTCGTCATCACGATCATTATTGGTTGGATTCCAATCATTGGTCTCCTTGTCTATCCAATTTGGATATTTAGCCTCATCCTATGGCTCATTCTGATGGTGAAGGCTCTCCGTGGGGAAAGATATTTATTGCCCATTGTGGGGAAAATGGCCGAGGAAAAATCAGCCCAAGGGTAGATCGATTAATGAAACAAAAGCGTAGGAAAAAACCCTCCAGAAAGAGTAAGAGAGGAAAAATCATTCTTGTTCTGATTTTCATCGGCATCGGCTTAATCCTACTCTTTCATCAACCCCTATACCAATTCATTAAACCCTTGGTTACGAAAAAGGATATTCTTATTCAAAAAAGAGAAGTCCTTCTCTACTTTTCGGATGCTGAGGGCGAATATCTGATCGGAGAAAAGAGGAGGATTTTGAAAAAGAATGACGCGAAAGAAGAGGCGAAAGAGACGATTCGCGAGTTGATCAATGGCCCGAAGGGAAAACTGATTCGTACTCTTCCTCCTCGGACAAAATTATTGGGTTTTCAGATCAATGATGAAGGATTGGCTAAGGTTAATTTTAATCAGTCCCTTTCAAAGGATCACCCTGGTGGAAGCACTGCGGAAATGATGACGGTCTATTCCATTGTCAATTCCCTCGTTCTCAACTTCCCCCAAATCAAACGAGTTCAAATCCTTGTTGAAGGGAGACCTGTTGAGACCATTACTGGACATCTTTCCTTGAAACAACCGATCTCTTCCAAACCTGATTTGATCAAAAGACAATAATTGATTTCATAAGAAATTGATGGTATTCTTAAAACGCTGGAATATTAGGATATTGGATCATGGAATGATGGGTTAAGAAACCAGTTGGAGAGTTTATGCTTGAAGCTAAATATATTCGGGAGCATCTCGATGAAGTGCGAGAGAGGTTGGCATTAAGAGGTCAGACCCTTCATTTGGATCAGTTTGTGTTGATCGACGGAGAACGAAGAAAAGCGATTCAGGAATGGGAAAGGTTGAGAGCCCATCAAAAGAAGGTCTCTGAGGAAGTGAGCAAGAGGAAAAGGGAGGGGAAGGATGTCTCAGAATTAATTGATGAAATGAAAAAGGTGTCTCAGGACTTGAAAGGGTTGGATGGGAGGATTGAAGAAAAGGAGAAGGCACTTCAAGAATTCCTCCTTCTGGTGCCCAATCTTCCGCATTCATCTGTTCCTATAGGAAAAGATTCCTCTGATAATGCTGAGATTAGAAGGTGGGGGGAGATTCCAAAATTCGATTTTGAGCCAAAAGCCCATTGGGATTTAGGAGAGGAATTAGGAGTTCTCGATTTTAAAAACGGGGCGAAGATTACTGGTGCACGGTTTACCCTTTATTGGGACCTTGGAGCAAAGCTCGAAAGAGCATTGATCAATTTTATGCTGGATCTCCATACACGGGAGCATGGTTATCGCGAGGTGCTTCCCCCCTTTATGGTCAATCGGACCACGATGACGGGAACCGGGCAGCTCCCAAAATTTGAAGAAGAGCTTTTCAAGGTGGAAGGGACGGATTACTTTCTCATCCCGACGGCCGAAGTTCCCGTGACGAACATCCACCAGGATGAGGTCCTTGAAGAAAATGTTCTTCCTCTCTACTATACCGCATACACGCCTTGTTTCAGAAAAGAGGCGGGTTCTTATGGAAAAGATACACGGGGTTTGATTCGACAGCATCAATTCAATAAGGTGGAGTTGGTCAAATTTACAAAGCCTGAGAATTCCTATGATGAACTGGAAAAACTCCTCTCC
Source organism: Syntrophaceae bacterium (assembly GCA_013388645.1). Classification (GTDB taxonomy): domain Bacteria; phylum Desulfobacterota; class BSN033; order BSN033; family UBA1163; genus UBA1163. The sequence goes on along the minus strand of JACAEV010000057.1, from coordinate 903 downwards.
AATGCAGAAGAGGTTTTGAAGAGGTTAAAACTATCCTATCGGGTGGTCAATCTTTGTTCGGGGGATTTAGGATTTTCAGCTTCAAAGACCTATGATATCGAGGTTTGGCTCCCTGGCCAGAATATGTTTAAAGAGATTTCCTCTTGCAGCAACTTTGAGGATTTTCAAGCCAGAAGAGCGAAGATTCGGTATCGTATTTCTGGAAAGTCGAAAACCGAATATGTCCACACCCTCAATGGCTCTGGCTTGGCTGTAGGAAGGACATTGGTCGCAATATTGGAAAATTATCAACAAGCCGAAGGAAGTGTCATTATCCCGGAAGTATTACGTCCCTATATGAATGGGGTTGAGAGGATAGAAAAGCGAAAATAAAAGAAATGAGTTCGGAGTTAGTAGTTCGGAGACATTAACAGGGTTCAGAAAAAAGCTTACTCCGAACTCCGAACTCAAAACTCTTAACTGGAATTAAAACGGAGGGATGGCCGAGTGGTTTAAAGCGGCGGTCTAAAACGGGATTCTCCGGCGACCCTATGAAGTTCTGGGGGAGGCGGAGGGAACGGAGTGACTGAGCACAAGGGGACGTGGGTTCGGCGCCCCCGAAGGGGAAGGCGGAACGAGCGTAGCGAGTGAGCACATCCTACTCCCTCGATCGAAGATCGATAATATTCGGAGGTGTTTTGATTGGTGATTAAGTTTGAATAGGAGACGGAGGGATGGCCGAGTGGCTTAAGGCGGCGGTCTTGAAAACCGCTTCTCCGAAAGGGGACGTGGGTTCGAATCCTACTCCCTCCGCCAAGTCATGACCGAAGGTTATGAGATAATAGGAATGTTGGGATGAGAACCCTTCCGCGAGAGCGGAATGGTTCGGTGACCGGAGGGAAGCGGAGCGAAGCGAGCACATCC
>JACAEV010000122.1 GCA_013388645.1 Syntrophaceae bacterium | reverse complement strand
ATATCCGATTCGAACTTTACCATCGCTACCGTGGTACCGCCAGTGGTCGAGGAAAAGGTGGTCGAAGCCGTAACTCCCGAAGCCGCGGAAGGAGCGGAGGTGGCGAAAAAGGAGGAGGAGAAAGAGTAACGGGATGTGAAGATCATTGTCGGTTTAGGAAATCCTGGAGCCTTATATCGAAAGACCAGACATAATATTGGATTCCAGGTAGTGGATCGTCTCGCCAAAGTAAACCATATTCCCGTCCGAATCAAACGTTTCCAATCCCTTTATGGAATAGGTGTGATCGATTCCCAGAAGGTCGTCCTCGTTAAGCCCTTGACCTTTATGAATCTCAGCGGGGGAGCCGTCAAAAAGGTGATCGATTTTTTTCAGGTGGAGTTGGAAGATCTCATCGTCGTTCATGATGATTTGGATCTTCCTTTTGGAAAACTTCGCTTTAAACGTAGAGGGGGGGATGGAGGACATCAAGGGATTCGGTCCATCATCGAAAGGATGGGAGAAAATCATTTCCTAAGATTAAAGGTGGGGATTGGGAGACCCCCTCCAGGGATGGAGTCCGCCGAATATGTCTTGAGCGTCTTTGATAAAACTGAACAATCCCGATTAAATCAAATTGTTTCCCAGGCGGCAGACTCTCTCAAGGTGATGCTTTTGGAAGGAGTTGAAAAAGCGATGAACCAGTTTCAGAAGAGGGGTTGAACCCTTTTTTAAAATCGACGACCGTGGTTTCGTTGGTATTTGGACCTATGATTCTTGTTCTTCATAAATGGCTTGTTTCGTTTTTCTAATTGGAACATGGATTGGGTTTAAAGAATCTTTTCACCCATTCTTCCAACATTCCATCGTTCCAATATTCCATTATCTTTCTATTCTCCCTTTTCTATCTCCATAAAAATTTTTCCATGGTGGAAGATACGGACACCTCCCGTCTCCTCGGAAATGACGATGGCAAGGGCATCCGTCAGACTGGTTATTCCTGCGGCGGCGCGATGGCGACTCCCAAGTCCCAAGGGGATCTCGATATTCTCGCCCGATGCATCCAGGTGGCGGCCCGCGGCAAGAATGATTCCATCTTCTCGGAAGATGAAGGCGCCATCAATGGAAGAGAATTCCTTCACCGTTTCTTTGAGCCGATGGTCTAAGATATTTCTTTCTTCTTCCGGATATCCTTGAAAGGGATTAATAACCATGGGATGGGAAAATTTGAGGACCTCCTCATGTTTTCCAAGGACGAAGATGGTTCCGACAGGTTTCCTCCCTTCTTTTCCCTCTATCGAAATTTCTAAGGCAAGACTTAATACCATTTCGAAAACCTCTGGTCTGACAATCTCTGAAATGACGGGAAGATCGGAAGAGGAGATGATTTCAAACTCTTTACCAAATTCGAGGATGAGGAGGTTGTCCAGGGCTTTGATTTGAGGAATTCCTGAAAGGCAGACCCATTTATCTCCTTTCTTGACCAGACCTTTCGAGAGGGCTTGGATAATGGCCATCTTGACTTGATTAATCCGGCCCAAAGGGACATCAGGGATTCGAAGGATTTTCTTAAAGTGCGAGTTGGCCTCCTGGAAAGAGGCTTCGTCTTTGATGGCAAGGATCAGATCAACCTGTTTCTCTTGACCGATTTTGGCTAACGCTTCATAGTCTTCAATCATATCGGCATAAACCAAGACCCCTTTGGAATGGGTTTTTTTGGCAATGCTACAGGCTGTCTCCAACATGAGCCGGTTCTGCTGTTTCACCGTATCCTCCTCAACATGGATGGATGACGAAAAGGACTTTATTTTCTTTTTGTTTTATTATACAAATATTGCAAAGAAAATCAAAGTCTTTGGTTATGGGCAAGGGGAAGGATACAAAACGGGTCTCGTAACCCTAACCGGTTCACAATAAACAATCTCGAGGAGTTATATGGGATTTCGATGTGGAATTGTCGGTCTTCCAAATGTTGGGAAGTCCACCCTCTTCAACGCCCTCACTGCGGCCGGGGCAGAAGTGGCGAGTTACAGATTCTGCACGATCAATCCCAACATCGGCATCGTTCCTGTCCCAGATAAGCGGTTAGAAGAGATCGCCCGGTTGATCCATCCTAAAAAGATGATCCCAACGACGCTCGAATTTTTCGATATCGCTGGTTTGGTCAAGGGAGCAAGCCAAGGGGAGGGGCTGGGGAATCAGTTTTTGGATCACATACGAAATGTGGATGCCATTGCCCATGCAGTCCGTTGTTTCAAAAATGAAAACGTCGCCCATGACTTTGGTTCGATTGATCCGATCAGAGATATCGAAGTGATCAACATGGAGCTCATTTTATCAGACCTGCAGACCTTAGAAAGGCGGATAGCCAAAACGGAAAAGATGCATCGGGTGGGGGCGAAGGAAGCCACCTTGGAATTGGAGGTTTACCGAGAGGTCCAGTCCGTTTTAAACCAGGGCCATCGGGCAGGCGATCTCCACATGACCGGAGAGAAAGAAACGATCTTTTCAGACCTTCACCTTCTCACAGCAAAACCCGCTTTCTATGTGGCTAATGTTGATCAGCAGGAGCTAAGAGGGAATGGGGAATGTTTGAGGGTCATCACAGAATGGGCCCAAAAAGAAGGGAATAAAGTGGTCGTCATCTGTGGGGATCTCGAGGCAGAGCTTGCAGAATTAAAGGATGAGGAGAGAGAAGAATTCAGAAAAGAATTGGGACTGGAGGGGTCAAGTTTAGAACGGTTGGTCCAGGTGGGATACGAAATCTTAGCCCTGGTTACCTTTTATACGACGGTCAGTTTGGAACTGAGAGCCTGGACAGTTCCGAAGGGGACCCCTGCCCCGAAGGCGGCGGGTAAGATTCACAGTGATATGGAGCGAGGATTTATTCGGGCGGAGGTAGTCTCCTTTTCTGACTTTATCGGTTGTGGGTCTGAGCATATGGCAAAGGAAAAAGGACTTCTTCGTTCTGAGGGGAAAGATTATCTCATCCGAGATGGGGATATCATCCATTTTCGATTCCATGTATAAAAATAAGTCGGAAATTCGAAGCACGAAGTCCGAAACTCGAAACAATATCGAATGACCAAATTTCAAATGTTCGAAATCAATATAAGTTTAAAACATTTGAAAATTTGAATTTGTTTCGGAATTCGATATTCGGATTTCGAATTTAAGGAAGGCTGATTACTATGAAGTTCCTTCGCTACCTCTTCCATATGATTCCTGTCCTCTGGATTTTTTTTAAAGATCTGATTTGGGAAGATCTCTCCTTAAGGGAGATCAGGACCAATTATCTTTTTGGAAAAGCGAATGCCTATGACCGGGCCAATCTTTTAGGAAGGGCTGTCAAGGTTTATAAAAAAATATTGAGAGACGATCCCAATAGCATTCCTGTTTTTTTAAATTTGGGGGGGCTTTATTATCGCAGAGGGCTGTTTGAGGCCGCCATCCCCTTTTATGAAAGAGTGATTCGAGCCAACCCCAAGCACTACCAGGGTCACTATTGGTTGGCCATGAGTTTTTGGAGGTTACAACGATATCATGCAGCCATCAATACCTTGGAAGAGGTCATCCAGTTCTTACCGACATTTAAAGACGCCCTCAATTTGATGGGAGAATGCTATGAACGGATTGGAGAGGCGGCGAAAGCAGAACATTGTTACCTGAAAGCCATCAGTGCTGATCCCCGCGGAATTATCACCCACGGAAAAATTTTGAATCACGGTTCTCAAGAAAAAAAGAGGGAGTACAGAATTAAACATTAATGGGAGGTCTCTTAAGAGGACTTCTCGTCGTTAGGGAGAGAAAATCTTGCAAACCAGGATAGAGAGAGAATGGAAATCGATCTTCTGTCCCGATCAGAAGGAAAACACCCTCATCATGCTGGAATGGGAGATCCTTTCGGAAGGGGGACGTATTCTTAAGAAACGCCTCCATCAGATGGATTGCCACCATCCCAAACTGACGAAATGGGGGGAGCTCGACTGTCGATGGAGATGTGAGAGGATTCTCGCTAAATATGAACAGTAGGACGGAAAGATGTCACCTCTCCCCCTTTTCTGACTTCTTCTTTGCCGCCATAAATTTTTTCTCATCCATTATCCTGGGGGAGATCCCCCGAAATCCTCCCAAGTTTGGATCGGGGGGAAGCAAGATCCAAGCCACTCCTAATTCTTTATCCACTTTGACGATTTCATCGCCAGGTTGTAGTTTTTTCATGCGATCATATTGCAGGGCGAAGGAAAAAAATAAAGGGCGGATTTGAAATGGTTTTCAAACCCGCCTCCGACTGTGAGAAAGAACCGAGTTTATCTATTTCTGTTCAGGAGTTGTCTTTTCTTCCTTGCCCATCTCTAATTTCGATTTGATCTCGCTAATGAAATAGACGAGGACACCAGCCCCAATTAAAATCAAGAGAATTGGGAAAATTCCTTTAAATACGACGACAAAATTGACCCACCACGTCACCAGAAGGATGAGGCCGACAATGATGGCCACCACCCCAATGATTATTCCCAAAACATTTGACATCATCATCACCTCCTCTGAAAAATTTGTTTGCTAAAAAAGTTAGCAAATGAGAAGGTAGAAGTCAAGGCTATTTTCAAACAGGCTATTTTCAAATGAATTCATAGTAGACAGAAGAAAAACATTGAGGTAAGATGAAGTGCAGTTTTTATTTCATTCACCATGAAAGGAGATGTTTCACCTCGGGGATTAAAGGCCTCATTGGTAATCAAAAAAAACACCTTAGGGGGGAGGATAAGATGACGGTTCGAATGAAGGGAAAATCGATTGACAGCCTTTCAAATTTAAATCAAAAAGAGATTAAAGAGATTTTGAAGACCTCAACCTTATTAAAATCTCAGCTCGCTCGCGGCGAGGAACATCTTTTATTAAAAGGAAAAACCTTGGCCATGATCTTTGAGAAACCCTCCACCCGGACAAGAGTTTCCTTCGAAGTAGGAATGTGGCAATTGGGAGGTGTCGCACTTTACTTGAGCGCTGGCGACCTGCAATTGGGTCGAGGGGAAACGATTGCGGACACCGCCCGAACCCTTTCCCGTTATGTGCACGGAATCATGGCAAGGGTGTTCGCCCATCAGACCATTCTCGATCTTATAAAATATTCCACCGTTCCGGTGATCAATGGTCTTTCGGACTTCACCCATCCTTGTCAAGGTCTGGCTGATCTATTCACGATTTATGAGAAAAAAGGCCGACTTTCAGGACTAACATTAGCCTATGTTGGAGATGGTAATAACGTGGCCCATTCTCTGATTTACGGTTGTTCAAAAGTTGGCATGGATATCACTCTTGCCTGTCCAAAGGGGTATGAGCCTAATTTAGAAGTGATTATTGAGGCGAAGGAAGAGGGGAAAAGAACGGGTTCTCATGTGAAGGTAACCAATGACCCTATCGAGGCGGTACGAAATGCCGATATCGTCTATACGGACGTTTGGGCCAGTATGGGCAAAGAGAAGGAGTATGAAAAAAGGTCAAAAATTTTTAAGCCCTATCAAATCAATACAACGTTAGTTCGAAAGGCCAAAGAGGATTATCTGTTTATGCATTGTTTGCCCGCTCATCGGGGACAAGAAGTTACTGATGAGGTAGCTGATTCGAAAAACAGCGTCATCTTCGACCAGGCTGAGAATAGGCTCCATACACAGAAAGCATTATTATCCTTGATCATGTAAGAACAAAATGCATTCTCTTTTTTTCTCGATCAGCCATACGTCGTGCAGATATAAATTGCATAGAAGAGGAGAAGGATGCTCCTAATCAAGCATGCAAAGATGTTAACCACAGAGCGAGAGGGCCTTAAGGAATTTGATGTCCTGATTGATGGAGAAGAGATCAAAGGGATTGGTCAAAACCTCTTCATCCCTAACGCCTCCGTCATTGATGCTCGCGGCAAATTTTTATCGGCAGGACTAGTGGATGCCCACGTCCATTTTAGGGAACCTGGCCAGGAGTATAAGGAGGATCTTCGCACTGGCTCCATGGCTGCCGCAGCCGGTGGTTTCACGACCGTTATCGCAGAACCCAATACGATACCTCCGATCGATACTCCTACCCGACTCCGGCATTTATTGGATCTTGCGAGAGAGAAAAGCCTCATCCACTTCTATTCGAAGGTGGCGATCACCAAAGGGATGAGGGGCAACCACCTGACGGATATCGGCAAACTGAAAGAAGCTGGCGCAAAAGCCATTTCTGACGACGGACATCCCATTCTCGGGCGTAAGCTCATGCGAAATACACTTCTTAAAGGGCAGAAATTCGATATTCTGGTAAATCCACATTGTGAAGAATCAGCCCTCTATCGAGAGAAAATCCTGAGAAAACAAGAGAGATTCAGGCAACGATCGTTATGGCCTTTAATGCCGTCTTCATCTGGTGTGCGCCCTTACTCCTCCGAGTACGGATTTATTAAGCGGGATTTGGAATTGGCTGATGAAGTAGATGCACGCATTCATATCTCACATGTGAGCCTCGCCAAGTCAGTAGATATTATTGCAAATGCCAAAAAGAGAGGAGTCCAAGTTACGGCAGAGGCGACGCCGCATCACTTGCTGTTAACAGAGAAAATGGCAAAAGAAATTGGCCCCAATGCAAAAGTGAATCCACCCCTGAGGTCAGAAGAAGATGTTGCAGCGGTCAGAGAAGGATTGGCGAATGGAACCATCGATATCATCTCAACCGATCATGCTCCGCACTCCCCGGAAGAGAAGAATCGTCCTTGGGAGGAAGCCCCTTTCGGTATCATTGGCCTGGAGACATCGCTGGGACTGATCTTAACCTTCCTGGTACGACCCGGCATTTTGACGCTTCATCAAGCCATCGAAAAAATGACCATTCTGCCTGCCAGGATTTTTGGGCTGGAGGGTCTCGGAGTGGGGAAACTCAAGCCAGGCGTGAAAGCAGATTTGACCCTGATTGATTTGGATAAAAAATGGAAGGTGGATTCCAATCGGTTCTATTCGAAAGGTAGAAATTGTCCTTTTCACGGGTGGGAGCTTTGCGGAAAAGCGATCCTTACCATTGTTAATGGACGTATTGTGGTTAAGGAGGAAGTGATGGTTTCTGATAATCAAAGAGGAATGAACAAAAGGGCCAACGGGCTGTCGACAAAGGATGGTCCTAACGGGTGAGGGAGGGATAAAGGATGACGAATTTAAAAGGAAAAGATATTTTGCATGGAAATCAATTCTTGGAAAAAGACATTGAAGCGATCATCAAGATGGCATCCAATATTGAAAAAGCCCTCAAGAAGAAGGATTCTTTCACTCTATTGAAGGGAAAGATTTTAGCAACCCTTTTTTTTGAACCAAGCACGAGGACCCGCCTATCCTTTGAGGCAGCTATGCAGCGTATGGGAGGAGGGGTGATTAGTTTGGGTTCAGTGGAAGGATCATCCGTGGCAAAGGGGGAAACGTTGACGGACACCGTGAGGACAATCTCCCAATATGCGGACGTGATCGTGATTCGCCACCCCAGGACAGGGTCAGCCAAAGAGGCGGCAGATGCCGTTTCCATTCCTGTCATCAATGCAGGGGACGGAACAGGTCAACACCCCACTCAAGCCCTCCTTGACATCTACACGATATATAAGGAATTGGGTTCTTTTAAGGAATTAGTCGTTTCCATGGTAGGAGATTTGAAGAACGGTCGGACGGTTCATGCCTTGGTCGAACTCTTATCGCTCTATCAGAGTCGCTTCTATTTCGTTTCTCCAAAAAGCCTTCGAATGCCAGAAGAAATCACCTCCCATCTTAGAAAAAAGGGGATCAAGGTCGAAGAGACAGAGGATATGTTGAAAGCAGCCAACGCAAGCAACCTGATCTATATGACCCGAATTCAAAAAGAGAGATTTACGGACTTAACTGAGTATGAAAGAGTCAAAGGGAGTTATATTATAGATGAAACCTTTCTTAAAAAACTAAGGAAAAAGATGACCATTCTTCACCCTCTCCCAAGGGTGGATGAAATCACCCCGGAAGTGGATCGTTATCCGGGGGCGGCTTACTTCAGGCAGGTAAAAAATGGTCTCTTTCTGCGAATGGCTTTGCTCTCCATGGTATTTGGAAAAACGCTTTAATTTTTCT
>JACAEV010000087.1 GCA_013388645.1 Syntrophaceae bacterium | reverse complement strand
TGTATCTGACTATAAGTGAGGACGTAGATGTCGGTATCCAGAGCCGAGACCGGAGGGGATGTATTGATAGAAAGAATTAAAAAGCCAATGAGCAAGATAATCTTTTTCATCATGTTCAATACCCTCCTTGCATTGTAGGGATCAACCTGACGATCTTTTCCTGAACAGTGCATTGAGATTTAATCGGGCTTAACTCAGTTTGGTCTTTCCCTTTAGATTCGATCATATAATGATTAAATTCAAAACTCGTGGCACTGATCCCTGTTCCTCGTGGTGCTCCTTGTTGGATAGGGTCAAAAGTAATGGTTACTTCAGCATTAGTTGGATTTGGATTTTGTGGATTCGTAAAGGGATTGTATTTGTTATCCACATATTGCCCAGGCAAATTAAAATTTTCAATTCTTGCAAGAGCCACTTGAACTCCACTGTCCGCAGCATAGAAAGCATCGGTGGACCCTCTCTTATTTCCCGCCAGTTTAATTTCAAAGATAGAGGTGAAGGATGCGGCGAGAACAATCACTGTCATTACGATCATCATGATCAGCGCAATGACCAACGCTACCCCCGACTCATTTTTAAAGATGCCGATCGATTTATTCATCATATTTTTCACTCCTACCTAATGGAATTGTGCTTTTTTATTTTAAATCTCATGCAATCTTCTACTTAAGGCATAGATTTCTAATAGTTACGGCAGAGGTTAAGGTTCTTGGAGAAACCCATTTTTTAACATCTGGATTGGTTTCGTCAGGCTTGGCAGTAAGGGTGACACGGACTGCTACTACCTTCTCGTTCGCCTTGATGTCAGCCACATTATTGGCCCATCGATTCATTGCGTCTCCCTCATCCCCATCATCTACCCCGTAGATAAAATTAAGGGCTTCTACGTTTTCTAATATCGTCTCTCTCGTAGTGCTTGATGACCCAGTATTAGTAAATATGGTCAATTGCCGGGTTAAATTTCCATTCATTACCGAATAAGTAATCTCGTGTCGATGGGTATCGTCATATTCATAATTGACCGTGACAGATTGATCATTGGGAATGATGGGATTGGCAATGCTAATTTGAGAAGTGGCTCCGTCACTGTCATACCCCGCCATTCGAAGGTCTCTCAACAAAACCTCCATGGCACTTCGAATGTTTTGTTGGATTTCAACGACCTGATCCTGAACCGTATATGCTTTACTTTGAACAATAAAGAGACGATAAATTCCAGCAATCACCATTGCACAGATGACTAAAGCAACTAACAATTCAATAAGTGTAATTCCTTTTTGATTACTTCGTTTGTTTTTTCTCATAGACAGACCTCATTGTGTAACGACTGAAAGAAGTCTAATGGAGTGGGGAGTTGAATCATTCCAGTCAATCGTTATCGTAATTGTTTTAAGATTTCCATTCGTGGTAACAACATTCCATGTGCGACCATAATCCATACCATTTGCACCCATCATCCGGTCTGATCCCGGAGTAATGGTCGTCCAGGACCCAGCTCTTAATTCTTCTAACTTATCCTGAGCGAAGGTAGCTGCTTCTGTCATACGGCCACCATAGGAGTTATTCTTTGTCGTCTGAACCATTAGACCAGCTAAAGCTAAAAAAGCAATGGATAAAATGACGAGGGCGACCAGAATTTCAATAAGCGTAAAGCCATTTGATTTTAATATTTTATTCATCATCTCAACTCCATTTAAAATGAATTTACTTTTAATTAAGCAAAACCTATACCAATAATTTTTTGTTTTAAGATGTTTGCCAATGGAGAAGAGTAGGAAGAAATTATTGAAGAATTTTAATGAATTAGATTTTTCAAGGAAGTTTTACAATTTGAATCAAAAAGCGGTCACCAACTCTATTTATTATGAAAACTTTTGTGAATTGAGACAAAATGACAAATGAGTAAAAGAATTAAATCCTGAATAATTAAAACATGTTAGAGTAGAATTTTAAAGAAATAATAATGTTTTCATATTAGGGAGATTACCCCACTTCACTTTCCAGAATCCCATATTCCTTGATTTTATAGAGTAATGCGCGATGACTGATTTCAAGCAATTTCGCAGCATGGGTATGATTCCCCTTTGTTTTCCTCAAAGCCTTCTTAATGAGATTGATTTCCATCGTCTTGGATGCCTTTTTAATGGAGTACTCTTCATCGGTCATTGGTTCCAATGGAGGTTCTTCTTTCACCTCATGAATCTCGATGGGCAAATTTTCTAATTCAATGTTATCCTGTTCGGCTAAAACAATAGCCCTTTCGATCGTATTCTCAAGTTCTCTCACATTGCCATACCATTTATGGTCCATCAGGGCCTCCAGCGCTTTGTGATCAATTCCCTTCACATTCTTATTCATCGACTGGTTATATTTATTAATAAAATGTTGAATGAGCAATGGAATATCCTCTTTTCTTTCTCGTAGAGGCGGAATATGAATGGGAAGGACATTGAGTCGATAAAAGAGATCCTCTCTGAAACGACCTTCGTTTACTTCTTTGGTCAGATCTTTCACGGTTGCCACCACAATTCTCACATCGACCTTAATCGATTTAGATTCACCAATCCTTCGGATTTCACCTTCTTGGAGCACACGTAGAAGTTTCACCTGAAGGGGGCCAGGAAGTTCCCCAATCTCATCTAAAAAGAGAGTCCCGCCGTCCGCTTCTTCAAAGAGCCCCTTTTTAGTTCGAATGGCATCCGTAAAGGCTCCTTTGACATGACCGAAGAGTTCACTTTCCAACAAATTTTCTGGAATGGCACCACAATTGACTGGGATAAAAGGCTTTTCAGCCCTATCACTATTATAATGTAAAGCTCTGGCCACCAATTCTTTGCCTGTTCCACTTTCTCCTGTAATCAAAACCGTGGATTTATACTGAGCCACTTTTTTAATGACATCGAAGATCTTCTGCATCTTTTCATTTTTACTGACAATATTTTCAAAGCTATATTCCTTGGCCACTTCTCTTCTTAATAGCTGGTTTTCCCGCCTTAACTGCTCTCTCTCTTCAGCCTTACGGAGGGTGAGGATGATCTCGTCAGGCTTGAAGGGTTTGGAGATGTAATCATACGCTCCTAATTTCATCGCTTCGATGGCGATATCGACAGTTCCATAGGCCGACATCACAATGATGGTAGCATCCACTGCCGTCTTTTGTATTTCCTTCAGGAACTCTAAACCATCCATATGGGGCATCCGGATATCACAGAGGATCTGATCGAAGGGGGCCGTAATAGCCTTCTGTAAGCCCTCCTCTCCATTTGAAGCCGTCTCCACTTCGTATCCTTCTTTGATTAAAATCACGGATAACATATGCCGAAAATTTTCTTCATCATCCACTATCAGAATTCGTTTGGGTATCATGAATGCCTCCCTTTTAAAAACCCCTGGTCAAAGGGTTAAGGTGACGAGGCCCGTTTTGTTATCAGAAGGTTAGGTGTCTCGTCTTTTAAACCTACTCCAAGCTGACGATCAATTATACAGTTGTCTACCTGATTTATCGTATAAGTCAATCAACTGTTCACATAGCTCTATATCTAAATTTTTTCCATACAAATCCCTGCATTGCTCTAACCCTACAATGGTCTCATTACATTCCCCCATGGCATCGTCGAGATATTTCTGAAATCCATGTTTCTGGTGCCTTTTAGCATAACCTTCCGCAATTAGTCGGGGGATAGCTTTAGTAGACCTTCTAAGTTGACTTTTTAAGTCATTTTTTTCAATATTGGGAATTTCAGGGATAATTTTCCTGGCCACCTCAATACATGCTTTGTATGTATTTTGGTAAACCTCTAAATCCTTAAAACTTGCAATTTTTTTATTCATTTGCCATAACCTTTACCGCTCCACGAAACGGGCTTCGTAACCGTCGCCGGTTATCCTTCCCCGTTTACTGCATTCGATGTTCTCAGCTGTATTCAGGCAACAGGAAAGTAAACTTCAAAAGTGGTTCCTTTCCCAACCTCACTCGCTACCCTTATTTCTCCTCCCAGTGATTCAACGATTCTTAAAGAAATAGACAACCCCAATCCTGTCCCTTTGTCCGGGGCTTTCGTAGTGAAGAAAGGATCGAAAATATTTTCTAAATTCTCCTTTTTTATCCCAACCCCAGTATCCGAAATACGAATCTTGACAAGCTGGTCCCCCCCTGAGAACTTTTTGAAAAGGGATACCAAGGGATCGACCTTCCTCATGTGAGAATAATCCGACTGCATGGGATCGCTGCTTCGTCGTCGAAGATAAATCCTTTGGAGACGGTCCTCGCCCACATCCTTTAGAATGTGGGTTCTCGTTTGTATTGTCAGGGTACCCCCCTCTGGCATGGCATCGACCGCATTTAAAATAATATTCATAAACACCTGTGAGAGCTGAGATTCATCCCCTTTGATCTTAGGCAGGCCAGATTGAAGTTCTAATCGCGACTCAATATTCTTAAAATTTTTCTGATACGATAATAATGAGAGAGTGTTTTCAATGAGTTGATTAATTTCCACTTCCTTGATTTCAAATTTGGTGGGTCGCGCAAAGTCAAGAAGTTCCCTCACAATCCGGTTGATCCTCTCTATCTCTTTCTCAATCCTCTTTAAATAATCTCTCGATTCTTCCTGATTCATCCCATCCTTTTGCAAAATACTCGTATACCCGAGAATGGCTCCCAAAGGATTTCCGACTTCGTGAGCCACCCCTGCTGCAAATCTCCCAATTGAGGCCAATTTCTCGGTGCGGATCAGTTCTTCTTGGGCTTGCTTTAATTTTTTATTGGCCAGTTCCAGAGATTCCAAATAGTTCTCTAAGCTTTCCTGATTTTCTTTTAATCGATCAAACATCCGATTAAAAGAACCGATGAGCTGCCCAATTTCGTTTTTGGAGGTTTCTTCTATCTTCTGGCTGAAATCGCCTTCACTGATCTTCTGGGTCAAACGAACAAGGTCTTTGATGGGTTTCACCAGGACCCGGGAAAGTAAAAAGCTTCCGAACACGATCAGTACCATAGCATCGAAGACGATGGTAATGAGAATAATTCTTTTCCATTCCAATAAATTCATCATCATATCCCAGATGGGGACTTCCATTTGAACGCCCCCCACAATTTTCCCCTGATGCCATAGGGGTGAATAAATCGTCAATTTTTTGTAGGAGGTAGATAAAAAGGAGCCCGATTGATCAATAGCCGTGCTCAACTCACCAGTTTGAATTGCCTTCTTTAAAGACGGATCGATGGAAGGTAATGGTTTCAGGTCCGCCTTTTTTTTAGCAATTAGATTGAACTGATCATCGACGACGATTAAGTCATGGAAAGCTTTCTCCTTAATATAAAGGTGTACGAAATCCTGAATTTCTTTTCTGAAAAGAGGGTCATCGAAATTCAATTTCTTTTTATCCCGTGAAATAAAATCAAGCAGGGTTTGAAAATCTTGGACCATCCTTTCACCATAGCGAACTTTCTCTTGAATCACATGTCGTTCGTTTATCTTTGAAATGGTAAACCCGATTAACAGAATCGCCGCCAACATGAGAAAAGAGATATTGAGGATGACCTCTGTCCTCAGATTGAAATTTAATTTTCTGAATAACCAGGTTTTTTTCATAAAATGATCAACTAAAATATTCGTCACTCGTTTATCGTTGTCGAAGCTGGTATTGAAGCTCGTTTGTGGAAGCTGGAGGCTTGATTTCTATTGAGATTTAAGCTTCGTGCTCCTTACAACGACATGAGCGTCGTCACCGTTAAACGATATCCTGTTTCTCAATGCACAAATTACCTATTTAGATAAAGATACCAATCAATGATATTTTGACCCCAAAAAAGACTGATCACCGCGCCCAGCGAAAGAAATGGCCCAAAGGGTATGGCGTATTTAAAATCTTTCCCTTTCAGGGCCATGATGAGTATTCCTGTGATCGATCCGACCAGCGAACTTAATAGTATGGTAAGGATGACCGCTTTCCATCCTAAAAATGCACCAATCATCGCTAACAATTTAACATCTCCCCCTCCCATCCCTTCTCTTTTAAACAGCCACTGGTAAACAGTCCCAACAATAAAAAGACTTCCTCCACCCAAGAGAACCCCTATCAAAGAATTAAAAAAAGTAATTTGAGGAAGAATGAGAGAGATAATCAAACCCACTCCTATCCCAGGAAGGCTGATGACATCTGGGATGATCTGATGATAGAGATCAATCACTGTGATAACGATCAAGGCTGCCACAAAAGCAAAATAAAAAAGATAACTCAGCGAGGGACCAAACTTCATGAATAAAAAAAATGAACTCAGCGCCGTGATTCCTTCGACCAGTGGATATTGAATGGAAATGGGTTTTTTGCAATATCGACATTTCCCATTCAAGAAAATATAGCTAAAGATTGGAATATTATCATAAAATTGGATCGGCTTATTGCAATGAGGGCAGTGAGACCCCGGCCAGATAATGGATTCTTCCTTGGGCAGCCGAAAAATACAGACGTTCAAAAAACTACCCACGATGGCACCCAAAATTATTGATATCAATGTCAGCATTCTTACATGTCCATTATGGTTTTGAATTACGGTGCGGATTATCACATTGATGGAACAGTGGAATATTGGAATAATGGAATATTGGTATAAAGACCAGTCCTCTTAACATTACTTCGTCGTCGCTCATCCATTCATTTTTCCATTATTCCACCGGAAAAGTATTCTTCCACTGGCCACCTTTCTGTTTTCGTTGAAGTGATTCAATCAATTTTAACAATTGGTTTTCAACTTTGTAATGGAGTACATCTAACTCTTCGTATTCCTCCTCCGATATTTGTTCCGCTTGCATGCAACTTTCATAACAGGAATGAAATTCCCCACATGAGCCAAGTGCAATATTCAAATGGTTTAGGTACTCCTTCAAGCTCCTTCGGCAATAACCTTCTGCAATATTTCTTGATATGCTGTGAGCAGCATCGATGTTATTTGCTGCAATCTTCTTTAGTTCAAAGGGAAACTTGCCAAATATTTTATAAGCAAGAATGTAAAGCAAAACGGAATCTTTCCATACATTGAGTCTCTTAAATCCCCTGTTTATGTTTTTCCTTTCAGTTTTCATTGGATTACTCCATCATTCCACCATTCCATTATTCCAATATTCCGGGATTCATCTTTCCAAATCCTGAACCATCCACCTCATATCTTCTACCCTGGATTTTCCTTTGGGCATGGCTTGAATGCATTGCGAATAATAATGTTTCGCTTTCTCAATATCATTGAAATGGCTCGCATAAAGATTCCCAAGCTCTTCATAAGGGTTAATGATATGAGGAGCTAACGCCATTGATTTCAGCATCTGTGAAATGGCCGCCTCGTAGTCGCCTGCATCTTTGTAGACAAGTCCGAGACGGTAATGGAGGTTAGCGTTTTTTGGATTTTTTGAAAGTAAATTTTTCAAAACCTCTTCAGCCTTTTGATACTCCTTTTGCCTCTGATAAAAAACAGAGAGATTGATTTTGATCGTATCATCATCCGGTTTTAACCACATCGCTGTTGCAAACGCTTCTGTTGCCTTTTCAGGTTCATCCATCCTCCCGTAAACAATACCGAGGTTATTATAAGATTGATAATCGTATGGAATTAGCTGAACAGCCTTCTCTAAGTATCTCACTGCATCCTGGTCCATTCCCAAATCCATATACACCACACCCAAGAGTGCATTTGCTGTACTGCTTTCAGGATGTTTTTCAACTGCATCAGCCCATAAAGTATAACTATTTTGCCAGATGGTGTTTTGCCGGATAGTCATAAATGAGTAACCCAACAGAAGAAACAAAAAAAATGCAATTGATATTAATTTAAAAAACCCCTGAGAAAAGTTTTTATGCTGAAAGGCATATAGGCGGTCAAAAGCGATCCCTAACAAGAATGCAAAAGAAAAAGAGGCGATGAAAACATATCGGTCCGCTTTGAGGGTGCTGATAGGAATAATATTTAGATAAGGGAGAAGAGTAATTAAGAAAAAGAAGAAAGAAAAAAAGATGACCTTAGTTCGGCGCAGGGATAAGATGCTGAAAGCAAAAAGAAAGATGGTAAGGAGCATCAAAATTACATTTTTTAAGCTAAAAATGGGCATGGACACAACAAATGAATAACCTGCTGAGTAATTGATCGTGAAAATGAGGAGTTTTATATTGTGTAAAAAAACATATAGACAGAGAAGAATATTGCTACCGATGTCACCTCCTCGATAATGTTTAATGCCTCCTGCTTCAAACATCACTTTTAATAAAACAAATGTAAAGGTGACTGAAATAACCAGGGCTAAGCCGAGGAAAACCCAATGTTTTTTAAAGAAGTCAATCCATTTCCCCCCACTTTTTGAAATTTCATAAATCAAGATAACCCCAGGAAAAACAACCGCAGACGGTTTCGAAAGTGTGGCCAGGAGAACGGAGAAAAGCACTAAGGTAAGGTAAATGATCCTCTTTTGACCTCTTTCTTCTCTTCCCCTCAGGTAGAGATAAAAGGCCAAAAAGAAAAAGAATCCCTGAAGCACTTCTTTGCGCGCGGCAAGCCAAGTGACAGCCTCGACATGAACAGGATGAGCAGCAAAAAGAAGAGCCCCAAAAAGAGCAACTCGCTGATGGGAACTCGGAGGGGCATGCTCCCTTAACCTCACTAAGAGAAGCCGGAGTGTGAAAAAGACCATAATACAGGTGAGAATATAGAAAAGGATGTTGGTAAGCCGAAAACCCGCTGGATTTAGTTTCCAAAAGTGGTAATCAATTGCATAGCTGAGCATCCGTATGGGTTGATATGTATTTCCCCTTTGAAGCGAAAATATTTTCTTGATTCCTTCCCAATTCAAATTTAGGATGGAGGGGTTTTGATAAATCATCCCGTCGTCCCAATTGGTGAACTGATTTCCCAAAGAATTGAAGTAAAGTATGGCGATGAATACCGCGATAAGGAAACAGGGTCCTATGA
This sequence comes from Syntrophaceae bacterium, assembly GCA_013388645.1. GTDB lineage: Bacteria > Desulfobacterota > BSN033 > BSN033 > UBA1163 > UBA1163. The sequence continues at coordinate 12,003 of JACAEV010000087.1, read as the reverse complement.
GGTTGGCAGATTTTTTACCAGTCTCAATTGTAACGGGAGTAAACTGATTGACTTTCCTCACATTAGATTCCATCTAGACAGAATTCCCTCCCTTATCGATAAAAACCCTAAACCACATTTCCAAAAAGAGCAAAGCCCAGAGCTTGGCTGAATGATCAAAGCGCAACCCGGTATGTTCGTTTAGTAGTTGCTCAATACCTTCTCTTTTGAAATATCCTCGATTTAAGGTTCTCGAGTCTAACAAGATCTCATAAATAAAGTCTTTCAATTCTTTTCTAAACCATCTTGAAACAGGGACACCAAAACCCATTTTCCCCCGTGTCAGAATGACTTGAGGGAGGAAATCAGAAAAAGCTTTTTTAAGAATGTACTTTGCACTCGTTCCTTTTAATTTTAAGCATGATGGTATTTTAGCAATAAATTCCATAAGTTGATGATCAAGAAACGGAACCCTTGCTTCCAGAGAATTTGCCATCGTCGCGATATCCATTTTAACCAGGAGGTCCTCTGGGAGATAAGTATTGATATCGAGATATAACAGTTGATCAATCAAATTACGTATTCTCGCTCCCTCAAACTTGCAAAGAAGATATTCGAAGGAATCAATCCCTCTCACAACTTCTTTAAATTCATGAGAATAGATGCTCTCTTTTTCTCCTTCATTGAAGATCTTCACTTGTTCTCCGTAGTTTCTCACTTGATTGGAGGAGATGGATTCGATATAAGCTGCCAGGCGGTTGAAGGTTTTTTCTCTCCAATGAAATTGAGCGACTGCTCTCAAGAGGGGAGGAAGAAAATCACGCCTAAAACTTTTGGGCATTTTTAAAAAGAAAATTAACCATTTACTCCGAAGATACCTTGGATAACCAGCAAAATTTTCATCTCCCGCATCACCTGTCAGTACAACCTTCACAAAATCTTTCGTCATCTTAGAGACATAGTAAGTCGGAATGGCTGAAGAATCAGCAAAAGGTTCGTTATAATGCCATACCAGCTTGGGCAAAATTTCGATGGCATTTGGTTTTACAATAAATTCATGATGTTCGGTCGCAAAATGCTTTGAGACTAACCTGGCATAGGAAAGCTCATCAAACTCCTTTTCCTCAAATCCGATGGAAAAGGTTTTAACAGGCTTACCATTGAATTTTGCCATAATTCCAACAATCAAACTCGAATCCATTCCCCCACTGAGAAAAGCACCTAGCGGAACATCACTAATCAGTCTCAACTTGACCGACTCTTCAAGTTTCGATCGGATTCTGTCTTCCAGTTCTTTTGTATCAGAGTGTGTTTGAAGATTTTCGTCGAAATTGAGATTCCAGTAGCGTTCTATTTTTAGGTTACCATCACAATCATAGAGAAGGTAATGGGCAGGAGGAAGTTTCTTGATCCCCTCAAAGATAGTGTCGGGAGAGGGAACGTATTGATAGGTTAGATAATGATGAATGGCAATGTCGTTTACTTCCCTTTGAATATTTGGTAACTGCAGAAGGGCTTTGATCTCCGAAGCAAAAGCAAACCGACCATTCTGGCTAAAATAGACTAAAGGTTTTTTCCCTAATCGGTCTCGAGCTAAAAACAGGCGTTTCATCGTGGAGTCCCAGATTGCAAAGGCAAACATACCTCTTAGGGCTTTTAGACATTCCACGCCCCATTCATCATAAGCATGGAGGATGGTTTCCGTATCCGAGTTCGATTTAAATGAATGGCCTTTCTGTTTCAACTCCTTTCTTAGAATTTGGAAATTATAAATCTCTCCATTGAAAACGATCCAGATCGTTCCATTTTCATTGCACATGGGCTGATGGGCAGCAGCCGAAAGATCGATGATCGATAGTCTCCGATGCCCTAGGCCTACATCAAACCCTTTTTCCCCTAAGGAGATTTCGAAGGGTTTCTTTATTTCAATAGCATGGGTGTCTTTAATGAACACCATCCCTTCGTCATCCGGACCGCGATGGGCCAACACATTGCACATCCGAAAAATGGATTCAACCTGCACACCGTTGCTGAAGTCTATTTCCCCACAGATTCCACACATCAGAGTTTCCTATTAAGCATATGCTGATATAATCCAATATATTGATCTGCTATCAGATCGATAGAATAATGTTCCTGAATAGATGATCTCGCTTGATTCCCTAATTCTTCCCTTTTGATTCCGTTTCGAATAAGAAAGAGCATTGCTTGAGAGAGGCCTTCCACATCATCCGAATTAACTAACAAACCATTTTTTGCTATGAGGAAACCTCCCTGAACAATTTTTTTTCTGCCATCGTCTCCAATCAATTCGATATTACCGCCTACATTTGTCGTGATACACGGTAAACCATAGCTCATCGCTTCTAATAATGCATTCGATAGCCCCTCGGTCCTTGATGGTAGAACAAATAGATCAGTATAGCTAAAAAGTTCATTTAGATTAGGAATTAATCCAACGAATTCAACAGAGTCAGTCAATTCCAGATCTTGGCAAAGTTTTTTCAGTGAAGACTCTAAGGGGCCCTGTCCAGCAATTATCAATTTTAGTCCCGGATACATGGATGCCACCTCGACCCATGCCCTGAGCAAAACATCGATTCCTTTTTCCAAGCTTAGCCTGGCGGCCACCATGACGAGTTTCACTTCACTGAAGGAAATTTTTTTCTCTTTTGGAATATCAACACCATTCGGGATAAAAACAATTTTGGACTCTGGAAACCCAATCTCCTTAAACTCATCTCCCCCCACTTTACTGTTTGAAACCAGATACTCCACCTCTTTAATAAGATATCTAAGTTGAATGTTTCCAAAAGGGTATTTCTTGAGCTGTTTGATATCGCTTGTTATACCAGAGCTTGCCGTCTTTACGATGACAGGCTTTCGGAGGATCTTTTTACCGATTAATACTGAAACAAAAGCAGGATAAAGAGCTTGATGAACGTGGATGATATCGTATTCTCGCTTGTGGATGAGAAGATAAATAGCAAGATTGAAAATATAGATCACCGCTCCCAGGGGTCGAATTCCCCTAATTCCAAACATTCCCCAACAAGAAAAATTCCTAAAGACATTTATCCCATCCATCATTTCTGCTTGAGGAGTCCCAAACTTCCACCACCCAGTAACAACGTTCACCTCAACTCCTTTATTTTGTATGGTTTTTGCGAGTAACTGGGCTTGTTTTTCTGCCCCTCCAATTAAAGGAAAAAATTGTGAAATTACCATTAGAATTTTCATGCTACTATCATGTTGTCTCGTATAAATACAAACTCATTGCACCCGAGCCCACCGCCACAGGTTTTTAATTTTGTGAGTACAAATCCTCGACTCCTGCAAAAAATCAAAAATTAGTTCAGGCTTAGCCACTTCAAATGGATAGCCTCCCACCCAATCAACTAAGTCATGCCAAACAGACATAACTCTCTCCCTTTTATTTCTAATCCGATCTTTGAATGGCGGAGGGTTTTTAAATTGCATCAATCTGGCTAACGCTGAACGCATTTCCCAGTATGCCCCCACGCCTAAAACTATTATTAGTTTAATAGGTCTTTTAGACTTGCTATATAAAACTTTTATTCCTGTCCAACGACGGCTAGCATTCCCTTGGTCATTATAAACTGAAATAAAAAGTTTACCTCCCTCCCTAACTAATTGGGCTATGTTTTCCAATGCCTTCCACATGCAGCCCGTGTGATGGAGTACTCCCCAGGCATAAACAACATCGAACTTTCCCAAAGAGGTCAAATAGTCCGTATCCAAAACATTTCCTTGTTCGACAGACCAATTTTGATCTTCAGGGAAATAATGTCGTTTTAATTCCTTTGTACATGCTACCGAAAGGGTGTCAAAATCAAATGAGAAGACCCTCGCACCTAATCGCTTTGCGGCAAGAGAAAACAAACCGCTACCTGCCCCTATGTCGAGAAAGGACTTTTCTCTCAGATTATCTACCTCCAGCATAAGCATCAATGACTTTTCAGACTCCACAATTCTTTCTTCATTCAACATCAAAAGAAATCGTTGCCAGTTTTTATCAAATTCAAATCGATACCCAGTCATTTGTTTTTGCATAGGTCCATTCATGATGCAATATTATTTTATATTGGGTTTAAAAATTTTTTATAATTCAAACATCAATCATTTCTCTCATCAAGACCCATTATCCCAGCGCTGAGCCTCGTTCTTAAAACTCTTTATATTGAGCAGGAAACCCTTCGATTATTTGGGTGTATAGATTCAAATATGCCAAATCTCTATTCTCTCTCGTAAAACCTTGCGCATATTCATAACACTGGTTTCTCTTTTGAATCATGTCCTCGGTTTTCATGGACAAATAATTTCCTATTTTTTCACTTAAAACCTTTATATCCCCCACAGGAAAAAGAAATTCTATCATTCCTGTCCGACTAGCTATTTCACGGTGAATTGGAATGGATGACAGAATACTTGGAACCCCATAAGCACATGCTTCCATGACAGAGTTAGGCATTCCTTCAGTTTCTGAAGCATTGATTATAGCAATTGCTTTTTGCAGAAATGGTTCGACATTCTCACGGTAACCTACGACCTCGACACTACTTTGAATACCTAATGAATTGACTAAATTCTCCAGGCCTTCAATATTCCCACCGCCCACGATTTTCAGGAGAGGTAATTTTCTCTTGCAATTTGTCCCTGCGTTCTGTTTTAAGATGGCATATGCTTTGACAATATCAGTGACCCGTTTTTGAGGAGCAATGCGCCCAAGAAAAAGCAATATTCCACCTTCGGGGATTTCTTTAGCCTTCTTATTCGAAGGAATCTGTTCAAAAACGACAGCATTAGAAATAATAATTACCTTGTCTTTTGATAAGCCATTTATTAATACTTCTTGGTAGGTTTCTTGATCAAGAGCGATGACCCTTGAGCAGGACCTCAAAAGTTCAGGGATCAGTCTCTTCACGAAAATATTCCGTGACATATACTTATTCATATAGCCAAAATCCCCATAGGAACCACTACAGGCAACTCTTCCGACCCAAGGGACATTGAGGGCTCTCGAAAGCCAGAAACCCCACACGGCGACCTCCCGAATAGGAGTAACCTGAATAAGGTCAACCTGTCCTATATTGTTATTGATTAACCTTAAGATCCTTTTCAACCTTACCCAGGATTGAATCATAGATAAACGTAATATATTAGGGGGAAGGATTGGGAATCGAATTCCCCATATAGTTACACCCTCAAATACTTGATACGCTTGGCCAACATTTGAAAAGTCGGCCAAAACTTGAACATCAATTCCTTTTGAGACGAGTCCTTTATGAATAGAGTGCATCTGCCTCTCTGCTCCACCACAAAGTTTTGAAGGAGGGCTGAATTGTAATATAGAGAGTACCCGCATTTTATCGTATCCTATCTCGATATTCCTTCAGCTGAACCTTAAACTGATGTACCCAATTTGGTAAAATCAACCAGATTAAACATATTGAAATCCCAAAATATGTTGGTAGCTTCAGACCGATGCTTGCGAGTGGATAAGCGTGCCATGACGGACCCATTAGCACACCACATATCAAAATCACTAAGGCTGCGACTAAAAGTTTTCTTTTTTTTAAATTCAACTTATAGTATTTCCCTGATTTCCACATTACCCCTAAATAAATGAACCCGAAGCTTAAGCAATTTATGATAGCTGCGCCATATGCTCCCCAAACTCGAATGACAAAATAATTTGAAATCAGGTTTATGAAACCACCGATAAGCCATAGTTGTGCAGCCGGCTTCATGTTTCTTGAAATCAACAACCCTGTATTGGCTAATTGGGCCATCCCATAAAAATAAACACCTCCCGCGATCCACGGAACATATGCAGCGCCGCCATGAAACCGGGAATCTGCCAATAAACGGATCGTGTCGCCACCGATCGATGCAACCATCAACCAAACTAAACACAAAAGGAAAGCTAACCCTCCCCAAACTTCACCAAGAATTGTCGAAGCTTCTTGCCTATCTTGCTCGTAGGTCCTTATAGATTCTGGAAACCATGTTAATACCATAGCGGTATTTACAATGATTCCAATGATCGCAACATTATATGCGAAAGAGTAAACTCCTACAGCCTGTTCCCCCCAAAAATGCTTAAGAAACCAGCGGTCTGAAGAACTCAGTATCCAATACATAATTCCAGTAACTAAACCCGGTAGCCCAAGCCTAACAATAGACCATTTCTCCCTAGTCGCTAATTCAGAGGGTTTTGTAAGGGAGATACCTTTGGGGAAACCCATGATGGTTACACTCATTAATATTCCAATTGTAAATCCTATCAAAAGCGGCCACTCATCTGCGCGCCAAAGAATTGCTAACAGGATAGTTATTAAAGTCGCGAAGACACCTGATGCTACGATTGCCCACCCAATGCGCCTATACTTCTCTCTTAAACGAGCACCGGTCTGGGACATCGTATTGGCTACAAATAATATAACAGTGAAGCCCACTAACAGAGCGATGAAGAAGTTATTATAGGGTTTTCCTAATAATATCCTCCACAAACACATACTTAGTATACCAACAATGACTGAGGAGAAAATAGCATAACGCCAACAAAATTTTTCAACGGCTTGACCGGTTTTATTTGTTTTCGAAAAATAGAATCTTACATAGCCCATATCAATTCCAAGAAGACTCAATGTGGATGCTAAACTGGTCACTGTCCCTACCAATGCCATGACCCCATATGGCACAGGCCCCAAGATCCTCGTCAGAACGGGGGCCGCTAAAATAGCAAATAAACGATTCAAACCATTTGCTAAAATGATGATTGCTGAAGCCCCGAATACCTTCTTGATTATGCCCATAGCTACTATCTCAAAAAACTCTTTTTAAAATAAGGGTGAACAACTTTAAAACTTTTTTACATGTTTTATATTCTCGGCTTTAGAATTTAATCCCCACACAGTTGATATAAGGTGAAAACCAACGGTTTGGTTTAATTGGGATTAACTCTTCGATGAACCAGATTATCCTATTTAGCCAGCAGAAGGATTGAAGAATCCACTTATACGCAATACCATCTTTCATATTTTCAAAATTCACAACACCAAAGTTTACGGCAAGGAAATAGTCACAAAAGATTAACTCAAGCATGTTTTTCCGATGCGCCTCCGCAATCTCCCCCAGAGACAAGGGGGCGTGCATATTAAATACGTTTCGGTTCATTAACTTTTGAATTGATCCTAACAGCCCTGTGAAGTTAGGGATATTTGTTATCATAATCCCTTTTGGTTTGAGATATGCTGAAAACGCAGAAATGCAATTTTGTGTATCCTGAAAATGCTCCAGAACCCCAAATGAAATCACCACATCGAATTTCCCTATCATCCACTCAGGAGGCGAGAAGAAGTCTGCACATACAATTTTACCTTTGGCTCCTTCATTGGATAATACTTGCATCGCTTGCTGACACCCTGCCTCAGAATAATCAATCCCATAAACCTTAAACCCAAATTCCTTTGCAAAATAAGGAAGCCATGCAGATCTTGCGCACCCAATTTCAAGAAGCCTCCTGTTTTTAGTTTCCCAGCGAGAAAACACAGTGCAGAAAAAAGCATGAAATTTCCGATCCAGATAATGATTTGGACCTTTCCGATACGGATTAATCGCTTCGGGTAAAAACGGATTCTCCCACCTTTCGTCCCAATATGTTTTCCCTGCCTTATCCAAACCTAACGTCTCATCGCAATATAGGTTACAATGCCATATTTTTTCGTAATAATCTGGTATCTTTCATAGATCGGGCTTAACAGCTGGTCAAACACATCTATGGGGTCTAAAAGCAAATGCTTTAGTTTTCCTGTCAGGTGGTTTTTCTCAAAGGAGTAAAGACTCCTAAATTGGGTATGTCTCCATTCAAACCTCTGCTTCTTAAAATAGCGATAAAAATAATAGCGCAGGAAATTTATAGGACGCATTGAATATATTTTATTGTCATAATCTGTATGGATAAGATCGAAACCAGATGTTGCAAGATATTTTTTAACTGTTTCTTCGGTGAAGAAGTACAAATGCCGTGGTATATCTTCAAGGAAAAGGCATCTAGACGAGAGACTCTTGAAATTCGTTACTAAGAATACAAATACTCCTCCTGATTTCAAAACCAGAGCCACTTTCTTAAAATAGGCCATGGGATCATGAACATGTTCCAAAACCGCCCATGCCGTTATTGCATCATAACTCGGCTCATATACCTCTATCTCTGTAAAGTCTTGTTTATAGACCTTGAAATCGGTAATGGTTTTTGAGTTTTGGGAAACCTCTACCCCTTCTACTTTCCATCCCAGTTGTTGCATGTATCTTGGGAAATCTCCATTTGCACAACCCAAGTCTAACAATCGTCTATGACCCTTCGGAGCAATTCCCTGGAGAAATTTCGCTTCAGCCGAATAACGACGCAAATGATAATCTCGTTCACTCTCAAAATAGTCAAAAAAAGCCGAGGGATAATATTTTGACATCTCAGAACGGGTTGGTCTTGGGTTCACAAACCCTAATCCGCAATTAGCGCATTCAACTACGTTAAACCACTCATTAATAAAATACCGGTGATCAGGCATGGAGTATGTAACTCTATATTTATCTGAACCACAAAGGTTACAGTTCACTATTTCCACATTTTATCCCGAGGTTTTTAAAAAAATTTAAACAACTGTTCGCTGTAGATACTAGACTCCCCTGGAGTCATTATTCATTCCCAATTCATTGACTACATTCTCCACTCATGTGCTTTTTATACTGACCTACAATCCTTTTTTCAACAGTTTTTGAAAAGCGAAAACCTTTATCGTGTTAAAAACCTCCTCCTTCCAATCGAAGGTGAAAACCTTCTTTCTCTCTTGACATAATTTTTTTATCCTATCAAGGACTTCGATATTAGAAAAAAAGTGATCAATTTTATCGACTAAGGTCTTTCCATCTAAAGGAAAAAATTGCAGTTCATCGTATTGAAGAATATCTTTCATTCCGGGAATATTGCTCCCCAGGCATGGTAAATTAGATCCCAAGGCTTCCAGCATTGCATTGGGCATGCCTTCATTCAATGAAGGCAATACAAAGAGGTCAGACGCGAGGTAAATCTTCCACAATTCTTCTTTCTCAATCCAACCTGTGAAAATAACCTTTTCCTCAACCCCCAATTTTCTTGCTAATCCTTGCAGGGAATTCCTATAGTGTAAATTGGTTTCCATTGGACTGTCTCCAACTATAAAGAGATAAAGATTTTCTATTCTTATTTGAGGTAAGCAATTGATAAGGAGCTCAATATTCTTGCCCGGGGTCAAAATGCCAGCTGTCACCAAGACCTTCGCATTCTCAGGGATGCCATATTTCTCTTTAGTCTCGGAAATATCTTCTGGATGAAGAATATTTATTGGGTTGATATTGTTATAAAGAACCAGAACATCGGGGATCCTTCCCTTTCCCAAACTTTTTAATATTTCATCTCGGGTAGTAGAATTATTAGTAATGATCTTATCTGAAAATAGAAGACCATAATATTCAATCACTTTATTCAGAAGGAGTAAGGTTTTTGGGAAATTTTGCATTCTTAAAGCAAATGAATAATCCCCACGGATAAAAGTCACCATTGGTTTTTGTAACAACCATTTAGTAAAACTCATAATGAAGGCATAGACGGACCCAAAGGCAACTAGGAGGTCAATTCTATTCCTCCAGCCTACCCATAACGACCAAAGAGGGAAAAGGAAGAAGACTGTCAATTTGGCCATCGAATTATCTTTTTTTCTAAAAGGGTAAAAAAAGACATGGTTGTGAAAACAAGAATTTTGAACCTGAACCGGGGTCAAAGAAAGGCAGTACACTTGACACCCTTTCTCTAAGAGAGCCTCGAGCATCATCATGAACCTGTCGTAGGCTCCCCCTCTTCTCATCGTGTACATTGATGTTAAAATCTTCATTATGTCCAGCAGAAAATAAAGATTTCGTTTCACGGTAACGAGGCCCGTTTCGGTTACCGGTAACGGTTACGTGTAAAAGGAGAATTAAAAACGATAAACTTAACCTTTTATAACCTTTTATAAACGATACGGACTTCGTAGCCGTACCCGTTCCCTTAACCTAAACCCTTTTTATAGGCAGATATCTTTAATACAAATCGAGTTCTGGCCATAAATCTTTTTTACTTTCTCTCTTTTTATTCCATTCTCAATTAAGGAAGTGATTAAAATACAATCGGGTTTTAACTCTTGAACTCTGCTTACAGGTTCAGCCTCATATCCAAAAATGATTTGAGGTTTGAATTTTTCATCATCCTCCACAATCCCAACCAGCTTCAGATTCACTCCCTGAAGGGTAATATAAGCCACTTCCATTTCATCACTCACCCCATAAAAAACAATCCTCCTCATGCCCTCGCGCTGCATCTCTAAAAGCCTCTCAGCGATAACTTGTTTCAGCTCAGAATAATGTTGAACGATCCCTGACACGAGGTGAAAAGTGAGTTTGGATTTTTCCACAAACCCTTTGGGTGTCAAGTAATATCCTATTTTTCTGTGATCAAACCCTCTAATCCGTATCCATCCCTTTCGAACCATCCTTTTAAGGCATGCATTGGTCACTCCCAGAGCAATCCCAAATTTATGACTCATTTCTCTTTGCGAAATGATAGGATTTTTTTCCAACTCCTCTAAAAGCCTCAGCTCTCTCAATTCTTCAGATGGTTTGAAGAAGTTAGGATTATTATTTTTCATTAGTCAATGACAACATATGTAAATTTAAAGACTTTTTTTGTACACCGTTCATCATTTGAACATTCAAAAGAAAAAATATTTCCTATTTAATAACAATAAGTTATAGATATATTAAGAAATTCGACCAATTTCACACATATTAAAAAATATTTTCTGCAAACATTATGCCATATTAGAGGCTCGAATATATTGCCTCAAGTTTCTTTATATTTATAGGCCAAAATGCGTTTTTCTCAATTATAAGCTGATTCTCCAATTTGCTTCTCTCCAAAAAACCCTGATCGTGAATGGCACCAAGTATTCTACTTGCCAGTGTCTCAGCTTCTTTTGTTGGGACCAAAAAACCATTCTTGCCATCAACAATCCACTCTCTATTTGATGGAATGTCTGTAACAATAGGAAATGCTCCACAGGCCATTGCTTCAAGCAGGGAAACCGATGTTCCATCGTATAAAGATGTGGAAACATAAATATCTGCTTGGGCTAAAAGACCGGGCATCTCCTGATGGGGAATCCGTCCTAAGAATTTAACAGATGAGTTGATATTTAAGGCTTTCACTTCTCTTCCCAATATTTCTCTATCAGACCCATCCCCTGCAATCAAAAACTTTACCTCTGGCTTTTCTTTCAGAATTATGGGAATGGCCCGAATCAATAAAGATACATTGTAGATTGGAAGAAGGTTTCGATTACTAAGAATTGTGAAAAATCCGTCTTTCGATTTTCTTTCCCGATTTCTCCCCGCCTCTAAAAATGCTTCGTCTACTCCCATGGGGATCATTGACATTTTTTTATTTCTGATGCCCAATTGCTCGATCTCTTTTTTCTGGACCTCAGAAACACAGTTAAGATGTGACGCCTTTCTGCAGACATAAATAAAAATCTTTTTAAGGAATCCTGTGTTGTTCATAGCCATTCTGAGGTCAGATCCATGGATGGTTACAACCAGGGGTTTTTTAAGTAGATTCACGACACAAACCCCAATGAGTCCTGTGGGGATTGCCCAATGGACATGGATGAGGTGACATCTGTTTTTTAATAAAACATATAACGTTAAAAAGAAGCCGGTAAGGTAATAAAGAATCATTCGCAGGTATGGAATGTTATGATGTTCAATCAGGAGCTTGTCTCTTGCAAAAAAAGGAAAGCGATAAATTTTTATTTCGTTTTCCTTTTCGAAATAGCGGCTCTTATTATAAATTTTTGGAGTCACCACAGAAATTCGGAACCCCTCTTTTTGCAATAAAGAGGCCATCTTTTTTATGAAGATACCTCGATA